>NZ_CP015112.1 GCF_001612555.1 Acinetobacter sp. TGL-Y2 | reverse complement strand
TACTCACTACTGAAAATATATCAATTTGCAATCAAAGCACTAACAATTTACTATCAAAATAGAAAATCTAACTGGAAACTAAAAACGTGCTACCCAAAATCAAATCTAAAGCCTTTATCCGACTTCTGCCCCAGATTTTTGAACTCAGAGAACAGGGGTATTCTTATGAAGAAGTGACCGCAATTTTAGAAAAAGACTATGGGCTGGTTTTGAGCATCAAACAATTTTCTGTTTATTTGGCACGGTACAAAAACTCACATATGTCCAAAGTAGAAAAACAGATTGAGACTTCTCAAGATCCCATCAAATCTGACAGCAGTACGAACGATTATGTGTTTGGTTCACCTGAACACAAGGCAGCAGTCCAAAAGGAAACGGAAGAGTTATTTAGATCTAATCAAAATGTTGGCTTAAGATAAATAAAATAGCCGTAAAACGTCACCAAATTGAGCACAAGGCCTTCTTTTAGAAAAATACTGGGAATCCTAAGCTAAACATATAAACAGGCTTAAATCGCAAAATAGGCTTAAATACAGGCATGTTATCTAACTCTTTAATTTTTATTAGAACTAATATTAATCATTTTATATAGCCTTCAAACTCTTTATGTGAAAGGGTTTGAAGGCTATATGTGGACATTTTCCGATGTTTTATAGACATACTACATTGCGTCCTTTTTTAGATAGCTTTTTATAAGATTTGACTATTTTTTTCTAAAAAAGCCTCTGATTAGGCACATCAAAACAGAACTTTATGATTAATCAGACAAATTTAGGTTTTAATTATTTATAATGTATGGACATTTTCCGATACTTAATTATTAAATATATCAATATTTTACAGAGCGAGTGTCTACGAGCGAACCACTAAAATTCGCGCCTAGACTCCCTGAAAAACAGCTTTTTAGGCTGTGAAGCGTAAATCACATGCAGAAAATTGAGCCTAGATCGAGCATAGCGAGTAAAAAAGCTTTATGAGCGTAGCGAATTCATTCTTGCTTTTGACTTTGCTTTTTAATATTTCAGTCACATCCGATATTTACTAAAAATTGCCCCTTAGAACTGAGCGAAAGCGAAGTTCAATAGAGTTTGAGCATAGCGAAAACATAGGGCAATTTTTCATATTTACCTTTTTAATTATATTTTAAATCTTTTAAATCTTTTAAGTCCTCTGAAATGCTTATATAGAAAGGATTCCAGAGTTTAACTATGACGGATTGACTACCAACTATGACGGATTGACTACCAACTATGACGGATTGACTACTTAACTATGACGGATTGACTACCAACTATGACAAGTATATATTTGTCATATATTAAAAATTAATGGTTTTGTTTTGAATAAAAATCACGTTGTAAAATCAAACCAAGTTATAGAAGCATCGTATCAATTAAGTGCCGTAGAGCAACGAATTGTCTTGGCTGCTATCTCACGTATTCCAAAGAATCAACCTATTACCGATGATGAACTCTATCCTGTGAGTGTTAGTGAACTACAGCTCTTAGGGGTACATGAGAAAACGGCATATAGAGATCTAAAGGAAGGAATTAATAGACTCTATGAAAGGTCTATTAACCTCAGTATTGACGACAAATCTATAAAAATGCGATGGGTGCAAGAAATCCAATTTTTGGATAGTCAAAGTGTAATTGGCATTCGGTTTTCAAAACCGATACTCCCTTTCATCTCTAATTTAAGCAGAGAATTTACTAAATATGCGCTCTCAGACATTGCAGGAATCAATAGTGCATATGCTATCCGTATTTACGAGTTACTTGTGCAATATCGACAAATAGGTAAACGTGAGATATCTGTCGATAACTTAAGAACAATGTTAGAGCTTGGTAAAAAGTATCCATTATTCGCAGATTTCAAAAAACGAGTAATTGATACGGCAGTAGATCAAATAAATGAATACAGTCCTTTGAAAGTAACGTATGAACAGAAGAAAACAGGACGTAAGGTTACTCATATTCTTTTTTCATTTAAAGAAAAGACTCAAGCTATTAGCCAGAAGAATACAGATGCATCTAGAGACTTTTACAAACTGACAGATGCTCAGATCAATATGTTCGGTAATCAACTATCTCGGCTACATGAACTTTCCCATTTAGCTGATCAGGGTGAAAGTTATGAGGCATTAGCATCAAAAATTAAAGAAATGCTTAGAGATCCGAAACAGCAAAAACAATTTTTACCTTACTTACAGAACTTAGGCCTCAAGCCTTGAATGTATTAAAGAATACACTTAGTGTATTCTTTAATACGTATCAAAAATACACAGTAATACACTATGAAAACAAGTACAAAATACAGTGTTAGTGATGCTGCAACACTGTATAAAAAATCTCGAGCTACACTCTATAAAGATATAAAAAACGGGGTATTAAGTCGTGATCATGATGGATCTATCGACTTTTCAGAATTACTTCGTGTCTATGGCGAGCCTTTTGTTGGAAAACACTCAAAACGTATTGATACGTCTTCAGTATCAAAGACTGATACACCTGAATACATAGACAATACAGTTGTAGAGTTCAAACATCAGATTGATTTCTTAAAGAAACAGTTAGAAAAAGCAGAAGATCGGGAAGCCAAAGCAAATTCTCGTATTGATACGCTACTTACACTCATTGAAATGAAGCCCCCACAAGCCAATATGACTACGTTTACCGATCAAGAACCGGTGCAACCAAGCATGGCCAAAACAAATCCCGAACCGGACACAGCAGAAGCTAAACATGACGGATTGACTACTCCAGATCAGACAGAAAATAAGCGTATTCCAGTGCCGGAACACGTTGAACCCGAGCAGCCAAAAAGAGGGTGGTTAAGCCGATTTTTCCTGCCGAATGGGTAGAAGCATTGTTTATGCTGGCTAATGAAAAGAATCTCAAATTGCTGAATAAATCGGCATATTGGATGAATGATCCACTAAAAAGCCCAGTTTATTCAAACTAGGCTTTTTAGTGGATCTCAATATCTTGATTTAACTCAAATTATCGAGCGCATTTCGCATAAGGTGTATTATGTTAATTTTAGCAGGGCTAAAAACCTACCTTGATTTCAGCCATAATCCAGTCTCTTTCAATGCTTCAGTGAATTTTTCTAGCTTCCTACCTTCCATAGTTAGAGAATATTCAACTTTAACAGGGACTTGTGCGTAAATTTTTCTTAAAATAAATCCTTGCGCCTCTAAAAAGCGCAACTCTAAGGTCAACATTCTCTGCGATATATTAGGTATTGCTTTACGTAATTCATTAAAACGCATAGTTTTTTCAAATAAAAACGAGATGATAAGCATTCTCCAGCGACCGCCTAGCATCGCCATAGTTTCTTCTACAGAGCAACCTGAAATATTCTCTTTCATTGATTCATCAAGTATATAAAATATACCTAGATAACAAAAAAATGCCTAATTTACAATCAATACTTATTAATAAATAATAATTCTCTATCTAAAGTTATGAGTAAAATTTATGGATTATCAAGAAATTTCTAAAAAGACTATTGGGCATCTTTATTCAGCGCACACATCAATTAGGGCATCAAGTATAGAACCAGAATTTATAGCCTTGGCTGAATTGTATGTGTCTCAAATAAACGGCTGTGCTTATTGCTGTAATTTTCATTCAAAAGAATTACGTGATATAGGAATAGCTCAAGATATCATTGATAAAATTCCTGGTTATAAACATTCAAATGCTTTTTCTAACAAACAGAAAATAGTATTGGAATTTGCAAAAGCAATTACTTTTTTATCTGAAGATATTGAAACTATTAGGAAGAATTTAACTAACTTCTTTAGCGAGAAAGAAATCGTAGAATTAACAGCTAGTATTTCATTAATGGGGACATTAAATAGGCTAAGAATTGCATTGGGCGATAAAGACTAATTATTTCCATTTAACATAATTGGCATTATGCGAATTCAAAAATGGGAGCCTATCGCTCCCATTTTTGATTAATGATTTTTTAAATCTTTTAACATTGCTTCACGCAAAATTTTATTCATACGTGTCTGATAGCCCTTACCTTGATCTTTTAACCATGCCAGTACATCAGCATCAAGGCGAACAGAGGTTTGTTGCTTCACTGGACGATAGAATTGCCCATGGCGAACAGCATTGCTCCAGTCGGTAATTTCGGGAATATCAGATAAGTCTAATTGCTCATCTGGTACAGGACCTTTAGCAAGCAAGCGTTTAATTTCAGCATCTTGCTTGTCACTGAAGTTTTCATTCAGTTCTTTGCGTGTATATCTAACCATGCTCATATTGACTACGCTCCGCTTTGGTTACTTCCCTTGCACTAATGATTCGTATGATTTCACAGTCATCTTCATCGAAGATGGTGTGAGCTACTAATAACATCAGTACGCCTTTAACCATACCAATGGTTTGCCAACGTTCTTCACCACCGGTATGTCGATCTTGGATTGATATCCTTAAAGGATCATCAAAAACCAGGCTTGCCGTTTCAAAAGAAACATCATGCTTATTCTGATTCTTTTGGTTTTTTGCCTCATCCCATTCGAAATACAGTTCCATAAAAAGCATTCAAATTTGTATATACAATAATGTATCACATATTTGTATCTTACAAGTCAAATAGCGTATTTTTTAACCAAAATGATTGGCGAAAGATATCAAAAGCGGATAAAAAACCGCCGACATGTGTCGAAGTCGGCTTTTGGGGGTATTTTGAGATTATGTAAAATGGTTAAGTTATTGTTTTTATACGAATAAGAAGATTAGAGTTCGCATAATCGCCATTATGTTAAATAGACCCTGAATTGATGGAAATTTCTTTAAATTCTAAAGCTGTATTTTGCGTATTGGGGATGTGACCAAACACGTGTTCACTTTTGGTTTGAAGAAAAATATCGAAGCTTTGACTCATCAGTGAGTCTACTTGGCTTTGCTTTTGATAAATCGGTGCAATTCGATTGATATAGTGATTCATCCAATCGACTTGGTTTGCAAAGGCTGAGTAATCTTTAAGATCGAGATATAAGTTTTTTAAATCTAAAGCAATAGTGTCTACATTAGGATTAAACATCCAAACATGGATCTAATCTCCGAGGAAAAGACCTGTTGTCTACCTTAGAGTTTTATGAATTAAGGGGAAATTAGAATGTGGGGGCTAGTCTTACGAGGTCTAGGAACTGCTGGTGGTCGATCTGCCGGAGTTGGAGAGATTGTTGTTACACAAGGAGGTAAGACTATTGCTACTGAAGCGGCCAAAGGTATGGCTGCTATAGTTTTAGCTAAAGAAGTCAGTAAAGATATAACTAAGCAACAGCGTTGTAATAAATGTGAGCCTTATCAACTAGGTAATAAACATCAAATAAAACGCCCGATGGGCAATGAAATAAATACTCAATATCAAATTAAAATAGCCAACTTATCTAGTTACCCTCTAACCTTTAAGGCTTCAGCTCCATATCTTGTTCCAGGAAATAAAAAGCAAACAACAGAAATACAAGAGTGGACCTTAGCTGGAGTTTCATTTGATGGCCTATGGCCAATGGAATGTATACTTGTTGAAGCAAAAGGCCGTTATGAACAATTTTTAGATCCTAAAAAGAAAGAGTTTATTAGAGATTCTGTATATAAAGGATTAGTTAAGGAAGCTCAAAGCCAAAGAGTTGTTAAGAATCGTTTTAAAACCGCTAAGTTGAATTGGTATTTTTATGAACAAGCTGCTAAACGCCATTTCGATATAGTTAGTCGTAGAGTTGTGACTACAATATTTATGCCTCTATAGAATAGGATTTCAGAATGAAAGAATTTTTCTTAAGTACTCGTATTTACAAGATATTTGGGTCATCCGAAAATGAGATTAGTGCTCAATTAAAAGCTTTAGAGATTTTTATTAACGATATCGCTGAAATTGATCCTATCTTTGCTAATTGGTATGTGAATAACGCTAGTGAATTTAGTTTAAAAGCCCCTTTGGATTATCCATTTCCTTCAGATGTTGCCAAAGACTATCTATTTAATCTTAAAAAGGATGATGATCTAGAAAGCTACTTATTATGGAATGGCTTAGAAGAAAAACAATCATATGCTAGCTTTAGTTTTGATAGTTTCGGTTTAATGATGACGTTTAAAAAAAATTTAAAAACAGAACAAATTATTGAACTTTTTGAAGCATTTTTAAAGGTATTAAAATTTGAATACATATATCTAAATAGCTACTTTTTTGGAGATATCAATGTTTTTCCACATCGGTTAGAAACTACTTCTATTTGCTATATACCCATTAAAATAGATGAAAAATTAATGCCTCATCTTTACAAAATTGTCGATGTTGATAATGATCTAAATGAAGGGACTATTCTCGTTTTCGATGAGGATTGGTCAGATGAATCTAATGAAATGAAGAAAAAAGTACAAGAAAACTCTTTAGCCTTAGTTGAATTAGGCGTTATTCCTGAAGCGGAGTTACCAGAGGATTTTTTTGAATCATAAAGATTATCTAAAATTAACATAATACGCGTTATGCGAAGTGCTCACAGAGAACATTATTAAAACTAAGCGACAAACTGAGACGCTCTTAGTAAGAACAAATATTGACCAGAAATTAATATTTATTATGATCATAAAATTATCTTTAATTTCATGGAGCTATTCATGTCAAAAAACTCTAAGAAGACTTCAGACAGTATCAGTTCATTAGCATCTGATGTATTACGTGACTCGTCATCTTCAACAATTCAGAAACAACTTGCAGCCTCAGCTTTATCTCAAACCAACTCAGATAAACAAACTGGCAGTCAAATGGAAACTAAGGCATCGCAAGTGCTACAAAGTGATAAATACAACGATACAACTAAATCCTTAGCTGCATCAGTTCTTTCTCAATCAAACAAAACAAGATAGTTACGGTTATGCTCAACTAAGTGGCAACTTAATTGAATTTTTCTGGGGAAAAAGAAGTGGATATACCTGATATTCAAAATTATTTAGAACAATGTTCACCTATTTTAAAGTCTATAACAGTAAACTTAATCGCCACTTATATTATGTTTTCAGTTTTATTTAGATTAAATAATTTAATCAAGAAAAATACTCAGAAAAGTATACTTATGTGGTTTAAATTCTTCGTTAAAGGAATCCTTTCAACTTTCACTTTACCTCCTCATATTCCTGAATGGACTCCATCAAGAGGATTAGCAAAAGGAATCAATTATTCCTTCGCGGCTATTTGGTTTGTAGGATCATTTCTATTTTTCTTCATCGGGTTAATTATTTTTTTGGCAACTTGGTATTCACAAAAGCCTATACCTCTCATTCAAAGTTTTATGATTTTTGGGCTTAACGTACTTTTCCTACTAGGATCAAGATTCTTTTATGTTGAAGCACGAAAGTCCATCGCATTAGCCAAAGATTCACAGACAATCCAAAATAATAGTGAAACATGAAATAGTATTTCATGTTTCACTATATACTTTCGTAAAGTTAAAAATTTCAGTATTTTTAATCGGTTGGCGAACCAAGTCAGTCCTAAACTTTTGCATCAGCTCTTTAGTTAGTAGACTTGGCTGCTGGATCTGCATAATCAAAAGCTGTAAAAACTGTCCGTGACTGAATACAGCCAAATTTTTTGCAGCATAGCTCTCCGCCACAGTCTTTAGCTTGTCATGAAAAGCCTGTACCCGCAGGTAGAGATCCTCAAAAGACTCGGCATCATCAGAATCTCGATGCTGACAGTCCATTTTCTCCCAGTACGCATTCACCCATGCTTTACGGTCATTCAAATTGGTATTGGCACACTTAAATTCGGACAAATAACTGAACTCATGCAAGTGCTCATCAACCTCAAAATCAAGATTATATTTTTCAAGGATCGGTGCTGCGGTTTGTTGCGTCCGCAAATATTTGGACACCATCACATGATCAATTTTAGGCAGCGTAGAGCATAAATTTTGAGCCTGAATATGCCCATTCTCGCTTAAAGCGATTGAAGCATGTGACCGTGTTTTCCCATTGATATTGGCTTCACTTTCAGCATGGCGGATCAAAAAAATACTCATATTCTTCCCTTTCATTGAAGCATAGAGCATAGCCGATAGACACTCATAGAGTCACCCGATGCTTTAGATTTAGGCTTGAGCCTGAGTCTAAAGTCGGGTTACTTTGTGCCAAAAGGCATCAGTAAAATAATGCAAGAAACAGCACAAAGTACCGCAAAAAATCAGCTACTTTTTAGCGCACTTTACTAGACAGCAATGTTTTCAAAATGTTTTCAAAAAACGTTTTTTATAACATTAACTTATCTATCAAATGTACACATTTGCAAACATTGCCGATCCTCAAAATTTTAAAATTTGAGGAGTCTATCTTACGCTTCATATAGAAATGGCGTTGTGACAATGCTGTGACAAATTTTTCAATATAAAACAAAATGTTAATATCTGTTTTGTGACATTTGGTGACGTTTTAAAACTCTCTTTCCAACATGATATAGTCCTGTTTTTAAAGAAAAAAACATCGTTTTTTTTGCATCCTAACTAGGTACGTATGGTGTATACCTAAAAATCGTCAAAAATCCATCTTAAATTTTCAGCTGAATTTAGAGCAACAAACAGTAAAAAGGGCGTATATATCAACTTACTACTGATTTACTATCAAAAAGTTATCAAAAGTATATCAATTGGGTATCAAAATCAGA
>NZ_CP015111.1 GCF_001612555.1 Acinetobacter sp. TGL-Y2 | reverse complement strand
AATTTGTGTGGTTAAGTTTGAATTAAAATCTTCAACTTTTTGGTCCACATTATTTAACTGACGTAAATTAACGGCATCTGTATCAGAAACACCATCTTTAAGATTGCTGATTGTGGTTCCATTTTTCCCTTGTAGGTTAATACTATCTTTAGTCGAGCTGTCATATTTTACATTAGAGCCATCTAAAGCATTTTGATTTGCAACAAGATCATCCAATTGACCTTTATTGACTGCATCAGTAGAAGCCTCACCATTTGCAACATTGGTGATTTTCTTAGAGCCGGCATTAACACCATCAACCGTAATACTTGGACCTTTAGCAATGAACAAGCCTTGTTGATTGAGGATATTGCCGCCAATATTTGCTGTATCGAATTTTACATCTTTTAATAACTCAATTTTAATGCCGTTGTCAGTAGAGCGAGTAATGACATTTTCGGCACTACTTAAACTTTCATCAACGTCTGCACCACCGACAATACTTAATTGTTGACCTAGTTTACGATTAACAACCTGACCAGTATTTGAAACGAAGTTTAAACCGGTATTTACCAATTCATTTTTGGTCGTGTCAATTTGCGCTGCGAGTTGATCTTTGGTTGTATCAATACGGGTATTGGTATCGGTAATTTGAGTATTGAGCTGATCTTTAGTGGTTCCGATCAGAGTATTTGTATTAAAAATTTGAGTATTAAGCTGATCTTTGGTTGTTCCGATCAAAGTGTTGGTATCGATGATTTGAGTATTGAGTTGATCTTTGGTCGTATCAATTCGGGTGTTGGTATCGATAATTTGAGTATTGAGTTGATCTTTAGTTGTACCGATAAGGGTATTGGTATTGGTAATTTGTGTGGTTAAGTTTGAATTAAAACCTTCAACTTTTTGGTCCACATTATTTAACTGACGTAAATTAACGGCATCTGTATCAGAAACACCATCTTTAAGATTGCTGATTGTGGTTCCATTTTTCCCTTGTAGGTTAATACTATCTTTAGTCGAGCTGTCATATTTTACAGCCGAAACATCTATAGTATTTTGATTTGTAATAAGATCGTCTAATTGACCTTTATTGACTGCATCAGTAGAAGCCTCACCATTTGCAACATTGGTGATTTTCTTAGAGCCTGCATTAATACCATCAACCGTAATACTTGGACCTTTAGCAATGAACAAGCCTTGTTGATTGAGGATATTGCCGCCAATATTTGCTGTATCGAATTTTACATCTTTTAATAACTCAATTTTAATGCCGTTGTCAGTAGAGCGAGTAATGACATTTTCGGCACTACTTAAACTTTCATCAACGTCTGCACCACCGACAATACTTAATTGTTGACCTAGTTTACGATTAACAACCTGACCAGTATTTGAAACGAAGTTTAAACCGGTATTTACCAATTCATTTTTGGTCGTGTCAATCTGCACTGCGAGTTGATCTTTGGTTGTATCAATACGGGTATTGGTATCGGTAATTTGAGTATTGAGCTGATCTTTAGTGGTTCCGATCAGAGTGTTTGTATTAATAATTTGAGTATTGAGCTGATCTTTGGTTGTTCCGATCAAAGTGTTGGTATCGGTAATTTGAGTATTGAGTTGATCTTTAGTTGTACCGATAAGGGTATTGGTATTGGTAATTTGTGTGGTTAAGTTTGAATTAAAACCTTCAACTTTTTGGTCCACATTATTCAACTGACTTACATTAACTGCATCAGTAGGAGCCTCACCATTTGCAACATTGGTGATTTTCTTAGAGCCGGCATTAACACCATCAACCGTAATACTTGGACCTTTAGCAATGAACAAGCCTTGTTGATTGAGGATATTGCCGCCAATATTTGCTGTATCGAATTTTACATCTTTTAATAACTCAATTTTAATGCCGTTGTCAGTAGAGCGAGTAATGACATTTTCGGCACTACTTAAACTTTCATCAACGTCTGCACCACCGACAATACTTAATTGTTGACCTAGTTTACGATTAACAACCTGACCAGTATTTGAAACGAAGTTTAAACCGGTATTTACCAATTCATTTTTGGTCGTGTCAATTTGCGCTGCGAGTTGATCTTTGGTTGTATCAATACGGGTATTGGTATCGGTAATTTGAGTATTGAGCTGATCTTTAGTGGTTCCGATCAGAGTATTTGTATTAAAAATTTGAGTATTAAGCTGATCTTTGGTTGTTCCGATCAAAGTGTTGGTATCGATGATTTGAGTATTGAGTTGATCTTTGGTCGTATCAATTCGGGTGTTGGTATCGATAATTTGAGTATTGAGTTGATCTTTAGTTGTACCGATAAGGGTATTGGTATTGGTAATTTGTGTGGTTAAGTTTGAATTAAAACCTTCAACTTTTTGGTCCACATTATTTAACTGACGTAAATTAACGGCATCTGTATCAGAAACACCATCATCAAGATTGCTAATTTTAGTTCCATTCAAGCCTGTCAAAATAATCGCTGAGTTGTCAGTATTATATTTAACACTTTTTAGATCGGAATTTTGAATATTAGTAATATCAGTCTGAATGCCAGAAACAATATTAATATTGGTTTCTAGTTTGTCATTCACATTGAAAAGTTGACCGCCATTTATTGCATCTTTGCTATTCAGTGAAATTTCACCATCATTCAAGTTGGATAGGGTAGTTCCATCACTTCCTGCAAGATTGACATGGTTTTTATCTAAATCGCTATATTTTAAATTCAACTGATCTAACGAACTATTACTTTCTAATGCAGTAATAACTGAAAATAATTGGGAGCCATTAACTGCATCTGTGCTAGAGCCATTAACTTGCCCTGCTGCGAGATTGGTTAAAGTTCTTTCATTCCCCAAGGACCCAATGCTAAATGTACTTGCAGGAGCCGAACCCGCGAATGAATACTCCTTACCATCTATGATTGATTTAGGTGTTTGAACGACTAAAGCAGTTTTAGAACCTTTACCAATTGCGACATCATTTTCTTGAGCATTAGCTTCTGAATTAGCTCCAATTGCGATAGAGCCTGCCTTTTGAGCTTTGGCATCAGTTCCAAAAGCAATAGTATCTTGTCCTAGAGCTGATGCGCGAGTACCAAACGCCTGTGAATTTTGTCCTGTAGCGATTGCATCAGTACCCATAGCTGTAGCATTTTGTCCGTCAGCTAAATCGCCTTGAACATCTTTCAAAGCTTGTTCACGCTCTGAAAGTTTTTTCTTTTCTGCTTCGAGTTCAGCCTCAACAAGTTTAGCTTTGTTGTACGCTTCAAGTTCTTCTGGTGTAGGTTGTCGATTTGCAATTTCTTTTTCGTAATCGGCTATCAAAGCTTTATTATTTTTTAATTTTAAGTCAATGGAATCCATGCGACTTTTGACATCAGATAATTCTGAGTTTAGAGCATCTTTGATTTTATTTACGTTCAAAGCATTTTCTTGCTGAATTGATGTTAAGCGGTCATTTTTATAACTTATAAGAAGGTCACTGTAATCTTTAGTAATTTTATTAAGTGTTGTGGAGCCTACACCTTGAGTAATTAGATCTTGACGCTCTTTAAAAAGAGTAGCAAAGGTAGGGTCGGTTTCAGACTGATTTCTCAAAATTTTATCAAGTTCGAGTTTTCGTATTGTTCTGGCATTGGTATCAAATTGGTTTTGAATATCAGTCTTTAATTTTGTCACATACTCATCAGTAAGTAAGCTACTTAAGATTTCATCACTTTGTTTTAAATTTTCAATTTTGTTATCAAAATTATTCTGAAAATCTAGCAAATGTTGATTTTGCTTTGTAACAATGAAATCAAATGCAGACTCACTATAATATGCATTGGCATCAATGGTCATATAGAACTGCATATCAACAGATTTTAAGGGTGTGTTAAAGCGAATAACTTTTTCATTGCTGTTAAATCCGTTGTCTACTATACCGCCATAGTAAGCATCAATTGGATTCCCCGCAACAGCATCATATCTGTTGGCATCATAATTAATATTTTTTTCAACATTAATATATTTGGTGATGTAGTCTTTGTAAAAATCTAAACCGAAAGAGATATTTGTGCCATTTTCAACAGAGGTCATTAATTGATTCGCTAGTCCATCCAAGCCACCATCTTCTTGCCATGTAGGAGTGATCTTAGAAAGGTCTATACTGTTCAGTATTTTGAGTTTTTCAGAGACAACGTTTGATTTTTCTTTTAATTCCAAATTTGTAATATTCCAAGCACTACTAAGGTCATTAGTTTTACTTTGTTCGGAAGATAAACTCTGATCTAAATCTTTAATGATATTTAAGTTACGTTCTACTTTGTAAACTGTATCTAATAACGCCGAGTAAGAACTTTCTTTGGAAGAAATATCTGTCCGAATGGAATTTATATCTGATACCAACGATTTCTGCTGATTAAGTAATTCATTAAGTTGTTCCAAGCTCAAATTACTGCCGATTGCAATAGCACCTGTACCTAATGCAATTGAGGATTTACCAGTGGTTAAGGCACTTTCACCTATAGCTATGTTACTCACTCCAGTTTCAATTCCATTGGAATATGCAAGTGCAAGAGGGGCTTGAAAAAGCAAAGCAGTAAAAATCACTGTATTGGTTTTACTGGATGATTTTCCAACGGCTTTAGACCGTTCACTTGCGATAACAATTCGATTTAATTTTTTACTAAAAAATGTTTTGAAAACTTTGTTCATGTGACACCAATAAAAATGAGAACAACGGAAAATCTTGAATTTTGTCGTTTGCGAGAATTACTTAGCTAAAGAGTACAAAATATGAAGCCCTTTTTTACACCAACAATCATTACATAAAACAAACATTAATGTAATGTTTAGAATAAAAAATAACAAATAAATAATATTTATTTTATTTAATATTTATGAAACATTAATTAAATTTATTGATATCATTAACTAATCATTAATTATTAAGATTGAGTTTATATTGTGTGTGGCTAGTTTTAGAGAGGCGGTAATTTTGATAGAAATGCTGTTCTTTGAGATTATTTGTTAGCAAACCTTCAAAATATTGATTTAAACTTAAGGGGTGCGAGCATTTTAGTTAATTTTGTCAGTTTTGAGTTATACATAAAGCTTTGATTATTATATTTTTTTAAATTTTACAATTAAATGGCTTTATTTAGGTTTTAGCAATTATTAATTCAAAATTTACTTCTATGTAATTAGATTAATAAACACCATTAACAAGATATGTATGAATAAAAGAACGGATGTTCTTTAAATAAGTAAGGAAAGTAAACTCATGTGATATCTTAAAAAATATATCAACAGTTAGACCAAGAATTAGTATTGTTTTATTTGTTTATATCCAACTGTTTTGTATATCTATTTTTTCAAACAACTATACCTCTATATTTTCCATATACCGCAACAACGTATAGACTTTCTAGCCTTTTAAATGTTAGCATTACTGAAAATACAGGCTTCAATAGGATGTTAAGGAATGTCTGATCAATATTACCCATCTAAGTTACTAACCAATTTAAAGTTCCGTTATTCAGAAGATTCTGTTATTCGTTTTTACAGTCGAAAACATAATCATTTTTTTGCTGCATACGGATTAGAAAAAAGTACTGTCGTGAAATTAATTAATTATGGAATTGAAAACTTCCATGATCAGTTTTACGTTTCATATTTTTGCTATAAATCTGGAATAGAACTGTACATCACCCATAAAGGACTGCAAGCAAAGTCATATTGGTTCAATAGTCGGGTATTCACAGAGGTTACTAGACAGTCAAATACAAAACTGTTTATGACGGTCAGTGTTCCAATTCCACTCATTGAAAGTGTAGATGCTCTTTCTGCCCGACTGAATGAACGTAAAGGTTCTATATTAGCTGCTGCCATCGTTACCGAATTCAATATTGATAATTGGGTCAAGGGATTAGATTCTGGTGAAGCATCTAAATACAAGCTAATCGACATCCTTAAAAATGACCTATTTACAGGCCATAAACCTTTACCAGCTAAAAGAGTTAAGAAACTTAAAATTGCTAATATTGATTGGTCTGTTGCTGGCAAAGAGCTAATCGAAATTTCTGGGGAAGAATACTCAGATATAGATAATCTTAATCAATTCATTATCGACTTAAAGCGAAAATTCCAACATTCGATTCTTGAAATGAAAGATAGCGGTACTTTGCAGAAAAAGACCTATGTTGTAAAAGCGGTGGATATTCAAAACCGCGTGTTAAGTGAAAGTGTATTGCCTTTTAACTTCGATCTTACGAAAGCAGATACGTTTTTTGAACAAAATATTGAATTTTTCGCTCATACATATTATTTAAAAATTTATGACCCATTTATTGATAATGAGTTTTTATTCTATCCAAACCTAACAAATTACATGAGTGAAGTTGGTTCTAAACGCTCAAATTTCAGTATTCCTAAGCCTATTTATGATTGGCTGCTTTGCTTTACTACTGGTTCAGAACGAGTTCGTTCAAGCGTGATTATCCAAGCATTAAATAATGCGCTATTAAATTGGGAAAAAGAAATTAGTTCATTAGATGATAGTGAAGTTCTTGTATTAAGCGAACGCTTAAAAACGTTTATCGATTCTTTCACAAAAGAATAAGTGGAGATGGAGATGCAAGACGAAACTCACAATGATGATTTAGACCCTGATTTTAATATGTCTGTAGATTTTGGTTCAGAAGAAGCAGATAAAGTTTTAGTTGGAATTGAGATTGAATTATCTGAATACATCCAAAGAGTTATGACTGAAAAAGATATCAGTCTTCGCAAATTGAGTAAAATGACTGGACTTAGCACCAGAACTTTAACGTATCATTTAAATGGTAATTCAGAAAATAGTCTTGCAAAGATGCTACTAATAAGTCAAAAGCTTGGATTAACCGGCACTGTAACCGTATGCGTTAAACGTGATTAAAGGTATCAACCATGAGTAAACTGAACACTGGTTTTAAGAGTGTAGAAACAGAAGAAGAAGCTATAATTATTGTTCGGTCTCAACCGAGTATTATTGCAAGTTTACCAGACGATGTTAAAACAGAAGAAGTTCTGTTCATCGCACTGAGTAGTGATTTTGCTGTATATGATTTGGTTGATGATATCTATCTCACAGATAGCCTCATTACTCGTTTATTGCTGGATAATGAAGAAGCACTTACTTATATTCCACCGCATTTAGTAAAACATCACCAATGTTTAGAGATGGTAAAGTCTAATGGTCGGGCGGTTCGCTTTGTCCCTGAGCGTATCCTTTCTAGTGAAATCAGTAATGCTGCTGTTGATAACGACCCAAGTGCTCATGAATTTATTCCAACAAGCTTACAAGATAGCTATTATGTAAATCGTTTAATCAAGCAATCACCAGAATACGTGACACGTATTGATATTGTGCAGCGTGATAGTAAAGTTCTTAAAGAAGTGGTTGAAACCACACCTGAAATATTACGTTTTATGACTATGCCGGACAGAACTTTTAAAATCTGTGAAATTGCATTGCATCAACGACCAGAGCTTATGGAATACTTCCCAGAAGATGTCTATAACAACAAAAAGATGCTTAAAATCCTTTCAGAACTTGAAATGTTTAAAGTAAGAAATGGACGTTTTGAACCAAGATTTATGCGCAAAAGTTTAGCCATATATATGTTTGAACAAAATCCTGAAATTTTTAGATTCTTACCTATCGTACTTATTGATAAAGATATGGCGATCAAAGCGATCAAACTCAATCCATTAAACGCTATATGTACACCAGCACATCTAAAGACATCGGGCGAGTTATGGGAAATTGCACTTTCACAAAAACCCGAACTATATGAACAAATTCCAGATGAAGAATTAAATGATGCTATTCGAATCTTTATTGCTCGTAAAAAGGCAATGAATGCAAATGAAAATTTGCTGTCACATCTATAAAAGGAACAGTCACATGCCTGCTGAAAAAAAAGTGAAAGGTGTTGGCAATCTATTGACCTATATAAATAGCGAAGACTTTGATTACAGTATTTGCTTTAAAGCCATAGAGGTGACTCCAGAAGCAATTCAACACGTACCGCTTGAGTTTATAGACGATGAAATTTTAGAAATAGTGATCAGGTCGGGTGAGGAATGTATAGAATATATTCCAAAGGAAGCGCTATCTGAGTATGCGAATGCTTTAATCGCTCATCTATACCCCTATACAGCAACTTCAATGCTACCAATTGAATTGAATGATGTTTCTCAAAAGGCACTTTCAGATTTTTATATTTCTTCTGGAATCAAAAGTATCTAACATTTTAAATACCTCTATTTTAAAAGCCTTAAGATTATGTTTCTTAGGGCTTTTTTTTGAATAAAAATAAACAACAAGCTTATATAGAAAATAAACCTTTATAAATCATTTATAATATTCAATATATAAACCATATAAAAACAATTGAGTTTTTATTTTTTTAATCTAAAATTTAATCATTATATAACTGGTTCCCTGAAATGTTAAAAAGAAGAAGCTTGCTTGCATTAAGTATTGCGCTTTGTCTGAATGCTCAAGCAGGAACAGACATCAAGCAATATAACTATGACGATACGATATCGAAGAAAGATATTGGTGTTGATATCGCAGCTGTAATTAACTGTGGTTATGGATACGGCGAAGGTACTGACTGCAATTCAAATACTTCTTCTGGCTATGGTAAAAACAGTTCAGTGACCAATGCTGCAGAGGAAGCAAGAACGCTGAATAAAGGCGAGGCAATACAGAATTCAAATGCAACAGATAAATCCATGGGTATTAACAGCATGGATTCAGACCCTAATTACAAGTATTCCAATACCCGTGATATCGAAAAACAAAGCAATATCCTTAATCAAACCTATGGTGCAACAAGCACTGGCCAAACCAGTGAAGAATTAAAAGGCCTTGGCATTAATGGGGTAAATGGTACGGGCGTTGATTACAAGAACACAGACGTCTCAAGCCAAACAGCAACGTATAACACCAATAAATTATCAAATGAGTCTGGGGAGGCATTACGTTATAAATGCTTAACACCTAATCCGAATAGACCAGCTGGAACAACACCAGCAAGCGATTCTTATTATTTATATAATGACGTTCAATGCCTATCTATACGAACAGTATCATTATCAAATGATAGCGCTAGTGCCTATGATTTCTCAAAATCAGACCCTTTGCGTAAAAGCACAAGCGAACGGTCTAAGCAAAATTACACAGCAAATAACTCAGTCATTAATGTTAATACAAGCGCTGGTAGTGCATCCACGGCGAACGCTCAACAATACGCGTGTGGTGTAGCGCCTGAACGTGCAGAGTACTCAAGCAATACATGCCAAAGTAAACCTTATGGCCGTCAGCAGATATGTAATCAAAAGCTAACTGTTGATTGTGGAACTAATGCGAAAGGCGACCGGGATTTACCCGAATGTGTTTCTGGTCTTGTAAAAGATAGTTTTGTATTGGAAGCGCGATCTAGACCAGCGGCATCATTCAAATCTACCAATTCATCAGTAAGTTTTAGAGAGACATGGCAAGACGGTAGTGGTGGGTCTACGAGCAATTATTACATTACGTTTATGGTGAATAATCCAGATAAAGTAAAAATGAGACTTGCAAGCATTTTCTATGACAATCAAATCGCAGTTAATTTAAATAACAATCTCATTGCGCAAGGCTCAACAGGAAATTCAGCAACACAAAATTTAAATTTAGACCTGAGTGACAAAATACGCTTAGGTATTAATACATTTCAAATAACGCTATATAACTGGGGGGGGCCAGCAGGCGTTGGATTCAATCTATCTATAGACCCAACAAGCTATGAAGCATGTCTATGCAAAGAATCATGGGTTAAAACCTGTACTGTAGAAAATGTGGAGCTTCAATAATGATAGATTTCGTTTCTAAAACATTGATGCGCACATTACTTGGTGCAAGTCTGGTTGTTGGAGTAGGACAAGCTTTTGCAAGTGATGGTATCAAATGTTCTTACACAACTTCAATTAAAGACACTCTAAAAATTGTTCGGCAAGATCGCCCACTCACCTTACAGCGAACAGATACAACTTTCTCTTTTGCTTGGGCAGCTCAGGAGAACTTTTCAGATGTGAGATGGATTTTAGAATTCGATATTATCGACCCTAAATTCACACGCATGGCTGCTCGGCGAGTACGTTATGATGACAATCTTTATATTACGATTAACGGGAATACTGTATTTTCAAGAGTTGGTGGAGGTATAGATGGATATGATGCAAATACAGAGCTTAAAAACTATTTCGTAAAAGGTAAAAATATTTTAGAAGTTCGTTTAATTAACGATAAACCTAAAAATGCTCGTGCAGAAGCAGCATTTGAGTTTTCAGAAGGTGGATGTGAAGCAACTCCCTTACCACGACCTTATATTCCTAAACTACCCGATAGCCAACGATGCGTTGAAAGCCTTGTATGCACACAAGGTGGTGCAACTCAACAACATAGTGGTGTTAGCGTAGACCGTGATTGTTGGAACTGGGAAACTAAAAGAACTTGTTTCGATTTTAGAGATGACCCGAAAACATGTGAAGTAGCCCCAGTAATGGGAGGGTCTTGTGAAATTGTATCTAAGCAATGCATTGATGAAAAAGAATTCACTGTTAATGGCCAAACTTTAACTGGTTGTACTCTGTTTGAGACCAAAACCCGTTGCACAAAGCCGATTGACGTTAACTCAATGACTGCAGATGAACGTGCTCAGTATGAAGCTGATAACGCACGTAGAGCCTACCTCTGCAAACCAGTACAGACATGTGTTGGTGATGACTGCTATATCAAGTCAACAGAACGGGATGAGCCAGATCAGGATATGCCATTTGTTTTAGCGCTTCTTGAATTGGGTCGCCAAGCGGGTACTTATTATGACCCATCGAATATGCGCTTATTTAGTGGGATTCCAAGCTCTTGCCGTTCTAAACGCGGTTTTGGATTGATGGCTGCATGTTGTGATGTTAAATCACCTGTAGCTACAGATTCAAAAGGGCAACAAGTAACTCCAACGAATGCTAATACGTTTAACAACGTATATGAAAATGTAGAGAAAAAATACGACAACCCGAATACATCTTATCAAAATGACTATATCCAATCAGGCTCTAATCCATATACCTATGACGCTCTATATAAACCAAATGAAGCAAACTTCATGTTGCAGGGTATGGAAGCCATGAATGATACCAAAGCTGGCCAAGAAGGTATGTCTATGGGCGGTGCAAGCACGATTACAGTTATGGGGTATGGCTATTCTGAATCTGGAACCGCAACAGGCGACCAGCAAAGCTTTACGAATTATAGCAATGTATCCGATGCCGGCACTCCAAACGATTAAGGTGAAATAAATGAGTACACTACTTAAAAAAAGCAAATTGGCTTTAGCCGTTGGATTGTTTTCATTGTCTACTGCTTTCTGCGGTTCAGCTTATGCTGCAACCACGCCACCGACTGAGGACCCGCTTCCAGATTACAATGCGAGAATTTGTACAGATGGGATGACAGCTGATATGTGCCAAAGTGCCTTATCTATCATGTGTGCTCGACCGGATGGAAATAAGTTTGCTGATTGCCAAGACAATACCGATGACAGCGAAGAAGAAGAAGTACAACCAGATGCCCCTGCAGGCTCTGTACCCAATAAATCGAATGCGAGTTCATCATCTTCTTCGAGTGGTGCAACACTCTTATTCTCACCTTCCTCATTTGCTGCCCAGCAAGCAATTGGTTTTTTAACTTCATTTTTTACTTGTAAAAATGAAATGTCAGAGGGTGAAAAATCATTAGCTTTACGCCGTGGTGCAAATCTATGTCAGGAAGTAGGAACCTACTGTTCAAAAAAAGTTAAAGTCGGTTTTATTAAACTATGTCGAACTAAGAAAAAAGTATTTTGTTGCTTTAACTCGACATTAGCAAAAATCATTAATGTTCAGGGTCGTAGTCAACTTGGAACAATGACTTGGGGTTCTGCAGAAAATCCACGATGTGAAGGGTTCACCATGGAGCAATTCAATAGTATTGATATCTCCAAAATGGACTTAACAGAATTCGTAAATGAAGTAAGTGCAAAAGCAAATCTAAACGTAGCCAAAAATGAAGATTATTGGACTGACAGAAACACCAATAGAACTCAAGCAACTTGGCAAAATGCTGCAGAACTAAATAATGGTGATGTTCTAAATAAAGTTCTTACATCAGATGACCCATACTCAGTGTTCAACCAGCCAACAGACGGTAAGGCAACAGCACAGAGCGAAGGTCGTATAGTTGCAGATGAAACTGAACGGAATACACCTACAGCAAAACAAACTGCAGAAAAACAACCAGTGAATCAAGTTGAAGTTGATAAAGCGAAACAAGCTGTCATCAATCATTACAATTAAGGCGATGATGAAATGAAAAAACTTATCGGATTATCAGCACTATTATCAGCACTTATGATATCAAGTGGCCATACAGCTGAATCCAAGGTTGAGGTTTCCGATGCCCGTAAAGGCATAACACTTGAAAAAATGCTTAAAGACGCTCCACCTGATGTCGGTCGTCAAATGAATCAAGCTGGTGGTGATCAACAATATTTAAATGAATTGTTTAATCCAACATTAAGAGAATGGATTAAAGACTTAGGTAAGCAAAAAGCCAAAAGTAGCGGTCTAGTACATGAAGGTGATGCAGTAGTTCCAGTATTGAGCCGTACGATTACTGAGGTGGCTGATTTAAGTCGAATGCAGTATTTCTTTAAGGATAGCTTACATGCCGAACTTGTAGGCCCCAAAGCCAAAGAGATCATTGCATTTACCCATAGTGATAAAGGGCGAGTATTCGTAAGTACTACGGTTACTAAAACGTATCCTAAAAAACACTATGAAGATGAAGATACTGGAGCAAAGGAATATCATCAATGTATCGATGTTCTGACACGTATTACTGTAACTAAAGTACCAATTAAGACTTCTTTCGGCTTAGACCGGTTCGTTGACTACTGGCATGATATAAAAAATTATCAATGTCGAAGCAATAGCCCAAATGATTAATTAAAAATGTTTTATTAAAAAGACCGACAATTGTTCGGTCTTTTTTATTAATTGATTATGTTTTGTTTTAAAATCATTTATTTTTCATTATAATAAACATTAATCTAATATCTATTTTTCTAATATATTATGAGCACTAAATATCAAGATTATAAAATGGATTTATTGACCCATAAGATAACGATTGATGATTCGGGGGTGGACCTATCAAAAGCGATCTATATCAGTTGTTGCTATGGGCTATATGTTGACGAAAATTTAGTAGTAACTTTTCCGTATTTTTCTGAACAAATCAGTGAAAATTCTGACTACAAGGAAGTAGTAAACAAAATTTATGAACAATATGGACAGATTCGCCGTGTTGCACTGTACATGCTTAATGACACCAAGCAGTTTTTTGCTGTGCCTAAAGTTAAAAGAGCTTTAATTAATTTCGATAATCGGGACAGATGCCGTGATCAAATTGATAACAAGGTCACTAAAATATATCCAGCAACTATAAAAATTTACTTCGAAGATATCGAGAGTAATTACTCATTTGGTGTACTGCATAAAAATAAAAAAAGCTTCACATTTATGCCGATGATTATTTTCAACAGTGAGCTTTGCAGCCCAAATATCAGGCAAGGTTTTTTTGCTTTAGCTCCCTATTTAAAGAGTGGTGATCTAGTCACAGGAAATTGGTATCTAGATACAAACCATTCATATAGCAATACACGAATGTTCAAAATTACGCACTTTCCAGCACACCTAAAGCACAACAGGGAAATACACGATATTCCTTGTTTTTACGATTACTTAATTCATCACAACTTAAGCAAAACATCGCTTAAGCGTAATGAGCATTTTTATTTTAATGACCGTGCTATTAAAAAAAGTATTTTTATTGGCGAACCTATCAATTTTGATTGGTTCGGCCGTGAATTTGGTTATTGGATTAAAGGTTCTGAAAATCAAGTGCTTAGACTCTATAGCGGTAGCTATACCGATAAAGGCATCAGTCCAAATCTTAAAGACAATTATTAAGATTATTATGAGGTTAAAATGAGAGTAATCCTTGCAGAGAAACCGTCAGTAGCAAAAGCGATTGCTCAGGCAAAAGGTGGTTTCACCATGTCTGAATCAAGAAAGTTTTTAAGCAATAAAAAGGACTGCATCATCACTTGGGCATTTGGCCATTTAATTGAGATGCATCATAAAACCCATAATGACATTATGAAGTTACCAATCTTGCCGACTGGTGATGAGTGGGAATTACAAGTTATTAGCATTGACGGTTATAAAGAGCAATTTGAGAATATTAAAAAGTTGGTTGAGCATCCAAATGTTACCGAAGTCGTTAATGCATGTGATGCTGGACGCGAAGGTGAATTCATTGGCCGGCTTATTTATTTAAAAACAGGAACAAGTAAACCGCTTAAGCGCATGTGGATTAATAGCATGACAAAGCAAGGTTTATTAACGGCCTATGATCAGATTTGTGATGCTAATAAATACGAAGGCTTAAATCGAGCTGCATTTTGTCGTTCTGAAATGGACTGGTGTATTGGGCTTAATGGTTCTATTGCAGCTACAGCCGTACTAACCAAAAAGACTAATATTTCACAAGTTACAGAAATTGGTCGTGTAAAAACCGCCGTTACAGCAATGGTTGTTCGACTTGAACGAGAGATTCAAAGCTTTGTTCCTGAAAAGTTCTGGGAAATCGAAGCAAATTTCAAGGCTAAAACAGCCAACCAAGACTTTGCTGGAAAATGGGTGAATTACGAAGAACTTATTAAGCGTAAAAACACGAAGAAGGTTGATAATTCTGAGACTGAGGATGCTGAAAAAGCAGAAAGCAGTAAAGATGAACAGTCGGATAGTATCTACCGTTTTAAAGACGAAGATGCTGTTAAGAAAGTACTGGCTGATTGTAGAGATGGTTCTTCATGGAAGCCGGCATCTAAGATTATTGAAAATAAAAATTTAAGAAAACGTAATGCACCACACTTATTTGATTTAGCCGGTATTCAAGTTCTGGCGAACAGTTTATTTAAGCTAAGTAGTAAACAAACGCTTGATATTATTCAAGAGCTTTATATGACGCATCAAGCGGTGACTTATCCACGTACTGAGTCAACACATCTGCCATCGGACTATCCAGCTGAATGTTTAGTAACTTTCGATAAACTTGCTGCAGCAAAACATAACACGGCGATTTGTGAATTTGCAGAAGAAGCAAAGGCGCGAGTAAAAGATGTTGGTAAACACATTTTTGATAGCTCTAAAGTTTCTGATCACTTTGCGATTATTCCGACTGGGGTTATTCCTAATCTAGAAAATGACCAAAACGCAAAGAAAATTTATCACCTTATTGTTCGCAGATTCAAAGAAGCATTCTTACCGCCGCAAGAATACAATGAAACAGAAAGATTCACCTTTATTGGCGACCATGCTTTCCGATCTGTAGGTGAGGAAATTATCACAGTAGGTTGGAAGGTTATTCAGGATAAAGACAAGTCTGCTGAGAAAAAAGATACAAAGAAAACTGACAGTATTTTACCGACTGTAAATGGGCATTCAGATATAGAAACTGAAAGTATTAAAGGCTTGGCTAAGAAGACAACTCCACCAATACGCTATAAAAATGGTACGTTACTTAATGCGATGAAAACTATTTCAAGAACATTGAAAGGTGATCAAAAAGAAGCACTCAAGTCTTGTGGCATTGGAACTCCAGCAACAAGGGCAACGATTATTGATGAACTTCATGCAACATCAAATTCATCAGGTAAGCCTAAGAAAGCAGTATTGGAAGAACGTGGTAAATCTAAAGAAATTTTCCCTACAGAATACGGCATGAGCGTTATTGAGTTCTTGGAAGAAAATGGAGTTAACCAACTTATTACTCCAGAATTCACTGCAGACCTTGAAATGGGATTGAGTGAGATTACTAAGAATCCTCAAAAATCTGTTGATTTTATGCGTGAAACTCACGCATTAGTCACTAATTTCATTAGAAAGTTGCAGAAGGCTCATAATGATATTCCTGTAAGAAAGCTGACTGGTGCAGTTTGCCCATCTTGCCAATCAGAAATCACTATTGAGCCACGTTTTGTACGCTGTGAATCATGCACATTTAGCCTACAGCGAGTAGTAGCACAAAAAACACTAGACAATAGTGACTTGGTTTCTTTGATTACTCATGGAAAAACAGGCGCTATTGATGGGTTTGTTAAAGGCTCGGCAAATGATAAAGGGAAGGCGAAGCACTTTACAGCTCACCTTGAGCTTTTCAAAAATGAGAAGAATGAAAATGCCATCCGATTCTTCATCCCTAAAGAGAAATACCAACATAACTGCCCGATTTGTAATTCTGAAATGACAAAATCATTGAACGGCGTTGAATGTCAAAATAACGACTGTAAGCTTATGGTTTGGGCAAATCGAAATGGAAAGCGCTTAAGTGACGAAACAATAGCGCAGTTGATCGAAACAGGCCATACAGATCAAATTAATGGCTTTGTAAGTATGGATAAGAAGACAACCTTCAATGCAAAATTAAAAATCCTCCATGCAGAGAAAAAGGTTGTTTTAGATTATGAAGGCGTAGAGAAGGTAAACAATGAGGAACAGACTAAAATCAAATGCATTAAGCAAAACTGTACTGGCACTTATGTAAAAAGTGATTTTAAGTATTCTTGTAAAACATGTCAGATGTATATAGTGAAAGGTCTTAAGAAACAAGTGGCATTTTCGGATGCTCAACTTAAGAAACTACTGAAAGGTGAAACCATCGTCCATCCATTTACACCGGTTGTTGATGGTGAAGCGATTAAGGCAGATACCAAACCTATGAATTGGTATATAGACAAAGCATCTGGAATTCTCAAAAAATCAGAAATTAAAGAAATTTAATTTCGGAGTGTTAAAAACGATTAAGTAACGTTAAATACTTTTAGCACTGTCTACTTTCATCACTTACATCTAGAGCAAATAAAAAGGACCCTTTATTCTAGGGTCCTTTTTATTATCTAATTCCATATTGTTAATAATATTTAACATTAATAATAACTATAATGATTTTTATAATGATATTATCAAAAAGCATATCAACAATGGAGTAATTTTAAAATGAATAGATACTGACGAGGTATAAACTATGGGCTTTTTATCGAACCTTTTTTCGGGCCAAGACAATCAATTCAGCAAAGATGCTGCAAAGTTGAAAGGTCTTTTTGTATCTAAAAATGGTCTATTTCGCAATAAAGATGGCTCTCTCCCGACCGTAGAGCAGTTTACTGAGCTTGGTTACAGCGAAGACGACTATTTCCGTCTGACACACGGCGTTAATCAAGAACAATTACAAAATCGCTTAATGCAGCGTACAAGAGAAAAACGTAATAAACGTATCTCTACAATGTCTAATCGATTGGCTGTAAATTCTAAGAAAAAATACAAGACACGAAATACCACTCAGCAATTATCTAGTATGCAGCCGTCTGCAGACTATAGTTTAATGATGTTTTCTCCCTTGAGCTTTATGGGTTCACCTACAGGTGAAGAAAAGATTATGGAATTGAGCTTGCTGACAACTGGCGACCCATTTGCGTTTTTTAATGGTGATTATTCTATGTTTGATAATGACACTCAGGATAGTTTTACTAATTTTGGTTCAGATCAATTTGATCAATTCAATTCTTTCAATCACAACACTTAATTCTATTCTCAATAAAATAAAACCTTGATTTTTATCAGGGTTTTTTGTTTTTAATAGCATCTAAAAAACTAATAATAAAAACTAAATTTAAAAATATTAAATAAACATTACCCAATCATTTAAGTTATATGTATTTAAATGTTTATAAATTGATTACACCTATATATTATATAAACGTTTAAGTATTGATAAGAAAAAGGCATGGCTAATTCGGCATTTACAGTCTATACACTTGGAGAAACAACGACTTTCAGGACAATGATTGAAGGTGTTGCTTTGGTTTTCCAAGACCCGTTTTTTAGTTCTAATGCGGCACTAGGGCTAGGGTACGGCGCTTTCTTTGGGGCTTTGATACTGATGTGTATCATGATCTATCAGGCAGCCTTTAATCAACGTATGGAAATTAAAACACTTATAGCTCCGCTATTTGCGTATTTAGTTTTAACTGGGCCGAAAGTAACCATCGAGATAGCAGATGTCTATAATGTGGATAATCCACAACGTGTCTCAGGAATTCCTATTGGTTTAGCATTTCCTTTAACAATTGCCAGTGGTGCAGCTTACGTCTTCACATCTGCATTTGAGCAAAGCTACAGCTCACCAAATAGTCCAAGAATGCTTACAGATGGCTTTGTTACACCACTAAAGACATTAAATGCAATTCGATACATTAACATCAATACTCAAACACCTTATCTCTCAGGCATGGTCCGAGATGTTTATAGCTCATGTGTTAAAGGGAATAAGCAATTTAACAGTGAAGAATATTTAAACTCCCCAGATAGTTATCGTTATTTTATTAATTTTCTAACTACAAAATCATCAGGTGTTGTCAATGTTATCGGTGTAGATGGCACAAGCAATCTTATGAGTTGTAAAGACTCTGCTACACGAATTAGTACAGCATTTGAAAGCTTCTTGTACGGTGATGGCTCAGGTGGTATTGACACACTGAACCACAATTTTGCATCTGTCATTAATGAGTCATTTTTACAAACAGATTCATCAGGAAGTAAGCCTTACGGTGTAACAGCTGAAACCTTTATTGCCGACTTCTCAAAACTGACCAACTTATCTGTTGAAGATGGTCGTATGTTTATGATGAATGCACTCTTTAATCAACCATTACAGACGGCGGCTTACTGTGCATCAAAAGATGGATTAGAGGGGCAGAATGAAATTGCATCTCGTTGTACTGAGTGGGTGCAAGCAAATGAACAAATGGCAGAAGATAATGCTGCAGGGGCGACTGGATTCTTAAAAGTAATGCAAAATGGTCAAAACTTATTGATCATTATTGCCTTACTAATGTTCCCAATGGTTGTAATGCTCATTATGTTTATGGGTACAAAATCCATGAAGATCGTGACGGGTTATTTGACCTATATAGCATCCGTATATCTTTGGGTTCCAATGGCATCAATTGTAAATTTTGTTGCCCATAATAAATTAAAAAATGCGATTTATACATTTACTGGTTCAGAAACTGGTGATCTATTTACTATTACCGATTATCCCGCTTTCTACGAAGCCATTTCCAATTCATTAGCACTAGCAAATGGACTAATGGCATCCGTACCTGTTTTCTGCATGATGTTCTTTGGTGGAATGACGATGGGAGTCATGGCTTTACAAAACAGATGGAATCAAGGAAATAGTAAATATGCTGACTCTACGTTAGCAGCACCAGCAATTGTCAGCCCATCTGCATTAGCAACTCGACAAAACTCACTAACGTCTCATGGTTTGGGTGGTATGACTGATGTTGGTGGTGGTAAAGCTTTTGATTCAAGCATGACGAGTCAGATGGCATCCACAATAAGCCAGACGACTGAGTTAAGTGCTCAACGTTCATTACTTCAAGCGAAAAATAAAGCATTGAGTATGCAGTTACAGCAAACTCACTCACAAGGACTAACAGGCTCTTACAACCACAAAATAGAAACAAATTTAAATGAAGTTAAAGATAAAACATTAATTGGCCAAGGTAACGGATTTACGATTTCAAAGGGTAGTGTTGATTCTTCAACATTTGGTAAAAATGGGGTCTTGACGGCCTATGGAGAAGTAGATTCATCGGGGAAAATCATTAACTTAACTGGCCGTGATGCAGCAGCTGTTTCAGCCAGAATTGGCATGGGTATTGGCTTTATTCCTGCAGGGAAAGATTTAATAAATGTTGATGGCAGTACTGGCCTAGATGGAGCAAATGCTCAATCAATAACAGCACCAGAAGGCAAAACCATCAAAGGCGGGGATTTAAAACTAGATTTAAAAAGAGTAAAAATTGAGTTAGGGGCATCAATAAAGCATAGTGAATTATTTACGATTAGTTCACAAAATGGTCATGCTGAAAATGCGTCTGTTTCAAATGTTCTATACCAAGGCTCAAGTGCTGATCAAAAATCTGCATCAAAGTTCGTTTATGTTATTGAAAAAGATGACAAACATAGTGAATTAAGTAACGGCACAAGAAATACTGTAGAGAAGTCAGTTCAAAATTCAATTGCAAATACAGAAAGACTCACTCAAAGCGATACAGAAGCGTTGTCATATCAAATTTCTCAAAATAACAAAGAGATTGATAGCTTAAGTCAGCAAATTTCTAAAACTGTTTCATTTGCTATGTCATACAACATGACTGCAGATGACACAATGCATCGTATTGCAGCACATCAAGACATTAGAAATGATTTAGGTGCATTGAATAAAGCAAATCAGGAAAAGTACGGAGAAGAATGGACTCAGGCTAAAGCATTGGCAGAATCTGTTTTGATCAATACAGGAACAGGCATTGCTAAGCAGTCGAACCCTGTCGAATACGATCACATGGTTACATATATTGGCGCTTATTATATGGGCGCAAATAGTGCGAATGAAGCATTTAAAATATTAACCGGTACTGATCTTATCAAGGTAAGTGAAACACGCTTAAAAGCAGAGGATTACGACTGGCAGAATTGGAAGGATATTGAAAAAGAATATCAGACCCAAAAAGCCATTATTGAAAATGCTTTTGGTAAAAAAGTAACAGCTCCCGATGGAAGCAGTATCTATACGTTAGACCCGTATACCAACCAACCTGTTACTGATACGACATTCAATAGCAACCAACCTTCTGCAATGGAAAATCAATATCGATACTCTGCAGGGGAATTAAAACTTATAGGCGATTCTCAGACCCAAAATGGTATCCGTATCTACAATGCCTTTTTATCAGCTGGATTTACACCTAGACAGGCTAAAATTATGACTGTGCAAGTAGGTCGTGAAAACTCTTGGAAAGTTTCTGGCATGTTTGGTTTGCATAAGGACCCTCTAAAAACCCACCTCACCAATGGCGGCATAATTAGCTTCAATGATATTCGTAAACAAAGATTAGATAAATGGATGGATGAGAGAGGTCTTATTAAGTCTGGTAGTCCGAATGGCAATGCAAGTTATCAAGAGAATCAACAGTCTCTTGTTGCTATGGCACAGTTCATTAAGCACGAATTAGAACATGGTGCAAAAAACTACAAAGTAGCTTGGGCAGCTTTAAATGATCAAAACTTAAGTGATCAGAAAATTCACGACATTGTGGGCGATAAATATATCGTCTGGGCAAGAAGTGTTAGTAAATACGGCGACATCGCTGTGAATGGCCAAGCAAATATTGTAGCTTTTACGAAAAAAATTGATTCAGCATTGACGAACCAAGGAAAAATGGCTGGACAACAAGGGGTTAGTGTTCCAAAAAATATAGTTGCAGCAATGAAAAATGTAAATAAAAAAGACCTTGGAAGTACTGTTATACAACCAGTACAAAAAGTTAAAAATTTGGTGCCTGAAAACCTATTAAAGCCTGAAACTTTATCGAAAGAAGAAATTCAAAATATTTATGAAAAAAGTAAAGCGAAGTACGGCGAAGATGCAAAGGAAAAAATCAGAGAAAAATTTGGTGTCGATGTCATACATGACGAAGATGGAAAAATTGATTATAAGATCGTGGATGGCCAGAAACTACTAGATAAAGTTAACGATAGACCTGATCGCTCTAGAATTGATGAGCACGTAGCTAAAACAATTCCTATGCTTCTACAAGTTGGCCCCGATCATAGCACTATGGTTCGTGGTGATATTAACAGCGCCAACAATATTGATCGCTTATACGTGAAAGAAGCAGACCCAGACTATATTGATTTATCAAAAGCCAAGTCGAATATGAAGCCAAGAGACCCGAATGATACAAGTCATCATCTTGGTATTCGCGGTGAAATTAGCAATGAGGAATGGCGCAAGCTAGAACAGTCTCAGTTTGAAAAGAATGAGAAATTCCAAAATGACAATATTGCTGTCGTTAACTCAATTATTGCTGCAGCACATAAGGGCAAAGACTATGACCGCCCAAGTACTCAAGAGCGAATTTACCCAACAATTAGCCAAACAGCGACCGAAGCGCATAAAGAAGCATTTGAAAAACTGAACTCTGCAACAAAACCAACAGGCAACAGAGACGTTAATACAGAGAAGTGGAATGATGCCGGAGGGAATCAGTAATGGATTTTGAAATATATGCTCTAGGCGACACTCAAATGTACTGGGACATTTTAAATGGCATTGCAATGCTGTTTAGTAGTAGTGACCTTGTAAGTGGCACTAATGGAATGAACTTAAGTTTTGGTGCCTTCTTTGGTGCGATGATTCTATTGTGTGTAATGCTATTTAAGTCTGTCATGAATCGTGAAATTGATATACGCAGTATGTTAATGCCATTATTTATCTACATGATTTTGACAATACCTAAAGCAGATATCGTCATTGTTGATATTTACAACGTGGATGCACCAAAAGTTGTAGACAACATTCCAATTGGCTTAGCACTACCAGCGAGTGCTGTAAGTGGCTTCTCCTTAATTCTAACCAAAGTTGTAGAGCTTTCCTTAACAGTCATTCCTGTAAGCGGTGGGCAGTACGAAATCCCTAAGATGACTGAGCACGGGTTCTTAACACCATTACAAGTTTTGAATCAAATACGATACGACAATGTAAGTAATGCTTATCCTTCTTTCCAACAGGCATTAACTGAACTTTATTCAATTTGCTTAATCAACAATTCAGCATTTAGTCCTCAAGCTTATGAACGCTCAGCAGATGCAACGACATACCTTTTAAATGCAGCTAGGCAAGCAAATGGTATGGTTACTTATTACGTGAATCAGGCCGGTGAAAGTGTACCTAAAACACAGACATGTTCAGCCACTGCAGACGTATTAAAAAATTCATTAGAAAGCTATATGAATGGCACAGTAGATATTAACGGACTGATATATCAACCTTTTAGAAAAAATTCATTTAGCGAACGTTTAGCTAAACGAATTTCTGCAACAAATACTTACGGTAAATTGAATGCTGTAAATGGTGTTAATGCCTATACGCCTGATCAGATCGTAGCTATGGTTGGCCATGCAACAAGTTTATCATCAGATGAAAGTCGCAATTTCATAAGTTCCATCCTACTTAATCCCATGGTTAAGACGGCTGGGAAATGTGTTGAAGAATACAGTACATTTGCATTATCTCAATGTACCGGTTGGGTCACAGCAAATGAACAATGGAAGCAAAAAGGTGCAATGAGTGGCACAAGCTTTTTAAAAAATATCAAAAATGGCCAAAACATTTTAGTTCTTGTTGGATTTATGCTGTTTCCAGTCATGGTTTTTTTACTCATGATTCAAGGCATGGGAAGTATGAAGCTGATCGGTGGCTATATCGGTTTTATGGTTTCAAATTACTTATGGATTCCGATTGCAACAGTAATTAATTTTTATGCACAGTTCGAATTCCAAGAAGCTCTTTTCGCAATAAAAAGTATGGACCCAAGTGCAAGTTTAACTTTAACTCAAGCACCTCAACTCTATGATGCTCTAACTGAGAAACTAACAATTGCCAATAATGCGCTTGGTCTTGTTCCAGTGCTTACGACTATGTTCTTCGGTGGAATGATGTATGGCATGACTGCTATATCAAATGCAATCAATCCAGCATCTCAAGGCTATGACGCGAAGATCAACAGTAAAAGTGTGGAAAGTAGTGCATCTATAAGTAGTAGTTCTGCAGTAATCAGTAAGACAGGCTTTTCTCCAACAGAGGTGATGGGGGTCGGCAATGTGAATGCTAAAGTTTCACATGCAATGAATGTCGCAAGTAGTAAAGCAACATCGTTAAATGATCAAGAATCAGTTGCAATGTCCCGACTGCAATCACTTGCTGACAAAGCTTCAAATACTGAAAAAATGACTGTGAGTGAACGTACAGGTCATAACTCAGCTAATAGTACTGGAAGCCAAGAAGTTTCTAGAATTGGCAGTACGGAAGATACCGCCATTTCTACTAGCAATACTCATGACAGTCAAACGGGGAAAGTGCTAAAAGAGAAAACTGAAACTGTAGGTGAGAAAAAAGCAATTAATGATACTTACAGTGGCGAATTAAGCGCAGACGCAGGGGCGCGATATACTGTAAATAAAGGCTCTAAAAATGAAAAAGGTGCTGGTGTTTCTGCGGGTGGTTCGCTTGGTGCAAGTACAAATAATAATAAGCAAGTATCTATAGGTGAATCAAATGTTGGTCCTGATACGAAAAAACCAACAGAAAAAAGTTCAACGTCTGAAATTGATAATTTACATCAAAAAAATTCTAATGGCACGGCGTATCAAGGTTCTAATGCGAAATACAAAACATCATCTAATAGCTCAAGTGATTTGAAAGCACAGCAATGGAATGAAATTATTCAGGCTGATCGCACAGGTACTTTATCTACTGCAGAAAAACAGGAAGCATCAAGTTTAGTATCTCAAGTCAAGAAGATTAATGAAGAACGTTCGGAAACACTATCTTCTGTTATGTCTAACGCTGTTTCTGACCGTGATATCAGCGGTATGCTTAATCCATTGTCAGACAGAAGTGATGCTGTTCGTGAGGGTCTAGCCCGAACAGATCAGATGGGTCAACAACGTGTTTCAAATTGGGAAACGTTGAAACAGATGGGATTAGAAAATGCGAGAAAAGGTGGTCATCACGATCAAGAAACAATGAACAGTATTGCAATTTATTATGCTGCTTCACTTGGAAATGATGCTGATACAAAAATTCAAGCGATTACCAGCGTTTCAGGTGTTGCAGTAGGTAATAACTTCTCCAATAGCCGTGAAATGTTCACAGTACCTAATGTAGAAGCAACACAGCAAAAACTTAAGGATGATATGGGGCAGTTCACACAAATAGATAATAGTCATCTTGTAAAAGAATCGCAGAAATTGGGATTATCAGACCCTAATAAAACAGCAGAACTTATCAACGGAAGCCAAGCTGATACGGCGAGAACAAAAGGCTTAATGCATCAGAAACTTGATGGAATTAAACATGTAAGTACTGATGGTATGGTCGTGCTAGATCATGGCAAGAATGCAAAAGAAGTTACCAATTTTTATGATTCAGCCAAGATTGATACAAGTAGTAGAGCACCTAAATTAACAGATGAAAATGGAAATCTCATTTTCAATAAAGTAACCCCGCAAAATGGCTTAGCCTTTGAAGCACCTATTGATAAACAGATTAAGGAAGCGAGTGATGCTGGGGATGAGAAAAAAGTAGCAGAATTACTAACTAAGCAAAATAACGCATTAACAGGTCGGACAACCATCGAAACGGCAGACAAGATTATTGATGCCGCTAAAAAACGGGCAGAAGACAACTTGCCAAGCGTAAACGGTGGTGGCTCCAAATAATTTATAAAACATAAATAATATGTATGTTTTATAATGTTTACTTAATGTTTGTATTTATCAATGTAATTTTGTTTTTTTAACATTTATAATAGTAATAATATTGTTAGAAAAACGATAATAGGATTAATCGGAATGGCAGACCCTTTTGTAATATATACCATGGGTGATACATCACTCTTTATGGCTGCATTAAATGGTATAGCCATGATCTTCAACAACTCAGACCTGTTTAGTGGAAATGGGTATTTGGGTTTGGGGTTTGGGGCGTTTTTTGGTGCTTCTGTACTGTTATTGATAATGATTTATAACGCTGCATTTAAAAAACAAATGGAGATTAAAATATTATTAATGCCATTAATCCTATACATGATTCTAACAGGGCCAAAAGTTGATATAGCTTTACAGGATATTTACGGTCGAGATTCAGTAAAAAGAGTAGACAATATACCGATTGGACTGGCAATTCCTGCAACGGTAGCAAGTGGTATTAGTGTAGTTTTAACTCGAATTTTTGAAACAGCTTATAGTGTTGTTTCAAATAGCAGCTACAACATGCCAAAAATTACAGAAGATGGCTACGTGACGCCACTAAAACTAATTAATGCGCTAAGGTCTGCCTCTACTTATGTAGGTTCTTCAAGTTTATTAGAGACCACTAAAAACGTATACAACGCTTGTATCATCAATAACACAGCATTTAATTCAGAAGCATATTCTAAATCAGAAAATCCTATTCAGTATTTAGCGCAAGCTGCTGCTCAAGGAAATGGGCTTGTATATATCGTCCAAGACCCTGCAACAGCAAACCCGAATGTAAACAACTTGGTTTCGTGCGCAAAAGCTGGAGAAGTCCTTACAAAAGCGATGGATGCTTACATGGATGGTTCTAACGGTCCACAGGCAATCGAATACAGTATCATTGGGGATGTAGGGAAGTACAACCTACAATCTGCTATTAACGGTCAAATGATTAGCAATGGCAGTGCATCTGGTTCATCACCAAATGGCCGTGGTGGTTTAAATGGATATCAATATCAAGATGTAGTAGGTGCATTAAGTTCTGTTGTAGGTATGGGAGAATCTAGCTCACGTAATTTCATTGCAGCAACACTACTCAACCCATACATGCAAACAGCAAGCTACTGTTCTTCTTCAAGCTCAGACATGAATGCAATGTCAAAATGTACTGCTTGGGTATCTTCTCAAAATCAGTGGGAAGAAAAGAATGCTGCAGGCGCAACCGGTTTCTTAAAAGTAATGCAAAATGGTCAAAATTTATTGATCATGATTTCATTTTTATTCTTCCCAATTATTGTCATTATTGTGATGGTACAGGGTGCTGGTTCATTTAAAATGTTAGGAAATTATATGGCATTTACGGTTTCTGCTTATATGTGGATTCCAATGGCATGTTTAATTAATTTCTATATTCAACACACTCTAGCAGATGAATATTATAAAATTATTGTAACTAATGGCATAAACAATTTAACTCTTTTCACTGCACCACAGTTTTATGCAGCAGTGTCCCAAAAACTGTCACTAGCAAATGGATTTTTAGCAGCTATTCCTGTTCTATGCATGATGTTATTTAGTGGCATGATGGTTGGTATGAATCAACTGACATCAAGAATGAATCCTGCAGATGGCAATAATTATGATGCTAAAGTAAATACACCTGATATTCATAAATCAGCTCCATTATCAACAACAAGTTCAGCTATCAATGTTTCTGGACAAGGTGTTGTTTCGGAAGCAGGAAAGGTTAATCTAACGGGTTCAAGTTCATCAGCCTACAGCGCCGCACAAAGTCGATCTCAAGCAATGTCTAATGCAGCCAATCAAGTTGCTGCAGATAATCATGCATTACAACGTGCTATGACCGCAAGCTCAAGTCGTGGAACAACAGCTACGGATACCGTAGCAAACTCACAATCATCAACACAAGCAAATACACAAGCAAATAATTCAAGTGTTAATGATGGTTCAATAACATCAACAAATGCCGCAACTGGCGAGTCATATAAAGTTCAGGCAGATAAAAGTACTGGTCAAGGAGAAACTAAAGGTAAAGTGGTAAGTATTGGGGCAGATGGCTCAATTAGCCCTTCTAAATCAGCAGACACAAAAAATAATCTTAATAGTAAAGCTGGTGGCGATAAAGGTAAAAACCCTATCTTGGATGCTAATATTGGAGCAAGAATTGGAGGAACAGGTGTTTACGCCAACAATACAAATTCAAGCTCACAGATTGGAACAACTGATTTAGCAAACGCAAGCACCTCAACAGCAACAGGCACTCAAAAAGCAACAACTGATTCAACTACGATTGGTAAGAGTAATGATCAATCTACAGCGCAGATGATTAGCAATGCTAGGGCAACAGCCAATAGTAAAGAAGTCAATGATGCTGCATCACAAAATGCTGACATTAGCTTACTTCAACAGAAAGCAAAAAGTTCTTTAGCTGCTTACGATCAAGTTGCTAAAAGCACAGCAAGTATGGACCTTGCGGTTGCTGGTAATGCGTCAGAAATTGTGGGTACGCTTAACAGTAATGGTGGTCAGCAAAAAATGACCGATGCTATTAATGCAAGTCCAGATTCAGCAAACATGTGGCAAAAGATCAATAATGGAGATTATTCAACATCGAGTTTAAGAGACTCTGATAAAGAAGCAGATAGAACAATGAGTATGTTTAGAGCATTAAGCAACTCGGATGAAGCAAAAGATCGTAACGTTCCAATTGCACTATTAAATCCAGCAGCAGCTCAACAATTCCAAAAGAGTGATGAAAGTTTTAAAAGCCATAATGTAGAAGCACCTAACACGGCCAGTATTAATCAAATGAGTAATGATGTTCAGAGCAAGATCAGTCAAAGTGCAAAACTGTCACCACAACCTATGAAGCATCAAGCTGTTGAACCAGAACCAAAATTAGCGCCTCAAAGTGTTCAGATTTCACCACCGATGGAGCCACCAAAGAATAGTGTTCCGGTAACACCACCGCAAGCTACTGCTAACAACAATGCAGAACAAGTTCGAATAGCGAATCAGAGCGTACGAAAAGAAATGAATGACATAATTGGTAGAAGATAATTTAAAATTAATAATAAAAAACCCTTTGCGAAGGGTTTTTTATTATTAAAATTTTATAATATTTGTTTATTGTTTTTATTAATTTGATACTATAATGATATTAATTATTTACCTATCATTTGAGTAAGTCATGTCCGGAACTTTAAAAAAAGAATTTTATAAATCTTTAATGGATAAAGGACTATGTAAAATCAATAGTATTCCTGTCCCTTTTTTGACAAATTTAGATCAAGACTACACAGAAAATCAATACTACAATCAGCAAGATAGTAGTATATCAATACAGTTTTTGCGCTCTCAAGATTTCTTAAAGACAATTCAAAAACTACCGCTTTATGTCACTTCTCTACCCGTAGAATATTTTTCGGAAGCTGAACTCTGGAAACTATTAAGTGAGAATATTAATAGTATTTTGACATTTCCAAATGGTAGCGTAACGAAGGAAATGTATCATTATGCAGTAGGCCGTGATTATCGACTTTTTGCATTCTTAGATAATTCATTTCAGAATATTGATATTGTGAAAGAAGTATTAGCGCGTGAACCTCTAATGTTGGAGTATGTACAAGAAAGTTTAGCTTATTACTATATTTGTGAGTCAGCAATAATTAGAAACTGGAGGGCATTACGATATGTGCCTATCGAATTGTTTGATGATGGTTTAATGGAAATTGCTAAAAAGAATAAAAATGCATTTTTACTAGACATTATCCCATCGAATTTTATCAAAAGTGAATTGTACTCAGAGCAATTTAGAGACTTCCCAAAAGAAAGTATTAACTATGTTGTAGATACACTTCTCACCGACTTAAATCTTGATACTTTTATAGGTTTGCTGGATAGCGGAGATACGTTTACACCAGAAGACACTTTTAAAAGTGTAGACCCAAGCATTATATTTTCACCGAATAAGTCTACAGCTCTTATAAAAATGCTTGAACAACGTCCTAAATGGGTTCACTACTTGGAGCCTGCAGGGATATCGAGCCAAATGTATGAAGCAGTTATTCAAAGAAATGTTTATCCTAAATTAACACCATTGGCTTGGGATTTTAATAAAATCTCAATTGCTTATGAGATCAATCGAAAAGCATTCTCACAAGCGCCGATTGAAACAATTAATTCAATTGGGGGAGATCGTCTACTCCAAATTTTCCTAACTGCCATCGAGCAAAAATGGGTTGAAGCATTACCATTCTTCTTCTTTACAGGAATCCTTATTAATAATCCTGATGCCCATACATATCTAATGGAATATCGTACCCAATACAGCATTGCTAAAGTTGACAGCGTATCTTTTGATTTTGAGAAATTAAAGAGTATGAATTTCGCTGTTGATGAATTGCTTTTGGTTGAAAGCAAAGCTGAATCAGAATTTGAAGAATTATTTGAATTGAATATTGCTAATTATGTGGTTTTCCCTGAACGGGAAAAAACGTTAGATCGGACTATAGCATTTTTAAAGATATATCCAATGCATGTAAATCAGATTCCAAATTCTTTATTGGAAAATAAGAGTTCCGCAAAAAAAATCTTAAATGAAGTGGCTCAGGCCGCACGTTTTATTGAAGCTGAAAAAATCACAGCTATCTATTCAAGTCATTAAGGGACAACTATGAAGTTCACAAATCTAGCACTCTCATTTTGTAGTGCGACACTACTTTTAAGCACTGCAGCAAATGCATCAAACTTTTATGGTGGCGTTGACATTTACCATGTAGAAGGCGATGTTGAGGGTAAAAAAGGATACAGTGTAAAAGATGCTTCACAAGAGACATACGGCTTAACATTGGGTTATGCACTAAATGATTATGTAGGCATAGAAGCTTTCTATGGTGAATCTGACCAATATGAATTTAAAAATTTTGGCGCCAAATTAAATGTTCGTTATGTTCTAGTTGGTGATGTATATGGCATAGGGAGTGTTGGTGTCCAGCAATCACAATATGAAGCATTTAGAACAATTACTTATATTGATGGAAGGTCTGAGACGTCTACAAGCCAAGATAAAACCGAAATAAAGCCTATCTTTGGGGCCGGCATTGGTTACAGAATAAATGAACGTGTAAATATTGAAGCGAAATATAATAAATTGGAAGACCTAAGTAGCTATGGTGTTTCACTACTGATGCGTTTTTGATAATTCGAAATGGAGCATTTAATTGGCTCCATTTTTTTAAGCTATTTTATTTAATTCACTATATTTCTGATTGATCTCTTTTTCAATAAGTCGCTTTATGCTGCGGTCAGAGAAACTATCATCAATCCTTATAGTTGGGATTCCTGCTGACTGGGTGATATTGTCGCGTTTTCTATCTCTAGCCTGTACACGGTGGCTGCGGTGAGAACTTCCATCAATCTCAATGATCAATAAGACCTTAAAATCAAGCGTTGTTAACAACACATCGCAGTGGGCGCGATTGAAAGAATTTCTTATTTTTACAGTTTTACTCGTTAAAAAAGCACTAAAACTTACTTGGCAATGCATTAATACATTGTCGGGTAACATATTCTGAATTCGATAATAATAATCTTGCTCATATTTCATAAGAAGATCGGTAGTTTGAATGCTTTCATCTTCAAAATCATCTAAATCAGATGTATCAATCGGCTCAATTGTTTTTTCAGATTTTGACTTTTTTGATAGCGTGATATATAGCAATAAAGTCAGTGAAACCATTGATATAATTAGGTATGTGATCATCCAACAACCAGTAACTTATTATCTAAATACATTATAAACAATTTAAACGTTTACATGTCGTTCAATAAGTTTTTATTTATTTTATTTTATTATGTTTTTTTAACAAACATTATCACTTTTATATTCTTTGATTTTGCTCTAATATTAATTAAATATTTTTTTAGTTAATGAGCGCATAATATGACTGTTAGAAAGAATGAGTTGATTTCAGCTAATTTCGACAGTTACCTCACATCTGACAATCCACTTGGAGCAAACAATGATCTTGATATCATCAAGGCATGGCTCCAACACGCAGCAAGTAACTCAAAATATACCTTTTATAACTACTTAAAAGAGGTAAAACGAATTTGCTTGTATTGCGACTCTATCGGCATTCACTACACAGAACTTAAAGCCTTAGATGTAAACAACTATCTAGGAATATTGAAAAATCCTCCTGCAGAATGGTTGAAAAATGATGAAGCAGGAGTGCAGCTTAAAACACAAATTTTACTAAAGCCATTATCAACCAAATCTGTAGAGTACGCACAAGGCATCCTTAAGAACTTCTATAATTTTTTAGTAAATTCAGAAGTCATCAGGTCTAATCCAGTTAATCTATCTATAAAAATTAAAGTAGAGGAACAATATCATATATCAGGGAAGTCACTTTCTTTTGATGCTTGGGACTATCTAAGTGCTTGGCTTAAACATGAATCGATTAGAAGCAATCAAGAGAATAGAAGTAAGGCTGTTCGAGATCGGTGGTTAATGAATCTTCTATACCATACAGCTATCCGTAGATCGTCTGTTATTGGTTTATCAATGAACGCATTTAAGGTTTCAGACAAGGGCAAGCATCGTGTCTGGTGTATACATGTTCATACAAAAGGGAATAAGAATCACGAAATCATTGCCAGCGAAGAATTGATGAATGAATTGAAGTTTTATAGGCAAGCGATTGGGCTAAAGGAAGTACCATCAAGAAATGAAGAAAATATTCCATTGATACCAGCCCTGAATAGAAATAAATCAGGCATATCAAAGATGACTAACAGTATATCTTTAAGAGGTGTAAATTTTGTAATAACGGAAAGCTTAAAATTAGCAGCTGCAGATTGTGAAGATTATTTTATTGCACAAGAGTTACTGAAAACCACACCACATACATTTAGGCATACGAGTGCTATTCATAGATTGAACATCGGTATTGATTTAGCATCAACACAGCATCATTTGGGGCATAAGTCTATAAATACAACGATGATCTATCTACAGGACACACAAGATCATCAAGTTGAAGAAAATGAAAAATTTAATGAAATACTGAGGAATAGAGTTAATAAATTTGACAATAAATTTTAAGAAAAAGCCTGATACTAAATCAGGCTTTTTTTAGCAAGCTATTAAGATCACCATCACAAACAATGTGTGGAAGTGTGACGCTTTTCGTTAAATTTCAAATAAACATTAATTAAACATATAGAACATTGTTTTTAATTAATGATAAAAAAATATTAACTAGACGAACCTGTCTGTATATGAAAAAAGATTGATAAATAATAAAACTTAATGAGTGCTGACAAACATTTCTTATTTACTGTCTCAAATTGTTAATATATGACAATAAGGTAATACTTGTAAAACATAATAGCCAAGAATAGATGCACACAATAATAGTTGTGTGCAGTTATCGGGGTGGTTCAAAATTAAGTTCATGTTTTATATATACTAAATTTAATGCACTTGTTGAGCTAATAGCTCAACAATTCTCGAAAAAGTATCATTTTTAATTACAACGATTCAGTTTTGTTTAAGAAAAATTTAGTTTAATTGATAAAATGATTCAAGAAGTCATTACAAATGATTGATTTGAAATCCCCCATCGGATTATTATTACTTAATTAAACATATCAATGAAATTTGTGTGTTATTTTAAATGCTCAAATATCGAAACGCCAAATTGCATTTCGTGTAATTCGAACTATTTGAGTGTTTAATAATCGTTTGATTTAATGCGAATAGACATTGAGGTCCAGTATGAAAACCACAGTTAGTACAACTGCAAAAAGCAAGCATGTGCCAGCACTTGTAGAAATTGAAAACAAAGGTTCAACCAAGAGTCAAATTGATAAATTATTTGCCTCTAAAAGCCCAAGCTCGACTCATCTTAAAAAGCTTAATTTAGACGCTGACCAAATCCAGCGACTTATGATTATTGCTAATGATATTCTTGACGGCCGTAAAAATGAAGATCGTGAAAATGCACAACTTGAAATATTAAGACTTGTTAACAGTCACAAAATTCCATTTGATGCTTTGACTGAATTACTTATAACTTCTGATGCTGTCTACACAGATAAAGGTAGAAGCAAGAAAGTATATATTGACCGTAAAAACCCACATAATAAACCGTGGAACTGTGTAGGTCGTCCTCCTGTCTGGATTACAGAGGCTTTGGACAAAGGCATAGATATCGAAAAAGAATATGCTGTAGCTACAGCAGAAGATAAAGACCATATATCATCTTGGTTCTTTAATCCAAACCGACCTTCTAGCCGTTGGAATGGTATCGGTAATAAGCCTCGTTGGTATAAAGACTTAGAGGCACAAGGCAAAGATATGAATCAATATCGAGCGTTTTTTTAAAGACCTATACTGTCTATTCAAAAAAGCACCTTTTAAAGGTGCTTTTTTTATCTGAATAAAATTCCATGGCATAAAAACCAAGATGCATAAGCAGGAATACTACAAGTACGGATTGTTTTAAGAAGTAAATATAAACTTGATGTACATCAAGATAAAGAAGAAATAGATCATTGTATAAACAGATCAATATATAAGCATTAAGTGAATATAGAGATAAATGGACATTTAAATTCGATAAAAGTATCTAAAAAGAAGCAAACAAGCTAAATTATGTGCAAATCAGCAATCTTTTTAAGTTTATATTGGGTGTTTCAAAATTTGACACGCCCTATTTTATGCAATATTATTCATATCAACAAAACATACTTTTAAGAGCCTAAAGATGTCAAACGAAAACAAAACACGCATTGTTTTATTTATTTCACAAAAAGGTGGCGCTGGTAAAACAGTCAATATTGTCAATTTGGCAACTGTTTCTTATTACGAAGGAACTAAAGGAATTGCTATCCTTGACTGTGACACACAGAAGTCAGCACTCAAATGGAGTGATACATTCCGAACAGATAAATTGCGAAAAATTGAAGCATTCTTCCCTATGGTTGTGGGTCCATCAAATGATGGTTCAATCCAAGATACAATTGATTATCTTGCTGAGTATTCAAATGAAATTTGGGTAGATACAGCAGGCTATATTGGTGACGATGCAACAAATGCTAAGCGTATTCTTGAAGAAGTTATTCCTCTTGCAGACCTCATTGTTATTCCGTGCAAAGCATCTCGAAGCGATGTCTGCTCTACAGTAGATACCATTCGATTTGTTGAAGACATTCTTTCAGTGAATGGTAAATCAGATACTCCACGCTGTATTTTGGGTTCAGATATTCGAGGGAATGACAAAGGATACGGTTATTTCTTGAAACTTTTTAGTTCGGATGAACAGTTCAAAGAATATTCAGCACAGTGGAAAATGATTAAAAGTTATATCCCTTCTGCTGCTCAGTTCGTGCGTAATGTTGATATTGGTGGTACTGCATTCTTCCCTACCCGTGTTAAATCAGTCATCACAGCTTCAATTGGAGCTTATCAAGAAATGATGGCACTGCTTGGAATCAAAAACAGAAACCAATCAGAAGCTGAAATTATTGAAGGTTTGGCTAATCTGGGTAAAGTTCGTAAAAAAGCAATGCAAGAGACCATTGAAATGCATGAAGATCAAGAAGATCAATCTGAATAAAATAATTCATTTGTTATTGTAGGGATAATAGATATGAGCGATGAAGTGCAACAAAAGCAAGTTAAAAAGCGTCCTCTCCTAAATAAAGGTGCTGCCGCAGGGGTGAATCCACCCATAACAACAAACTCGCAAACAAATCATACTAATTTGGAGCGTGATGGTGAAATTCGAGTAAAGCTTAGTCAGATTGGTAAAGTTGATCAAATGCGGGCTGACATGAATGCTGATGGTTTAGCCAATCTTATTGAATCAATTAAAGATATCGGATTGATGCAAGGAATCGTTATTAGAAAGCCAGACCCTGCTTTTGATAATATGTCTTTACTTAAAGAAGGCCAAGAGTTTGTGGTCCTTCTTGGCCATCACCGCTATGACGCTCTTAAAGAATTAAACGATGATCTAAGTATGACATGTCGTTTTATTCCGCAAAAAATAGTACCGACATTAAGAGATGTTGTTAAGTTTCAGTTGCATGAAAATGATGTTAGATCATCGATAACACTTTGGGACCGGACCAAATCTTACAAACTCATCACCGAGTCCGACCCATCTCTAACGAAAGTTGAAGTTGCAAAGGATTTACGAGTCGATTCATCTCAAATTTCACGTTACAGTAAAATTAATGAACACCTTTACAGTAAAGACCATAACCGCCAAATTGTTGAAAAATGGGGTGTTAGTTCTTTAATTGGTGTTTATAAGATTGCGCTTTTAGTCGAAGCAACGGAAAACTGGGAATCAATTATCCGGAATCATTTTGTTGATGATAAAAAAACTTTTTTACCTGAGAAAATGACTGAAAGTAGTATTTCCGCGCTTGTAGATTCAATTTTGAAACCAAAGCCAAAGGTGGAGCCTGTTGTTCAAGTTGAGAATCCAACACCGACTGCGACTACCTCAACAACGCCAGTGGAGTCTACACAAACAGATACTAAAGAAGACAAAGGAACTCAGGAGAAACCTGTTACCAAGGCAAATCCATCAAATGACGACACAAGTGCTTTCACTCAAAATTTAGCGGCTGAAAAAGCATTCTCAGAAGGAACTGTTAGTAAGGCAAATCCTACTTATGATGCGCCACAAGTACTGGGTGCAACTACTACAACAGTTGAAAATCAATCTGGTATTGTAATAGACAAGTTGAATACTGATTTCTTAAGAGGTGTGGCTTTTGTTTTATCTTTGCCTTCCGATTATGGGATTAATGAAGTTATTGATTTACTAAAAAAAGAAGATGGCCAACGTCATTTTGAGACTGGTGCAGAAGTCACATTGAATACAATTCTTGAAAGTTTGAAGTAGGAAATAAAGGGTTAATCCCCTACGTTAACCCCAAATTTTTGCAGTCAAGAAAAAAGCCATTCAAATATTGAATGGCTTTTTAGGTTGAGTGTATGAAGCAGAGGATTAGGCTGCAACTATTTCTTTATCACGGGAATCTAAAATGTCTACAAAATCGACCTCTAGTTCTAACTCCACAAAAAAGAAAATAAGTGTTTCAAATTTTTTAATTAGTTCTTCAAAAATAGAAATAATCAAAGCTGTAGAACACTTACTGGCTGTCAAAAGTTTAGCAAGAATCCGATGACCTTGTAGCTGATCATAAGATGGAAACTTACCTACTACATCGCAAATCTTATTGAAAAGTAAACGCTGATTTATACTAAGTGAACAATCATGCAAAGGTCTATTAGTTTCAAGATTTAAACAAGCTAAAGTGATATTATTTAAATACATTGTAAAAGTTGATTTAGGTTTTTCATGCAATTGTGCAGAATCATCAAGAACAACAGTACAACAAGCATCAACAATATCTTGTGCGTCAGAAATAGATTTCTCTACATCTGAATTACTCATAGCAATTAAAGAATCAGAAAAAGGCTGAAACTTATTCATTGCATGAAGCACAGGAATACCATTAGCTTTTCTAAAAGACCATTGATTATCGACCTTAATTTTTTTACGACCAACATTCTCAAGTAAAGTCAAAGAATGACTATACATACCAAAAGCTAAGAATATTGAAATACTAGAAACTGGTTTATTAAAATCAATTTTAGAAAAATCCCAATTAATTTCTTTTACATATTTTCCAGTAGTAATATCCATGCCAAATGGAAAGTTCATTTTAGATGATAAAAGAGTATCTTTAATCGATAATGAACATCCAGAAGTGGTATGAGCAAGTGGCTGAACTTCTTGAAAACCCATCCCCAAAAAATACTGGATACGTTGAATAAGTACAGCACATTTAGGTGTAGTCACATTTGCAATAGACAAGTTTTTCATTAGGGTGTACTCCGATTGCGCTCGGATGACGGAAATTTAGCTTTTGCTAAACAACCATCATCACAAACATAAAATGTTTTAGAATAATGGTTGAGCAAAATTAATTGCGAAATTTCACTTTATATCGTATAGACATCCCCTTCTATTTTCAATCATATTTTAAGTAACAATTTAAGAATAATATTTTAAAACATATAAACATTAGATAAATATTTATTAAAATTTGTATTCCTGATTTGTGGTATATGGTATTATAAATATAATAAATAAATATGCTATGGGGTTTAAATTGAATAACAATCAAATTGATGAGCAAATATTAAATAAACTTTTCAATGCAGAGCTTCGCAATAAAGTTAGCAATCCTATTACGCCTGTTCATATTGAAAACGACAATGAAAGCCTAATTGGATACAGTGTTATTCGTAGCGTTGAAAGTATTGATATTGATGAGATTTCTTATGGTAAGCAGCTAATTGAGATTTCAGACAGCATAGAAAAAGCGATGTACTTGAATAAAAACAATACATTAGACTTCTCTAAAAAATATCCAAAAATACTTAAAACATTAGTTGAAGAAATAAATGCTTCTTATAGCTTGGCAAGGGTAATGTTATTAAGTAATAACCTGTCAGAACAATATAATACAATTAAAGGTTTATCAGACGATATCACGATTAAATTAGATTTATTAAAAAAAGAGATCGTAAAGATACAGCCTGTAATTGATGAATATTCAGGTAACACATCTCCAGCCATAAAAATGCGAGTTGGCCTTTTAGAACAATTTCAATCTTTTCAAAATCTACGAATAAAATCGATTGAAAGTAATCTAGAGGCAAGTGCTTCTACATTGGTGAATTGCACAAACTTTTTGTCATTTACGTTACCTAATTTAACTTATGCTTTACAAAGCAAGTTATATAAAACCAATTTAAGTGATTCTCTTAAACAATATAAAGTCGCAATGGAAGACTTTGGAAAAATTAAGGTACGGAACTCGTTTAAACTCAAGCTGTTAATATCACTATTATTTGGTGGTATGGGTTACATATTTATCTACTGGTTGGCTGGTTTTGGAAAAGACATTATTTTTATTGCTGGAGGATTATTTTATAGTTCATTAATTGCACTTGTTATAGCTATATTTGTATGCTTCCCTGCGTATGATGAATTAAAAATTTCAATTAACAAAGGAAGTGGGAGCCTTCAGAAAGCGATGGACGAAGGTGATGATATAAGTATTATGATAGGTTTATTCATCTTAGGTTATGCATTGTTTGGGATAGTTATTAGCTCAATTGATATCTTTATCAATGATCTTTCAGTGTTAAAAAATAGCACACTGACTTTTGCATTATGTTTAAGCTCAATATTAATTACGTTAATACCCTTTTCTTATAAAATGTTGAATAAAAATAGAAAAGATTCAAGTGAATTTGATGGCATTGTTAAACAATTAAGTGAACTTGAAAATAAGTATAATGATGATAAAGCAACAAATGCCGAAAGCGATGATTACAGAGATAAGATGAAAAGTCGCAGACCTTACAAACTGTAAAATTAATGGTAACAAGGCCCCCTATTCTTGTATTAGTTGGACAGCTTTAAAAAACTCTTTATAATCAGGGCCTGCAACATATTAAGTTGAATGTTTCACAGAGTACAGGAACAACTATGGATAAGGGTAACGAGATGGCAGCTTTAGATGTTTCAAAACTTTCATTAGATGAACTGTTAGAGTTAAAATCTCAAGCAGAAGTAGAAATAACAAAAAAAATTGAGATGGAACTGACTAAAAATCTCGAAACTATTGCAGAGATCATTCGGAAAAACAAAATTCCATTTACGTCAGTCTTAAAGTCCTTAAGAGACGAAAATGCAATATTTCAAGCAACTGATCAGAATGGAGAAATTAAACCTCTATACTACAACCCAGCTAACCCGATTGAAATGTATGATGGTGCAGCAGGAAGAAAGCCTAAATGGTTTAGCGAACTAGAGAAAAACAATAAGGATTTATCTAAGTTTGAGATTGACATATATTCCTTTTTGAATCCGTACAAAAAGAACAGCTGAATAAGAATCAATGAGTAAAAAAAAACCATTCAAATTGAATGGTTTTTTAGTTTTGAGAATAGATCAACGAGGATTAGTCGATAATTTTTTTAGTTCAATAATAAATTCATACCAAAAGACAGAAACTATTGGTAAAAGAATAATATTGATAATTAAAATAATAGTTACTGGCGTTATATCATTGTTAATTTCTTTAATAAAAAAGAAATTGATAAATAAAAGAATGCTAGTAAACAGAATTGTAGCAATAAATTGAAGAACCAAAGTTAAGTCCAAACGTGGAAACTTGATCTTCTTAGAAGCTGGTTTAATAGCTGATAAAATAGAAATATTATTGCGTTTCATGAGGTATTGCTCCGATTGCGCTCGGATGACGGAAATTTAGCTTTTGCTAAACAACCACCATCACAAACATTTAGTTAAGAATGAGGTTGGAATAGCAAAATAAATGCTTAAATAACACGCCAATAATATAGAGACTTAAGCTCTAATTCAATATTTTTTGGATAAAGAAAAACCATTCAAAATAAATTTGAATGGTTTTTAGTTAGAGAGTTTAAATACGAGGGCTAGTCATAATTTTTCTATTTAGAATGTTGATATTCAGTACAAGACTTTGCGTATTGATATACACATTAACTGAAAAAATCAGGCCTAAGAACAGTGAGAAGAATGTCAGAAAACCATAACTTGCTGAAATAGACAAAGCCAATTCATAAGTAAAGTTTGCTGCATAAAGAGCCAACATAGCAAAGACACAACCTAAAAAGACTTTAGAACCAAGAACAATTGTCTTAGTAATCAATTCTTTATTTTCAAAATTGGCTAAGCTATAACACATTGACATCACTGATATACCAATGGCGATAGACAACATTCCAAGGAATACAAACTGTGTAAAGAAAGCAAAAACTAAACCACCAATGATCATTGAAGTAATGATAATCAGAAATAGGCTTGAGATTGCGTTATGAATTAAGTTTGATACTGGATTCATGAGAGTATTGCTCCGATTGCGCTCGGATGACGGAAATTTAGCTTTGCTAAACAACCGTCATCACGAAACATTTAAGTTAAGAACGAGGTTGAAATAGCAAATAAATTGCGAAATTTCAGGTTATATCCTATACAGGCACGGCGCTTTCATCAACTGTTTTTTAACAGCATTTGATTTTTTGCCAAAAAAAAAGCTATTCATAAATGAATAACTTTTTAGGGTAGAGTAATAAAAGCAGATGGATTAGATCAGCAATATAGTCAAAAAATTAACGATCTTGTTGAGATCGACTGAATGACTGATTAGGCATTTCAAAATCTTCTAATGAAGGAGGTTCGCCAAAATCAAAGTTATTATCAGAATGTTGCTCAGCATGAGGAAATTCATGATCATAAAATGAATCTGGAGAATAATGTTCATCAAAGTTTTCTGAAAAACCATCATTAGCAAAATGATAATCTTCATCAAAGTTAGATTGCAGATTTTGCTCATCTAAATGAAATTCATCATGAAAATGAGATTGGTCAGCAATATCAATATTGCTGTCTTCAAAATGATGATTATTTAAATCTAGATCATCAAGAAGAACGGGACCATTCATATCTGTATTGGTAGTATTATCAGGAACCAAAGTATTTTTAAACTTAGCAGATTCAGATGATTGAATCATTGTAGCTGCAAGGTTTTCAAACATTTGAGATTCAAATAATTCTGTACATTCGCTTAGTGCAATAATTAAGTATCTAAAGATACAAAAAGCAAAAAACGCTAAAACTAGAACTAGGCAGATAATCGTAACGATATAACCAGCAAAGTTGTATTTAAGTGTATAGAAAGCAATACCAATAACAAAAACAACCCAGACTAACAAATTGCTAGTTCGGATAAGCATGTGAGTGATGAAGGTGTATTGTCCTATTAGAGCTGAAATATAGTTAAAGGCAAAGCTAAAACAAATACTAAGAACAATAGGCACAACAATAGGCAGGTCTTTAAAAAAGAATTTGACAAGTAAATAGGTAGAACCTAAATAAGCAATCAAAAACGCAATTAAAAACAAGACAATTGAAGATTTTACTAAAAATTTCATGAGGTGTTGCTCCGATTGCGCTCGGATGACGGAAGAAATGCTTTTGCATATCAACCACCATCACAGTTCTTTTAAAAAAGTAATAAGGTTGATGCAAAATGAAGTGCATATATTCTTTTATTATCGTATCCGCTGACTTGATTCGTTTCAATAACTATTTACGCTTTTCTAAGCGTAATCACTACCCGACTGATAAGTTACTAATCATTAGTTAACAATCGCACTTATAGCACCTAAATAGCCTCAGAATGACTAAAAGCAAGATTTATATGTCTTAGTGTCATCCTTGAGTAAAACCGTCAAATAGAGCAATTTAGAGCGTAAGCAATGATATTTCAAACGAATCCCCTATTTGCTCCTTAAGAATCAATTTATTTCAAAATAAAAAAACCATTCAAAATAATTTTTGAATGGTTTTTAGGGATAAATTGAAGTTAATGTGAGTTAAACATTAATTTGAATGATCATTGATGTATTGAGTCAATTTCATTAATTGCTTATGTGCAATCTTTAAGGCAACAATGCTGGAAATAAAATAAATTGCTATAGTAAAGATAGATGCATACATGACTTCAACGCTGAAAGGCATATAGACACCATGATAAAAAACAAATATAGCAAACATGGTTGGCAAGACAACAAAGAAAGAACCTTTGATTAGGTAAAATTCTTTATTGAACTTAAAGTGCAAGATTGCAACAACTGCAAACGTATACGCAAGAGTTAATAATATAGCAATGTTGGATGTTTCAGATTTAAAAAATACAACAAATGCTAAAACAACAGTTAAACATAGAGTTACAGAGCTTGAGAAGCTTTTAATATTCATGAGGATATTACTCCGATTGCGCTCGGATGACGGAAATTTAGCTTTGCTAAACAACCATCATCACAAACATTTAGTTAAGAACGAGGTTGAAATAGCAAATAAATTGCGAAATTTCATTTAGGATATTATATAAACTTATTTTCTAATTCAACTTGTTAATTAATATTTTTGATTTAGGTATATTCAATTACATGCTCAAGTGCTTGGCGAACTAAATCATTCAAGCTTTTACCTTGAGCAGTGGAAGAAATTAAACCGCGTGTGCGGTATGTCATCTTGTGAATGCTCAAAACTATATTAACAGCATTCTATAAACCGCGTGTGCGATATGTAACAAATTAGTCCATCTAGAAAATTGGATAATTTACCAATAAACCGCATGTGCGATATGTAACTAGAGCGATTTTATCATAAACCTATAAATTATTGATATTTCCAAGATAAGTAACATCAAACCCAATTATTTTTACAATAATATAAAACCATGTATTTTATAAATATTTTTTACTACACATAATTATTGGTATTTTTATTTATTATGAAGAAAAAGCCACTCAAATAAATTTGAATGGCTTTTAAGTTTGAGGGTTAATTAGTGCTGATTAGACACCAATTTTCTCAGAAGAAGTGGAATCATCAATCGCTTTAGATTCAACATCATTTGGATATAGTGTGTCCCACATGAATAGAGATGCCTTAGTAGCTTCTTTAATTGCAGTACGAAAGAAAGTTTTACTATCTTCTTTAGTAAGTGATAACCATCCAAAGATATAAGCTGAATGGCTTTCAAGTGGGATTTTTTCAACGCCGAACATTGAAGAAGCTAAGACTGCAGTAAGTTCAGCAACAACCTCCTCTTTGGCATAGAGTACAGAACCAAAAGGACCTTTCTCCCAATCGCTACGAACATACCTATGGGTAGCATGAGATAATTCGTGTAGCACCGTATTTATATACAGTTCTTGAGTATGACAGTCTTGAGGTGCTGGCAAATGAATTTCGTGCTTAGAACGGATGTAATAAGCTTTACCTGATTCTGGAACATGAACAATTTTGACATTCATTTTTGAAGCGAGTTCATAAATGATTACTTGTTGTTCAGCAAGATCAGGTAATTCAGCAATTTCATTTGAAACGACCGGATTTCCATCTGCATCTACAACTTGGTCTAGGTTAAAGACTAAATAATATTTGGCAAACCAAACATCTTTATCTTTATCTTCTTTGTCCTTAAAGGTACTCCAGAATTCAACAGGAGATGCTTTTTCACCTTTACGCACATACCAATCATTAGTTCGTAATTGCTTATGGGTGGCCCATTCACGCGAAGTATAACCACGTTCTTGAGCAATGACAGCGAGGATAAGACTGTTCATGCCGTTATAGCGTTTGCCTGTAACAGCATTACGATGAGGTTTAGCAATACCAAAAGGCATTTGCCACTTACCAGTACCGAAAAGTTCTTCAATTTTTTTTGCTAAATTATTGAATTTATCTTTAACAGTTTCTTTGTTGAATTGAGTCATGAGGGTATTGCTCCGATTGCGCTCGGATGACGGGAGATAAGCTTTAGCTGATCAACCGTCATCACATTTAAAAAAATGAAATAGAATACGGTTAAACAGCAAAAATAATTGCTAATTTCCAAGCTCTATCCTATATGCAGCATAGAACTAGATCAAGACGTTTCAGCGAATAAAAAGCCCTACAATAGATAGGGCTGTCAATTGGTTCCGCAGAAAGTTATCAAGACACAACTTTCTTAGGTGTTTCCACAAACTGATGATTGTTTTTCTTTAGATAGGTTTTGATCAAACCAAGATTAAATTCAGGAGTGTATTTAGGTTTATCATCCTTCACTGTTAAAAATTTACTTCTAGCCATTAATACTGCAATTAACTTTGCAATTTCAGCACTGCCATTGAACTGTGATTTAAGTGCATTCTCCAAACCATTACTCGTTTTTGGTACTGAGGCCCGTAACAACATACTCAACACACGGCAATATACTAATATGGCGATTTCATCATCACGATCTGCAGAATCATGGTTAAGTAAGGTACGTTTATATGTACCTTCCTCACTCTTAAGTTTTCGAATGAGCGCACCTAAGCGCTGATATATAGATTCAGTGCTCATGCTAGATAGCGAAGTCTTATCTTTTTTCTCGTTTTTTAGAGAGTTATTTGTCTTAGTATCCCCTTTCTTTGGTGTGTTAATTGCAGAAGACGTACTCTTTCCTGTTTTTGGAAAAGCAACCTTTTGTGCTGGGCTTGGTAATGGGTCCAACAGAACGGGAGCCTTTTTAGTAGTTGAATGGCTATTCTCTAACTTATCTAGACACGGCGCATTAGCTGCAGGAGGTTCAAATGGTAAAATTTGGAGTGCATTAATTTTCTGGGCCTGCAACAGACCTATAATATTTGACATCATCTTGTCAGCTGACATGATATGAATTTCATCATCTGATTCACATGTATGGGCCAACGTTCCGGCAATATAAGCAAGTCCTAAATCTGCAGAGTTTTTTCCGGTCTTACTCATCTTATGAATGAATAGACGTTCTTGCTGAATGAAATGGCTTAACTTAACGACCATATCCATATCAAAATTGGTTTTTAGCATGGCATAGACTATGTAAACATACTGGTATTCATTGAATAGCTCTAGAATTTGTGCAGATGTTTTAGTGTTGTTTTCAACGTCTAATAAAAGTATCTTTTTCATTAAATTTTCACCGTATTCATTACTATAGCTAACCAATAAAGACCTATCTACAAAAAATTCATCGCTTCTTTGTATTAAGGTATTTTTCAATAGAATCTTTGCAAACAATTATATTTTTGCCGTGCTTTGTGAAAAGTTTTTTATAAATCATAAATTCAAGCAAAGCCCATGAAATTTTACTATTACTGCCCTTAGCAGCTTTAAGAAAACGGCGCATACCAATTCTTGTTTTTGGTGGATGTGACATTTTAAGGATTTTTCTTAAAGTGTCAGAAATTAAGCTTAATGCGAAGTGCCTATCTGAACCGGTACGGCCATGTGCATACTTCCTTAAGGTTTCCGCATCCATATTCTTTCTAATTCTTGCGTAGAAGTGACCATCTTGATTTGCAGTGTCTTCGGTGAAATAAACCTGACCTTCTAGTGCCGGCACAGGGTCTACATCATCAATATTAAGCACTGGAATCTTCACCAAATGTAATGCTAATGGATAGGTTTGGAATGGCTCATCAAGAGTAGATACACGACCATCTTCATTATGAGTGATCGAAAGATCATTAGTAATTTCTGGGTTCAATTCAACTTCAATGGATAACAGCTGATCATCATGAAACACAGGATAGTCAGTATTCATTATGTTTGGAGGAAAACGCTCTTGATCTTGCTGTACTGCAAGAGACGTATCACATTCAATATTGAGCAAAGGTATCCTTGTTTGGCACATCCCCGCTTTGGAAAGTCCGACACATTGGATTGAATCTGGTACAGGGCCATAGTCATCTGGAGTGTTTGAAACATCATTAATGACCAAGGCATATTTATTACGCCTTCCCTTAATGGGAGCCTGTCCTATTTTTTTATAGGATGGTTTTATCGCGGAATCAGTTTTGTTATAAAGATCACTTAAAATACTATCTGCATGTGAGTAAGCTTCATCTTGTGTATATAAGTGACCATTACTGGCTACTGGCTCTTTAGAGCTTATATGCGTAGTTCCGACTGATATGAGTTCAGATGAAGTCACACAAACGCCGTGCATAAATTTTGGATTAGATATCTTGTTTAATAGAGCGTATTCATCACTCTCACTTAAGGGCTTAATTACATAATCTGTTAATGAATCATTGTAATGGCAAAGAATGGAATCAAGACATTTTGTGGAGACATTAAATCGCTTTTCTTCCAAGAATTTGATTAATGAATCATACCTATTACTATTAGCCACAATCGATAATGAGCTTCTTTTGAATAAGTAACTTTCACTTAATAAAAGATCATAGACAATATAGCAACCTAAAAGATCAAGCCCTGCTGTAGCAATATCAACGAAGGATATTTTTTTTCCAAAATGGTTCGTTAAGCTAGTGATAAGACTTGATAGGTCGTATTCATTTGGATTAGAAGAATCATAAATAATAATGAGCTTATGAGCAGACTCAGACCGTTTGATGAAGGCTTCCAACATGCCTTGCGACTTACTTGCATCAGTGATATCAAACAATTGAGCATCGTACATATAAAAGCGCTTTTATTATGCTTAGTTAATAAAAAATAATATAACATTTATCTAATGTTTTATTAAAAAACATTATATTATATCAATTAATTCATTTTTATTAAATATAACTGAGTATAGGAATCATACATGAGCAGCTTAAACATATCTGAAAAAAATAATGAATTGCTAGAAGAATTAGCCAAAAGAGCCAACAGCACAGTTGACGAATATTTGGGGGCGACACTTGATCTTACTCACAAACTTCTAGATGAATTTGATAATGACAACGGCCCACAAAAACTAAACAGCTTACTGTTCATTGTTCTGCAATCCTCACGCCAATTTATGATGAAAACAAATGCTGCCACCATGGAAATCAGTTACGGCGATACAACCTTGTCTTTAAAAATTAAAGATGAATTGAACGATTTGGCAGAACAAGACGGGCATGAAGAACCAGCCGACTACATGGCTCTTATTAAGAAAGAACGTCCTTTATTTGAAGAAAATTACATTAAGAATGGTGGTAATTTTCAATATTTAAAATGGGATGAATGTGATGATGGTACTGGCTCTTATCAGGTTGATTGGGAAACCATTCAAGATAGTGGCCCTCAGTTTGATGAACAGATTCAAGAATTTGCCGAGCATGTGACCAGTTGCCTTAATTCATGGATTGAATGTGCTAAATCTAAAGCTATTCCTTATGGGCACTACTTAATGCCAATGCAACCCGACCAAGATATGCTTGATAAAGCAAAGCTTGAATTTGAAGGCTTAGAGATTGATGATATTCAAGATCGCATTGTTTGTTCTCACCAAGCAATGATTCGAGTTTGCAGTAATCCAGCTCGATAATTTATTGATTAGTGTGAATTAGTTTTTAACTTTTTCACACCATAATTCTTAAAAATAATTGTTTGAAATAGTAAACAAAATTAATATCTTAAGGAAAAAAATGAGCAATGATGCTGGGTGTTTAATCTACCGTATTGACGCTGAATTATGGATAGGTTTGGGTGATGAGTATGAAAAAGACACACTGAATGGTAAAGCCAATGAAGTATTAGATATGACTGAAAATTTATTGGTTTTAGAAGATGAATCAAAGATTTCACTTTTTGAATATATTAATGATTTGATTAGTTCAGATTGCTTGACGAAGGAAATGATACCGTGTTCATTGGGTACGTTCCTTGAAGAAAAAATAGAGCTTAAAGATAATAAAAGACAATGGCGTGTCTTATTTACTGATATAGGGGCATAAGAGAGTCTTAGAAGTGAATTGGTAGGCTTTTGCTCTTAGCATCGTATAGTTGCAATGAAGTATGTTGGGGAATACATGAAAGATAATGAAATAAGCAAGGCAAATGTTCAGAGTATATCTAGTTTATTAGACACGCTCATTTCTGCTGCAGATAAATGTATGGCCAAAAAACATAGGGTTGAGAAAACTATGTTCGTAACCGCCGTATGCTTACTACTCTTAATGATTGCCTGCTTTGGATTATTTGGACTTATAAGCAGCGGATTACATTTAGAAGCACTTTTAACATCCCCTATTCTTTTATTCCTTCTCTATATAAGCATAATTCAAGCTTTAACCTTCTGGAGGTCGAGAGACCACTTAAGCTTCGATATACGGAAATTAGTGCGTGATGTAGATGAGGGTAGAGTGCTGATACAGAGCTTTATTAAATTGCCTGAGCTAGACAAAATCAACTTGATAACAATTGGAATAAAATTGACTTACCTTCAAAGCTTGGTGAAGCTGGCAACATACAAAAATGGTGCAAGGTTAAAATAGATATCAAAGACCCATAGAAAAGCCCAATATTGTTGGGCTTTTTAGTATCAAATCAACTTAGCTATATTTTTAGTCACTTTAAAGTAGCGAACCCCAGTAAAACTTACATCTAGGGGATTTCAATTTCCTCTTTTTGCCTCTAACTCATCAAGAGTCGGTAGCTCACCTGTTGCTTTAACTCTGTCACGGATTTGCTCTAAAGATTTCATGGAATCAGTGTATGCCGTGTATTTAGAATCAAGATGCTTATTAATATCTGAGAACACTTTAAAATCTTCAATTGAATTTAGCACGGCGATCACTGATTTTTTCTTTACTTGAATAGATGATTGCATTGCAGGGTCATCACCCCCTAGTGGATTACCTAAGTGATCTACCGCGACACTGGTAACAAACGCATTTGTAAGATGAGTGACCTTGTAAGGTCGATTTCTAAAGATATAGTTAATCGTGATGGAATCCAGCACAATTAAATCACCAATTTCAAGGTCAGTTTTCATATCAATCCTAATGTGAAATTATGATAAAGATTTACGGATTAGATGGCTTAACTGGATTTTTTATTCACAGTTCCATTTTCTGTTTCAGGAATAAGGTTCATAGTGTATCGCTCACCATCTACAATGACCTGAATTGTATTATCTCGACCATTAATACGGTATAAGGTTGCGCCGTGCTTATTAATCAAATAACGAGCTTCTTCGGCTTTGATTGGCTTACCGCTTTCTAATCTACTATAGAAATACTTTTCATCATGGTAAGCCTTAATGTCGGCCAAGAACCGTGGTCCTGCGATGACATAAGCCACAAAGGAGAAAAACACGATGGAGTATAGGCTGCCCTTGTCTAAAAATAGGGCAGTAAATAAAATGGCAAAAAAAGGGATTGATAGAATCAACCATGCACGAATTGCACTTGCTTGTTTTTGGCTCATAACTTCATGTTGATTTAAACTTATTGGCTTCATATTACATACTCACTTTCAACATTACATAAATATTTTTCTTGTATATGCAATATACAATAGATATCTAATCTTGAAAAGCGGTATATGGTTATATATTTAAATATTTATTTATGCAATAACCCCGAATGATTATAACCCCCCTGTTTAATGATAGTTTTTTATAAAAAGAGAAATCAAAACAGAATGCTTTATTAACTAGCATATTAAATTTGATAGAAAAAAATGTATTTAACTCTTATATTGATAATTTAATTTTTGTTTAAACATATTAGGACTTCTTTATGAAAGTAAAAGTAATTAATTTAGATGGAATAAAACGTATAGTATTTGGTGAGCTTATCGATGAACTAGATGTTGACTACAAGCAAGACCTCAAAAAACTTAAAGAAGACCTAGACCTTGCTTTAGAGACTTGGATTGAATTAAATCAAACTAAGCCTTTAGGATTCTTAAAAACTGGATTTAAAAAAATAAAGATTCATCAGGGTAGCAACCATCTAGAGATCGTTAACGATGGGGTTGGAACGCTTGGTTGGCTTATGGTTCAAGATAATTAAATTTGATGTATACCTATCGTCAGTATGGCGATAGGCTTTTTGCAGTAAGCGGTTATTTGAACTTAATATCACCGGAACCAGAGCATTTTGATTGTTGTGATGCAGGATTACCATAAATCTTGATGTCACCTGAGCCAGAAAGACGAACATCTGCAGCATCGGTCGCTGTAGCTTCAATATCACCTGAACCCTTGAGCTTAGCATCAACTCTAAGGGCCTTTAATGCAATTGCATCAATATCACCGGAGCCACTTAAAGTTAGAATGGCATGGCCAACAGTCCCCTTTAGATCAATATCACCAGAGCCTTTTAATAAGGCCTCAAAAGTGTCTTGATTAAGATTGGCCACATTGATATTACCGGAGCCTTTTAGCTCTACAGCATCCAAACGTGGATAAGCAATATTAATTAGCAAAGGGTTCTGTGTTTGAAAGCTTACGTTCTCTTTAAAGCCGACAATTAATGTTTCTGCAGCATACTCTAGATCGACAAGATCAACTAAGTTGTCATCAGCAATGATCTGGATAGACTCAGAATTAGACAACATGAAATTGATATCAAAACAGCCTTTTACTTTTAGACGGCTAAATGGCTGGGGATTAAGGGTAACTGTTTTCTGAATACCACTACCAATTATTTGTACAATACCACTTGAATGGAATCCCCCATTTTTAAATGTACCATTGAAATTGTTGATCTGGACATTACCAATGATGGTATGCTTGGTTTGGCTAAAAAACGTTTTTCCTGACATTTAAGAACAACCTCAATTAAGTACCATAAAAACCGCATGTGCGATATATCACTTCCAACTTCTTCCCTGATTTCTCAAGCTATATCTAAAAACCGCATGTGCGATATGTCATACCGGTGAAAGCTCTAAACCTCGTAGTTTCTATCTCAAAATCGCGTGTGCGATATGTCACGGCTTGTTCCATAAATTGCCGTTTCATTGGTCCCTGAAAATCGCGTGTGCGATATGCCACTATTCAAAATTTCAAAAAATGGAATGACGAGTCCTTAAAATCGCGTGTGCGATGTGTCACTTATCAGCAGACCCATATACCGCAAAGAAGTATATCAACAAACAGACGTTTGGAATTCAACAAAAAGTATTCTTCCCATTTTGCTAATCTTTATCTCATTCTTTTTATCATCAGTAATCCAAGAGACTGATGCCCATGGTGTGCTATTACTATCGGATGAGATACCCTTATATTCATAATTAACAAAATAAGTGAAATCGTAATTTAGGTATTTAAAAATAAATGTCTGTATCTCTATAAATGAATTGAAAATAAGCCCTGTACTATTTTTCAACCAAGTGAACTGATCAGGAATGAAAATACCATCAACTTCAAAATGACAAGGTATATCAAATGGTTTGATAAAAAAAGTATTGTACCCAAAATGTTTCTTTAAATTATCTCGGATGCATTTTGATTGTTTTCTGACCTGATAACCCTTTAAGTTTTTATGTTCATAAGCCATGGATGAGTTGAATTTATGTGAACGCATTTCATCATAGAGATCATAAGCACTAAACTGCTTAATTTTCCTTTTTGGTATTAATACAAACAACGTAAAAAAATCAGATATGCAGCTACCACCAAAAAATTCATCCCGATACATTTTGGCTGTTAATGGCATAAAAAATACAATTTGCTGGTCTCTTTCGTCAATAATCAAAGAAAGGGCGTATTTATGTACAAAGGCTTTATACAGCACATTACGAGAGCAAATATTGTTATTTTTATAGTCACTAATTGTCTTTAAGACTGAGTGCCAATTATGGTGAGGTTCGTTAAATAGCGCCTTTATTTCTTCAAAACCATCAAATTTGGTATAGACATTGAATCCGCATAATTCAAGGGCAACCTTATAACGTCTTAGTAGAGAAAGATCAGGATTATATTCACAGATATTAATTGAATTTGGAGGGAAATTATCTGTTGCATCGAAGTCGAATAAATTTTCTTTAGGTTCAAATATTGGTTCAGGCTTTCTATATTTTTTAATCAATGAGTAGTCTGAATCTAAGATATATTCAAATGCATTACTTAATTGATTGGGTATCGACATAAAGATATTGGCTGTAAAGAATAAGGTGTGTAAAAGCTCGATACGAATTTATTTGATAGTGACAAAAAAATAAAGCTCAAACAATTAAATGAGTGAGCTTTATCCTATCGGAACGTGAATTCCATACTTAAGACAGAAGTCTTAAGTCCACTTATGTAAGTTCTATTTCAAACCACATATTGAATATAAGGCAAGTATGCCACATCGATTGAGAAAAAAATAGTTTTTACGTTATCATTTATGGCATTACGGGGACAGAAAATATAAAGGATCGAAAAACCTGATTTATCAAAGTTTATTTTAGACTTTTCAAGTAAATTACCGATGATTTGCTCATACTGCAAAACACGGCACATTTTAAAGATGGTTTATGGCGATGCAACCCCTGCAATGCACTGGCCAAAACTCACAAAGGGACTGAGAAACCAATTGGCACTCTAGCCAATCAAGCTCTTTGGAATGCCCGTAAAACCATATTAAAAGGCTTCGGGTCATTAATGGATTATTGGTTAAAACAGGGCTTAAGCAAAACACAGGCACAAAAGAAAGTTATTACTGATTTATCAAATATTCTAAACATATCTCACAAGTTATTTAATATTGACTGCTTCAATGAAGAACTATGTGAAATCACTAACGATGCAATCAAAGGTCTGCATGAGCAATACACCCCGATTTGCCCATACTGTGAATCTCACTCTGTATTCTTACCATCCAAAAAAGTCTATCGTTGTGACCCATGTGATGCTTAAGTTGGTGTTCACAAGCATAATAATTCACCTCTTGGTGGATTGGCGAATGCAGAGTTAAGAACAGCAAGAGCTAAGGCACACTCATATCTAGACCCTCTTTGGCGTTACTTAGAATATCAATGATTTTATAGCATTAATGTCTTACTAATGGTATTAATGCTATCTTTAAAGCATGAAAGAAAACTCGAAAAAAATGTTCTCAGAGTTCTTTAATCGCATAAACTTCTTTTTCAATTTTACTTAATCGAAAATAGATTCTATTTTCATCACTTTCAGAATTATTATTTGTTTCATCAGAAGTCGTACCATAGCCACCATGCACCCATCTATTATTAACAATAAGTAGATCAACAAATATTGTTAAGTCCGGTACTAATATTTCGAATTTCCATCCCGAATTAAGCAAGTATTTTAGAAAATCTGCCTTAGTAGTGAATACCGGAAATTGAACCAATTGATACACTTCATCATGAAACATACTTTCAAGGCAAAAACTGCTATTCAGATGTGATGCAATCATCCTTCTTTCATTTCCTATAAACATATTTACACAGTATTCTAGCTTTACTGAATATAGCATGAAACAATAATTTCTATAGGTTATTCAGTATAGGTACAGGAACTGAGGATTAGACGTTATAAATAGCTGATACTTCAAATTTATTAGGGAATTTATATATGAATCAATTAATTCATTTTTCGATATTTTATAAAAGCGTGATTGATGAATTTCAACATGACACAACGGAAGACTATTACGCCGTATTGATTCAGTACCTGTTAGTAGCTGAGAAGAATGACCGGAAGAAAAATTCAAATAAAGAGGTTATCCCCTTCACATCGTTCATAACCACGTTAGAAACTTTCAAAAATTACTTCGGTCCCTCTATTGAGGTTAAGCACAATTCCAGAACACGTATCTTCCTAACAGATCAAAAGCTGCTTGATGAAGTTCAAAGTAAATTATTGCAATGATCTAGGCTAGACATTGTTTATTTAAAGATTAAAATTATGACTTAAAGTTAATTACCGAGAAGAAGTAGCAAAAAAGATTACGAAACATAAACTTTTAGTTTGTGTGCTTTTAGAAGCATCAAAGCAATACTGCATCAATGGTATTTGGGCGAATTATTAAAAAATATCGATAGGATTGCTATCATGAACATGCTTTATATACCAGATCAAAACATACATATCGAGTCTTTTACACCAAGCCTATTTGACGCTTTAAGAGAGGTCACTATTGATCTGTCAGTAAAACCATTCGATTACTGGTGTAGCCATTTCGTTAGCATCCTTCAAGGTCTTCACTATCACGTAAACCTTCAAAATTCACCACGCACTTTGAGTAATTATCCGCATTGGTCATTGCAAGATTTACGTGGGCGAAATTCAAATCACTACATGCAGTCAATTGAGCCATACTTACGAAACTGGGGGTTCCAGTACTTTCTTATTAATTTTCTCAATTCAGCGATAGGTTCAACAGTTTCTGCAGCAATCCGAGAAGGAATTGCTAATATTAACAATTTTAAAAATGCAGAAAGATTGAAATATTTTCGTTTTGAATCAGCTGGCACAGATTCACTTTTATCTAGAATTTCATATCTCGTAGATCAAGAAAAAACTAGAAGCATCATAACAGATCGTAAACATGTCGCCTTCAATTCAGACTTAGCCCTCGGTTTTTCAATGCATTTTGATGGTACTGGTGACAAAATTTTCGCATTCGGTGAAGTTGAAGGAAACTATGGCCATCAACTCTTAACCGAGAAGTTCTGGGACGAAAAGCACCCTGATTTAGATTTTGGTATCGGTGTTGTCAAGGCAAAGCAGCCGAAAAAGAAAAAAGGAGCAGTACTTGGAATACTTATTCCACCAAAAGTAACTTTAAACTATTTTAAACATTGGAGTGGGTATAAGGCTGTACTGTTGATTGAGCGAGAACATAACATTGTTCAAGACTATCATGATGCAATTCAGATGCTTGTTGATATTTACTACAGAGGACCAGATTTCCGTGTCTTAAATAATTATAGTACAGAATTAAGTCAAATCAGTTATATATTAAAAGCTGGTTATGATACGCCCATCATTGAACTGCTTAAGCAATTTTCTTATTATTCAGATTTTGATAATTTCATTGACCCGGAAACTTATAATACAAATCACATTATTAGAACTGATGCATAAATAAATATCTAGCTTATTATTAAATATTACCTCTATAAAATAATATTTAATAAATTCGTAATATTATTTAAACTAAATCAATATAACACCAAAAATATTAATAAGTTTTTGACTCTAGATAATCAGCCCACCATTGCATCATATTAGCCCTTTGTTTCAAATAGTCGGCATGATTATATGTTCCACGGATAGAGTTTTTATCAGTGTGTGATAGTTGCGCCTCAATCCATTCACTTTTAAATAAGTCGGACCCATTTAAAATCGTACTCATACTTGAGCGTAGCCCATGAGATGTGACAGAATCTTTTGAATAGCCCATCAACCTTATAGCTCTATTCATTGTATTGAAATGTAAATGATTATTGCTCTTTTTAGGACTATTAAAAACGTATTCACTCCCGATTGACCATTCCATTGCAGACTCAATAATTTCAACTGCTTGTTTAGAAAGTGGTACTACATAATCAGGGATTTTATGCCCTTCAATAACCTTCCTTCTAAATTGCTTAACTTGAATTGCAGGAATGTTCCACAGTCTTTTTTCAAGATCAAAATGCTCTTTTTTAGCATTAATTAATTCAGCACCACGGACACCAGTTAATGATTTTATTTGTAGCGCTTTTCTTACTATTGGGTAAGAATTTGATTTACCAATGTTATTATAAAACTGAATAACATCGACATCATTTAAATAAGCATAGTTCTTTTTAATCTTTGTTTTCATTAGAACTTTATTTAAGTTGGATGCAATATTTAATTCAATATATCCAATGGAAATTGCATATTCATATATTTGATTTAAATAACTACATGCTTTTCGACAGGGTTCTTTTACTCCCCGACTTTCTATTTTACGAATCAATTTAACTAGATCAGTTCGTCTAATATTTCTAAAATCTATTTTTCCTAAACTTTTATCCAGCTCATTCTCAATAAACTTTTCTGCCAATTCCAGTACACCGCTTAATGGTTTATCCCCTAAAGAGTTCTTTTTTTTAAAATCCAACCATTCTTTAGAAACTTTATAAAAAGTGATAGACGAATTTTGCTCTATCTCATTTTGCAATGCAGCAATGATTTTTGCTTTTTCATTTTTAGCAGCACGTAAACTTAATTCGCTCAACAATCCAAGTCTTTTTATTTTCCTTTTCCCATTGGCATCATTGAACCTGAGTTTCCAATATTTTTTCCCACTCGGTTCAATAAATAGACTTAAACCATCATTACACGATACTTGGTATGGTTCATTCTTGGGTTTTAGTTTTTTAAGCTGCGATTCCGTAAACATTACCTGTTGATCTCAATAAATACGTTAGTTTGTAGCACAATCGCTCTATTTGAATGAGCAAGCTAATTACCCTGATATAAAAAGTTTATCCACCAGAATTGAAGTTGGTATTATGCGTAATGTACGCATAATACAGAAATTATAAGTTATTGTTTTGAAATATTATATACACTTGTTGTTTTAAAAAGTATCCAAACAAGTATCCAAAAAAATAGCCAATGAATAATTCTATTTTTTATAAAATTAGGTTCATAAGAGAAATATATGAGACCAAAATAATTTTAAGCTTAATTGGTGCTTTCTTTTACTTGGGTGGTACGTTAGGAACAGGAATGGGTGGTCGGTTTATCCAGTAATTTGCACATATCCTTTAGAAATACTCTCTTGGTATAAAGAATAGATATAGTTCATTAAATCAGGTAATGAAGGAGCTTCATGAAGCCGTTTTTTTTGTTGAGCTGTATATTTTTTTAATGCATTTCTGATACGAGACTCTTGGAGCATATAATAAAATTCTAGGAGTTTATCTTTGTACTGATCTGTGAGGCACATCTTGGCAGTAGTTTCTAATATAAACCCTGAAAACCACCCTTTACTTATATAATCCAAAGAAATTTCCATTAACAATTTAGAATATTCTAAATTTTCAAAATCATTGACCCCTTTATCTCCCACACTCAATATTCGAATAGGCTCCAATATTACTTTTGTCCCAAAAGAATTTGTTTGCGAGTAATCTATAACTTCTATTAATACAACGTCCCCAATTTTTAAATCAATGCATAATTCATTTTTAATAAGAAGGGTTGTATGTTGTAGGTTTTCATTTGGTGCATGGTTTAATGTATGTACATATTTATTTCCAACTTTTTGAATTTGAAAAGCACCAAAACGTCTTTCGATTTTATTATTGGATTTAGATATACCATTAAGACTCCCAGATATTGTTCTTGGTATTTTTTTAATTTCTAAATTTCTTTCCATATTAATACTCATTAAAACCACCTTTTAAGTTTAAATAATTTTATTCGGTTCAGATATATTTTGATTACATGAGGGGCATGTATTTATTTTATCACTCTCATTTAAACAGTGATTGTATAAATAGTTTGTGATTTTTTTATATAGCAGTATTCGTAGAATCCCGACCGAACTAATAAAATAGGAGGAATAACCAAAATACTTATTATTAATTAAGTCAATGAAATCACTACCAAAAAACAATACAAGTTCCGGTTCATTGCTTATCTCTCCTATCATGCTGCTTAAAATATATTTCATTATAGTTGCAACATATACAGCGGTAATAAAAATTAAAAGCGTTGTGGTAATTTCAAGTAGTTTAAAACTAAAAGTAGAATATTTATTTTTAAATATATAATAAAATGAGAACACAAGTAAAAATTGGAATGTTCTTGTTAAGAATATTGGATTAGTCACATCTGATAGATATTGAAATACTGAAAATTCATAAATTATGAACAAAATTATTGAGAGAATAATGACTAAAATGTTTCTTTTAAAAATATTGAAAATCATATTGCAATATCCAAAAATATATAATAAAACAAAAAGCCCATTAAGTGAGCTTTCTGTCTTTCATTTATATATAGCGATGATTTTTTTAATAAACTCTGAATTAAAGTCCGAAATCTTAATAATGACCTTACCCATGAAAACCGCGTGTGTAATGGTTATTACATGTTATTCAAAATAATCTCTTAAGTATGGCTGCAACTCAGTATTTCCAAGCGCCGACTGTTGGCTTGCAAAGTTCTGAATAAAACGTGTTTTTCTCAATGCCAATTCTGTATTCAATACACGACCAGCAACAATTGCATGTTTGTCATCGGCAAGTAAGGCATCACCCATAAAAACAGTTAATTCCATGGCACTCATTTCATTTACAGAAACTTTCTTTTTTTTGCCTGCAGACTTAATTTCAAACTTAGTGTTTTTAATACCATCCATTTCACATTCATTAAATTGGCCAGTGAAGTCTTTGATGCTGTATAGGTACTTATCAGCTACAAACTCCTTCCCCTTGCAGTCCTTATATTTAATGCCGTAATTGGTCTTTTCAGCCATAGCCGATGTTGAAGCAAACGCTACCAGAATACCCGCTGTAATGAGCATTTTTAACGGTTTAATCAACATGTTTAATTCCTCACAGTTTTCTGCAACAGCATCCGACTGAATATATGATGTGGTTATTTTTCTATAGGGTAGATTTGATGAATGAGTTCAGGACTATGCATGGTGTCATAAAAAGTTACGGCAAATAGCGCACGAACATCAACAACACTAGCACGGTAAAGATCAAGTTCTTTAACTGTCATTTCGCTGATACTCTTTTGTACACCGTTAACATCAAACTTAGTTGCGATAATGCCTTCATATACACATTTAATATTCGAGGTCTGAATGTCTTCGGGATTCTGAGTATTAAATTCTTTGCCGTTACAATCTTTAAAAGTAAAAGCAGTCGTTTCATGCTCTAGTGGTGCGAAATCCATATCTGAGTTTTGCTTTGCATGGGAAGTACTTGTTCCTACTGTGAATAGAACCATAAGCGCTGGTAGAATAAATTCTTTCATAACAATTCCTTTTTAACTATACGGCGATATCAAATTCAACTTGGGCCGAATACTTAAAACTTAAGTGACTCGTTGTAGGTAGTCGTCTAGTAAAATATGGGTATTTCTTCCCTTTACGTTCATAGCTTTCATGAATGTTATAGACCTTGATTTCGTCTGTATCTGTGATAACGACATCACATGCCACAACATAACCAAACGTCTGCAAAGCCTGTCTTGCTAGGGATTTATAGCGTTCAAACGCAGTGTCGTGCTGAATGCTATTTTTAATTAGCGGATGAGCAATTAGACCAACCACATGACCATTGTGTACTGCGGCCCAAGCGTGAAATAAAAGTTTTGAGTTTAGGTATTCTTGTTGACGCTCATGAAGTCTAATCTCACCAGAGTCATCCATCAGATCATATTGGTTGAAACGTTTTCTACATTTTTGGAGCCTAAAGTTACTACCTTTGATGGAATCAGGTTTACTTGGTGAATTCAGCCACATACTGACTATTTTGCTATCACTATTCATCAAGCAAAGACGGCCCGTTGTGACCTTTTGCGTAGAATGAAAAGCAATAACGTCATTCATCTTATTCTTGATTTTGATTAGCTGATCTTCGGACTTAATGTGCTTGGTGTTTGGAAGCATAATGGCCGAAAGAACATGTGTTTTATTTACGCTAACCAAGAACATGCATTCGCTTAGAATTAAACTCATTCGTAGACGTTCCCTGCATCAATGATAGTTTCTTTAACGTTGATATTTCTGAATGAAGAAGCAATCGAAACACCACCCGCGTTACCTATACGGTAATTTTCTTTACCCTGCTTAATTTCCTGTTCTGTAGGACGGTATGCCTTATACATATTCAGCGCTAATTTCTTATAATACGGCGTTGAGTTCGGGTATTTGACCATCGCTTCTAGATAATAAACCATGGTGGTAGGAGACTTGTTTAAGACAATCCCCTCTGCAGCCAAACGCGCCAAAGTGTATGTTGCTTCTAAATCGCCTTGGCGTGATGTTGAGGCCAGAATATTAACGATATTTTTCGCTTGATTAGGTGTCATCTTAATACGGGTAACATGAAGTATGGCATAACGTGTTTTACATTGAGGAAGTGACTTGGCCGGTAAGCATTTCGCATATTGTGTAATGGCCATCGTATATTGTTTTCTTTCTTCAAACAGCTGACCTAACACATAGTTTGAGCGCATTAACCCTTTATCAGATGCTATTTTTAATAGCTTATCTGCAGTATCTAAATTACGCGGTACACCGCGACCATTCAGGTAAAGAACACCTAAATTATAGAGCGATGCTGCATCACCGGCTTTAGCTCCAACGGCCCAATATTGCGCTGCAGTAGTGTGATTCACTTTAACAACTTTAACGTCATTGTCGTAAATGTAGCCCATAAGGACGATAGATGGGATATGGTTTTTTTGGGCAAGTGCATAAAGCTCTTTAACAGCTGTTTTGTCGTGTTTTTCGATAATTCGCTTTCTTAGCTCGATATAACGAGTTGAGTCTAAGGCAAATTTACCGTTATTGATTTTAGGTAATTCAGGTAGCCAGTTAGGGCGATCAAGTAGTTTATCGGACGTTGGCCCTGACGATGCAGCAAAAGTATGGAATTGCGTACCCAATACCAGCAATGCACCAAAGAAAGCACCTTTTATAACGTTTCTTTTTGGGATAAACATTAGAAAAACTTTCCCATTAATAAATAATAAATGATTCTATATTTATTATTAGTATTTTTCTATAATCGATAATGATTAATTCTTAAATAAAACATTATTGCTATGTATAAAACTTTTGAACTTTTTTACAAAGCACTCTATATCATCGCTTTCTGGTCACTTATATTCTTTATATTAGAAACCAGAAAAGTTGGTGTTTCACTGGTAGACACAATGATCTACACAGTGATTGGATGGAGTGTATTTATAGGTATAGCGTGTGGATTTCTGCTATTTATCACATCAAGCCACTCTAAATCGCGTGAAGATGCGAAGAAGAAGATCACTCATGAGGTGGTTGAAGATGGGATGAAATTTACGGTAGGAGGCCATATTCCTTTTCATAATATTTTACCAAAACAATTGCTAATCAATTCAACGCCATTAAATGACTATGAAATTAATATACCTATCGAAAAAAACATTGAAAAAGCACTAAATGATTCGGTTCAGGTAGTTAAAGAATTATTAATTCATGAAGAATTGGAAGAAAATAGTTCAAATGAAAAGGAATCAGAAAACACCAACATAATAATCAAGGCGCTCGATGCTGAATCAGACATTGATGCTGCCATAGTGGTTGATAGTAACCAAAGTGAAGAAGAATGGGCTAAAGAAGCAAATGATGGCTTTGTTGCACCAGATGAAATTGATGAGAAAGATGAGAGCCGTGCAATCGATAAGGGAATCTTATTTTATAAACCACAGTTCGATGCTTTATACAGTTATATCGTCAATCACAAAATACATGCGCTACAAGATACAATCCAAAAAGGAAAGTTAGTAGTCGTCAATAAAGCACCAGCTGACCCGAATGATGATACATGGAATGGTAAGAAATTTATCACCACTGCAGAACTCAAAGCCAAGGAAATCAAATTAAAGGCAGAAGCTCAATTACTACGCAACCAAATCGATGAGATGATTGAGAAAGTATTGGAGTACATCCCTAAGTTTAAGTATGAAGGGATTGTAAGCACGACTCCAAAAATTAAGCCCGTTGGCACATTTGATTTTTCTCAATACCAATTATTGATCTTCACGGCGTTATTCCCCTTCTGTAGCTGGTTTGAGTTTCGCTCTAACCGCGCATTGAATATTCTTGACCCAAGGGTAGCAGAACTCTTAAGTAAGGATGAGACAGATAAACTAGATAAATCAGAGTTAGGTCTTAACTTGCGGGATAAGCGTATTTTATGGAACGCCCGTAATATGTTTGACATTTACTTAAAACGAGATGAAGCAGAGTTAAACGGTAAGATAAGCGTATTAAACATGCCTATTTCTTATGACAGTAATGGGAAGATGCATAACACCTTGGAAGAAGCTGTTGCCTTATGTGAATTCTTTAGGGAAGCGAAAACACAACACTTAGCACCTCCAGTTACTCGCGTAGTTAAATCTACCGTTGTATCGACCGCATCGCCATATAACGATACAGATATTATTTCTCTACTTTCTCGTTTATTTCATGAAAAGAACCGGTTTAATACGACCAATACTCAAACCCGTATCGGTATCATTCGCAATGATCTGATCTATATCGATGTGGATTCTCTAATCCCGAAATTTAACGGCCGATTTGCTGAAAAATATCCAAAATTAGCAAATTCGTATGAATTTGATAAAGCATTAAATGCACTCTACAACGCATTGAAGAAAATGAACCTTCTTGCCATGCGTAAGCTAAAAGAAAATAGCCAGATAGAAACCTATGATATTTTCTGCAGCGGTGAGCTATTCGCTATTAAATGGGATTTTGGTAAGAATAACCCTGAGCTGACCATCGATAGTTCATTGGTGATGTATGCGTCTCAAATGTTCAAGGACATTATTCAGCTGAATCAAGAATCCAATGCCGTACCACGTATCATGGGACCAAGCATTTCACGCGCTATCCCCCATACTGAGTATGCAAAAGTATTGGAAGAACAGTTTGCAGAAATGGAGAAGGATAAAAAAGAACGTGCGGTAGTTAAAGCTGTAATTGCCAAGGAAGAAAAGCAACAAGAGCAATCAGAGGCAGACATTCTACAGCAACTAAACGAAGCCCTTACTGATGATATAGACGAAGGCGCTGTTGAAGCCCCAATCGAACCCACAGTAGCTACTACAGATAGTACAAATGATCAAAAAGCAACGGATGTTCAGCTTGATACAAAAGAAGCAACGAGCAAAGCTGATTTAATTATTGAAAGGTTATACGGCGCTGATCAGAAAGACTTAAAAGAAGTCCTGAGCAAAATTGAGAACAGAAGCAGTATTGACGCAAATTATTATATTGACCGTGATGTTCAAGTGTTGCGATTGCGCCTGTCTCCGAAGGATGCAGACAAAGTTATTCCAGCAAATATTAATAATGAAGAAAAAGGACGTCTTCATAATTACGCTGTACATATCAAACGCAATGATATTAAGGTTTTAGATTATTCACGCTCTCAAGTGAATGCAGTAGCTGAAACACTGGAACTAACTTTCTTAAAAATGCTCAAATTTGCTAAGAGTAAGAATTACCAAGGTGGTGAGTTTACCCTTGATGCAAATTCGAGAAAGCTTTCAATCAAGAAAGAAAGTATCTACAAGCTCTTTAACGTATATGAGCAAATGGCCATCTATCAAAAGCAAGGGCAACATAATCTTTGGGGCATCAGACAAGAGAAGTATTCAAGCAAGAAAGCGGTGGATATTTATGATCAGATCGGTGTGATTGAGTGTATCGATTTAATAGAGTCCCAAGAAGAAAGCTTATACAAAACACTTGATGTTGAACTATGGACAGAACCAAAAGTTAAAGAGCTATTCGAAGCGGTCAATCGTAAGCTAAATGCACTCTCTAGAGACCATAAATCCCGACTAAAAATTAAAGGGTCTATTCATGCCGGTTATAGCATCCCTAAAGCCGCTTTAGGCAAACTTGCGCGTCTGGCAGTAGAAATCAATAGCCTATTGGCATACATCGACCAGCAAGGTAGCTCTTTAAAGCCTGAACTTAAAAAATATAAAGATCAACTTATCGCCATTGATAGTAATGGAGTTCCTTACATTTCATTTGGCAAGATTGAGGATTAATAATATGTCGGTATTCGGTATATTCAGTAACGCCGTGGCGCAGATATACAATATGTTTAGGCTACCTACCACATTCAACATGACTGATTTACGCCACTTAGGTTTAGGTGGTGTACGTGATGGTTGGATGTTATTTTTCTTCATTATGGGTGTTTTATTGGCAAACCCATACTTGGTAGAAAGCCCTTACTTAAGAGGCGCTTCAATGGCTGTCTGTGCATTGATTTGCTCCATCCTACTGTTCTTCGGAAAAATAAAATACTTCTATGATCGAATCTTCCTTTTTGACCCAATCATGGAAGTGGATAAAGCCCGACCTTTCCGAATGATCTCAAGTAACCCTGTCGGTACTGTTGAAGACAATGCAGGAAAAGGTATCTGTATCGGCTATACGACCGATACAGGCGAAGCTGTATATATTCCTTACGATCTTATTAGTCAGCACATTTCAATCAATGGCTCCACAGGTACAGGAAAGTCCGTATTAGCTGCATCAATGATGGGCCAGCAAATGCGAAATGGCGGTGGCTTAATCTTCATTGATGGTAAGTTAAGTAATAAGGAGTTATTGGCAATTTGGCAACTTGCATGTTGGTCTGGTCGTGAAATCGACTTGCTAATTATTAATGCCGGTAATCCAGAAATGTCGAACACCTATAACCCAATCTTACAAGGTGACTATCAAGAAGTTACCAGCCGTATCATGATGCTATTGCCAGATACATCTAATAACGGTGGTGCTGACCACTATCGTTCATCTGCATTATCAGCACTTGAAGTTATTATTGGTGCGTTTCACTGTATCGGCCTACCTTATGGCTTTGAAGATATTAAATGCTGTATCACCGACCATGACGCATTCAAACATATTGAAAACCGTTTATTGATTGAACATGCAGAAGCTGTAGAGACTATTGCATGGCAATCTCTCATGAAGGGATACTATAAAAAAGGATTCTTTGACTTTGAAATGTTCCAAACCCTACTTTCAGGTTTGGCCAGCCGTCTTTCTCAATTCTCTGATGGTACATTTGGTCAGGTCCTAAACAGCTACAATCCTGAAATTGACTTCGAACAAGCTATTCTGCAGAACAAAATCATTTACGTTATGTTGCCTACCATGGCGAAGAATGAACAGTCTGTTGCTTTGGCCAAGATCATCATTGCAGATATGCGTACGGCGATTTCTCACTTTCAGCGTATGCCACCAGAAATGTTGCCTAACCCGCCATTTATGGTTGTACCCGATGAAGCAGGCTCATATATTGATGCATCATGGGGCCGTATTTTCGAGCAAGCACGTTCGAGTCGTATCTTTATGGCTCCGTGTTATCAAACCTATGCCAACTTAAAACCTGATGGCACTGATACATTAAGTGAAATTGTAATGGGTAACACCCTATTCAAAGTTTTCTTTAAACAGCTTTCTACACTTTCTGCTCAACAGGCTGCAGATGAAATTGGTTTATATCGAGATACTACTTGGGCCGTTGGCTCCGGTGAAGGTGTAAGTAGCAGTGGCGATGAAGTAAATACATCACCAATTCAAAACCAAGGAAATAACCGCGCTACAAATTTCACTCAACGAGATGAAGAAGTCTATCATGTGAAACCAGAAGAATTTAAATACATCCCTATCGGTGATTGTATTTTCTATTACGGTGGTACTCACCTATACCATTTACGAGTCCCTATGGCCACTTTGACAAAAAAAGCTCAGGAAGAATTTGGTAATGTACAATTCAACCATTATGCGATGGATGAGGTTGAAGGGCTGAATCTACGTCAAGTCGTGCGCGACTCAGTAAGCTAAAAGGATACGAAAATGGAATTATTCATAATAGCTTCTATACTGGTACTGGTTTTTATTCTGTTAATTAAACCACTTAGGGAAATTCTGATTTGGTTTATTACTGATATTATAATTCCGTGCTTTAGATTCATTTTAAATTATGTTCTTTTGTACTTGGTTAAAGTTTTCAAGGATATTTTGCAAAATCATTTTGCGATCTTGAAAAACATGACAACATCACGGGCTATCATCTTTCCAACACTAGAAGATCAGCGCAAAGAGCGTGATAAGGCAATGAATAGAAAATAAAGTATTTTCAATATGGGCACGGGCAATAGCGCCGTGCCCATATATTTAACAGGGCTATTTTGCAATTTAATCACTTTTTTCACTGGGCATAATAGAAAAATATAGGTTGTATTTTAATCAATCTGTAAAAATTATTATAAACCCATTAATATCAATATTATATAAATTAAAAAGATTATAAATTAAGCTATTTCCACATGCTTATCCACAGTTTTAGGGGATATCACAAAAGTCTAAATCATACTTTTTGTATTATTCCGTATTTGTGGTATATTGTTTTTAAATTGATTTAAATAATAATGGATTGTTTCATGTTAGATTCTCAAGTGTTAAACACAATAGCTAGTTTAGACACTCAACCTACGTCTGAACAACAAACAGCTATAGCAAAAGCAATCCATTTAGAGTCATTCAAAATTATGGCTTATGCTGGTACTGGTAAAACAGCAACATTGTCTTTGATCAGTCATATTCTAGCCGACAATCTAAATAAAAAAGGCCTATACCTTGCTTTCAATAAAGCTATCGCCGTAGAAGCTCAAAGCCGGTTCAACAAAAATGTTACTTGTCGAACATTTCATTCTCTTGCTTATTCAAATGTGCCACGCCGACTGTCTAGTAAGTGCAAAAACCCACGAAACTTTCCTAAAGAGTTAGCTCCTAAGTATGGTCTTAGCGATATGCGTGTACCCTACTCAAAATCACATTTATTAACTCTAAAAAGCCGATCTGAAAAGAAACATAAAGAAGTGATGCGCATGGGAGCAACACGATATTGCTCAGCTGTCTTACAAATGCAGATGATCAATGACGCAGTATCGAACTTTTGTAAATCTGACAGTAAAAAAATTAGCGTTGAGCACTTCAAAAAAATGGATTGGATTAACGTAAATGATCAGCTCGACATGGCAAAGAAATTATTACCTATTGCCGAAAAACGTTGGGAAGACCTTATTGGCCATAATGAATACAATATTTCTCACGATGTATATGTGAAAGTCTGGGCTTTAACAGAACCTCAAATTAAAGGCTTTGACTACATCATGATGGATGAAAGCCAAGATAGTGATGGTCTAATGTCCACCCTTCTTAAAAACCAAAAATGTCCCGTGATTTATGTTGGTGATGCCAATCAAAGTATCTATGGATGGAGAGGTGCTGTGAATACTCTGAAAGAGTTAGAGCTACCATCTGTGCTACTAACAAAATCATTCCGTTTTGGTGAGCAAATTGCAGCACATGCTAATCAAGTACTTTCTTTACTTGGTGAAACTGTACCGTTGGTTGGGAACCAGAAAGTAGATTCTAAAATAATCATTGACCATGAACGTGCGATCAAAGTTGATGCCATCCTTTGCCGAACAAACAAAGGGGCTTTTTATGAATTCGTGTATCAAATAAATGCTTTTCCAAATCGTAAATTTGCATTTTTAGCAGATATCACTGAAATCAAAAATTGGATTGCCGGTGCAAAAGGCTTAATTTCAGGCGAAAAAGTCTACCACCAAGACCTATCATGTTTTGCGAACTGGAGTGAAGTTATCGAATATACGGAGCTTAACCGTGCAGACAATGAATTTCAGTCAATGGTTCGCTTAATCGATCAGTTTGACCAGAACTTTGAAGAAATCTTCTCAGTGCTTGATATGATCTCTACAGACGTTTCTACCGCCGATTGTGTTATCTGTACAGTCCACAAAGCAAAAGGCCTAGAATGGGACAATGTGGCAATTTCAGAGGACTTTGAGCTGTCATTGATGACAGATAAATTTGCTGGTGTTGGGCATCAACCAATAGCAAATACAATTGAGCTATTAGACGAGAAAAAAGTGGATGAACCACAACCCATCTATTTAGAAAATTGGGATGTTATGGACTTCCCAAGCTCAATGAAGCTACGCCCTGTTATTGGAACAGAAATGGTTGAAAGTCGCTTGCCTATCTTAGAGGTACTTGATAAGCGTATGAGCGATCAGCGAAGTCGTATCACTGAAATGCCAGAAGAAGAACTCCGCTTAATCTACGTGGCCATTACCCGTGCTAAGAAAAACTTATATGCAGCGAATTTTAGTGATTTTTTCATTCTTCTTGAAAAACTTCGCAACGATTTAGACAATTAATTTTTAAAGTACTGTTGAGTGAAAAATGAATTCAGATAGCATAAAGGTACTGCCAATTAAGCTTTGGCAAGATATAGAAAATTTTAAAGCTTCAAGCATTAACTGGTTAGAGCTTTATCAGGATGAGTTTTACGATGTCATTAAACAAAATGATTCCCATCCATTCAAACAAGCAATAAATATTAAAGGAGATGTGGAAAGCTTCTTTACTAAGTTGTCAGCAGCAAAACCTGACATAGTTTTTCTAGTATGTGAATCTTTAGGTGATAAGCTCTCCCCTATCTATGAAGATTTGAATAACTCAGATGAAATTCGGGAAGAAGGTAAAAATGAATTCATTGAATTTATTAAGAATTTGAAAAAACAAAATGACTCAAGTGCAGAGTTTATTAAGAATTTTAAAGAACAAAGTGACTCAACTGCATTTTTTAAAAATAGATTAAATAACATTGATGAAATCATCAAAATGACAAATCAAGACCCTTATAGAGTCATTCACTCTGCAACCATTCTGTTTAGCAATGGAAATGCATTCTTTAGAAAAACGCTAGTGGATGAAGAATTAATGATTCTTATAGAAGCTTTTAAACCTTAATTCGTTTTTTAAACTATTAGAAATCGCATGTGTATCGTTTTTAGTAAGGGTTTAAAATGAAATAAGGGTTTAAAATGAAAGTTGTGTACTCCCCTAATGTAATGTTTTCTCAGCATAAATCATTATTTCGATTTATGGCCAATAACTTTCAATTAAACCATGATCAGGTAATGAACTTGGAACGCCATGATTCAAGGTTGGTTGAAGCAACAGAAGAATGTAAAAAACGTTTAGGCGGCATGAGTTCTTTGGTGTTGGAAGAAATTCCTTGTGGTACTACATATCACATTGAAGGCGAGTACAAAGAAATGTTTGTATTAGGCTCTATATTCAAAGAATCGATTCTACATAACGTTCGGGACGATTTCATCATACATTCCCCTGTCACACTAGAAACAGCAGACCTTAGCAAGCCTTGCGTATATGAACGATCATTAGGTGTGTTGTATGTCTTTTCAGGTTCACATGAGATTGTGATTTCCAGACTACTGCAAGACTATCTAAAAATGAATTCAGCTCAGGTTCAAAGCCAATTAGAAAAAGCTAAAATGACAGCAAGCGATTATTACCTGAAACATTTTAAAGGGGCCTGTTTTCGGTCAGGCTCAAGCAAAAAAATCACCGTGGGTTCAGTAGATCACCTAACCCCAAATGAATATGACATTTTAAAAAAGAACGGTTTTGACGAAGCGTTTTAATCAAAATACTGATAGCCAGTTTTTTAAATGTAAAAATTTAGATTTTTAACTCAAAAATAGGAATTACCATGGAATTTAAGCCCGATCTTGCTGCTTCAAACCCATCAATTGACTTCACAAATGAACTTGCTCAGCTACTGTTGTTTACAGGAGAAGTTGGAGTCGCTATTCAGCAATTTAGTGCATATAGAGGAAATTTAAATAATAATTTTAGCTTTCCGAGTGACATTGAAGAAATATCACAGCAACCAGCGTTAGATTTAATGTTCTTATCTGATGTTATTTCAAAAGTATCAGGTATTAACAGATTGATTCGAGGTTGTATTGAGATTAACAACTATAAAGAATTAATCAATTACTTAAACAAAACCATTGAATTGTATAAAGCATATTCAAGACCTAACGAACAACTTAAAGAGGCCTTAAAAGGCGACCCATACAAGACTTTTTCCAATACATATTTAAAGGGTTTTGTGGACTTGGATTTTGCAATTTCTATTCTAGAGGCGATTATAAGTAAATGTGAACAGAATAATGTAGGAGCTAAAACTGCATGATGTCATCACTATATACCCGTTTTTCAGATGATTTTAATGATTTATCTTTAGGTGAAAATACACCTAAGCCGATTGTTACTTTTAAAGAGCCAATTAAGACGAGCCTTATAATGGGGCTTGTCGAAGAAATTGATTTTGAAGAAGAACTACTTGGTAGTTATGTTTTAAGTTATGAGTTTGGTGAAGATGGTGAAAGTCATTTTTTAACTGTTTTGCCAAATGGCCAAGGTGCATTTTATATAGCTGGTGGAGGTGGTGATCTAGACGATGCTTTTGCTATTTTCGAAAACATTGAAGATGTAAAAAAAGCTGTTGAAAACATACCACCAGTGAATGACACCAAAACATATACAATTTATAAAATATTGTATGAAAAAATAACATCGGCAAAGAATGAGAATACAGTTTTAGTATTTGATGCGATTCTTAGAGAAAACTTAAGGAAGTAAACCTAATGGAAATATTCCCATTAAAAAACTTTATTTTGCTGACTTCTACTGTAACTGTTTTAATATTTCTTATTGCTTATTTTAAAACTAAAAACAAAACATATATTATTGGAATTTATGGTTGTGCAATCGTTTTGCTTATGATGACAATCATATTTACAGATTTTAGTTTTTTATAGTTGCTTAAGAAATAATTACAATAAAAAAAGCCCCATTTAAATTATTAATGGGGCTTTTTTTATTGGTTAACTTATTTTGATACTGGCATAGTTTGGTAATACTGAGAGTTCTGCATGATGTTAACCCAGTTGTAGAGTTTTACATCTTGGTCCATTCGCTCATTAGTTTTTAACATGTGATCAGCAATATCTTTTCTGAATTTGACTAAGTTAGTTTGAAAACCTTGAGGTGGTGATGCTTCAACTTCTTTACCATTGAACGTTGCTTCTGCAGCATTAGCCAAGGCAGTAGCTAACTTAACAGTCATATCTTCAATAACCATAGACTTCACTTGGACTGAAAGTGAAAGCATTTGTGAAGGCTCACCACGAAGCTTATTGAGGTAAGCAACGATTGGTTGTGGCATTGCTTGAAGCATACGTTGCTCATCTGTTGTTAATGTAGCATTAGCTACCATTGATTTACCAACAATTCCCTTCCCTTCCGAAATAGCCTGTTGAATATCTGCAGGGTCTAAGTTTTCATCTGAGCTATTTATGCCATAAAATGCCATATTTACCATGTGGGCAGTACCTCTAAATATAGAACTAAGTCTTGTATATTTAGGGTCCTTACATGAATCAGCATTTTCTGTATTATCCCCGTCTGAACAAGCAAAGAAAGTATCGCGTGTAGCAGATGGAGATTTAAGATCATCAAAGGTCATGATCGGGTAAAAGGTTTTCATTTTTGGTTCACAGTTACCGCCACCAGCACCACAATTTTGTGGGGTTTCTGTTGTATCAAAAATTTCAGTACCAATTAAATTCATCAATAAAGTTTTTGCTTCATCATTTGATGTACCTGTAGTAGCTTGAATAGCTTTGTAGCTATCAGAAGCATTCAGCGCTCGCCAAGTTACATTGCCGGCTTTATCAATTTTCTGAATTTCTTTAGTTGCTGTAGTCTGAGCACCACCACTATTTGTTAATGATTTCCAACCCTGCTGAAAGTTAGTTTTTACAGATGAAAAGTAATCTTGTTTTTCACCTGTAGAGGTTTCAACGCTATTTTTTTGGGAACCAAATAAACTAGATAATGTACTTCCACTGGTATCCATTTGAAATAACTTTCGTGCTGCTTCACAGCTGTTTTTCAACAGTGAGTTCATGTCTTGAAGCTTCTTAGACCACGTATTTAGCAAAGAAGATAGTGGCTGGCTAATTGCATTCAGACCTAGATGGAAAAGCAAACCAAGAGCATTCTGTGCAATAGTACGAAGTAACTGAGTAAGCTCTGCAGCATTAATAAAACTAAAGCTACCACCGAATAGATTAATACCACCACACCCTGCACTGACGCGTGGCGGGTCAAAAGAAACCAATTGAATTGGCTTCACTGCAAAACGACCTACATAGCCACCACCACTGATAACACCGCGCTGTTGAGTATTAAAATAACCAGCATCAGTTGTATTTGAATACATTCCACCAAGGAAGTTATCAAGATCAAAAGCTTGAGTAGTTGATGTTTGGGTTGACGCACATGCTATTGTAGCAAGCAGACAACCATAACGAATAACAGCCATATTACGGTCAATAATATTACGTTTCATAAAACCTAATATTCCCGAAACATTAGCGCTATTTTTTGATTTTGGATTAATTACCATAATTAGCTACTACCATTATTAATTATTGCCGACTGCTTGTTTAATTAAACTCACAATATTGGTTGGGTCTTTATTCAAATCGGTTTCGACTTTTTGCATTTTTTTAATTTGCTCAGGGGTCAACACACCTTTTGAATAAGGGTCTAATTTCTCTTTTTGGGCTTGAGTTAATAGATTCTGCTTGTCAGCGACCATTAAAATTTTCGTTAAAAGCGAATCAGTAGTTATAAGTCCTTGACTTACAACATAGAAGTTATTTGGAGGCGCAACTAAAACGATAGATGGTGTTATACGCAATTTTAAGCGCTTAGCCTGACCACGATCAGGGAGTACGATTTCATCGTTACCCATATTAGGTAGGCGTTTACCATCAGTAGAAATCATCATTATTTTAAAATTATGTTTAATTTTAAAATCTTTAAGATAATTGTATTGAGCTACACAAAATGAACATGTTGAATCATAGAAGAACCAAATCCCTGTGAATTGAGATAAGTGTTTTGTAATTTGTTCTTTATCTTTTTCAAGTGCGATATTAAATACTTTATTGGCAGCATCATCCACTGGAACACGAACAGTTTCATCAAGAAATGGGTCAGTTTGCGTCAATGTTGTTGCTGACTTTGCAAAGTTCTGAGACATATCTAAGGCAAGGCGTTGAGCATACATATATGCTTCCATCTCACTTGATGGATTACCATTTTTGTCATAAGGGTTATTTAAAGCCTTATTTAACATTTTAGGCATATTCGCGTTCAACCACTCTGCTGAAAGTGGTTTCATTTGAGGTTCTGTTGCCTGAATGACTATTGGTTCATTATATTTTTTAGTCTCAGGGTCATATATATTTACAGTTCTTGATGGCACTTCAACTTTAGGAGGTAATTGTTGTTCCATTTGTTTTTGTGCTTTGGCTTGAGCCTCTTTTAAAAGCATTTCCTTTTTTAAAGCTTCTTTCTTTTTAGCTTCTGGGTCATCGTACCAATACCAACCTTCCGATCTTCTGTCATAGAAATTGACAGAATTTTGCGTCTCAGGTTGATTTTCAATTGCAGCTTGACGCTGTACAGATTGGGAATGCACTGAGGTTAAGGCAACGGATGCAACCATAGTGGTAATCAGGGTTCTCATTTTAAATTTTTTCATTTGAATCCCCTAAATTAAAATAACATTGGAGTTGCAAGGTTAAGCTTCTCATTTGGTTTAAATTGAAGCTCACCCCAATAACGACTATCGAATGATCTTTCATAAGAGCCTAAAACAATTACAGAATTTGGTGAAACTATGAAATCTCGCTGAAAATCTGCTTCTGTTTTATGTAGACGTTCTAATGCTTGTGGGCGAAGTTTCGCTACCATTTGACCATTGATAAACATCTGTAAACCAACAACTTGAACATGATCACCCGACTTAGCTGCAATTTTTTTAATAATTGACGTTTCTTTAGGAATGATTGGTTCCATCTTATTTGTATTAAACATGATGTATTGGCCAACTTTTGCATCGTTATAGCTAAGTACTTTATTATGTACAGAAAATAATATGTGATCATTTGATGAGATATTACTAATATCAACACCAAGAGAATATTTAGATGAAAAAGCTACAAAATAGTATTTAGATAAAGCAATGACTGCAAAAAAAAGGACAATAACCCACATCACCGCCAAGCGCTTATTCTTTGTTTTTTCACCAATTTCTGAAAAGAAATTATAAATCGGTGATAATAGGTAAGAACCGAACCTGTAGATTTTTGTCTGTTTAAATTGCATATCCAGATTCCAATAAAAAATAGATTTTTCGCTTAATGGTCTTCAAAAAAATCATCATCAATTTTCTTTGATGAGTCATGTGGTGGAATATCCATCTTTTCAACATATTCAAGTTCAATAACTTTTTTAGGTGGAATTCCTTTGTTCTGAACAACCTCTTTTTTATACTGATACCAGTACCAGCCTTCGGCTTTTCGATCATAGAAGTTCTTTGCAGTGGCACTAGCTTCTTGATCTGATGGCCCTATTGCCTTTTGAATTAAATCCTCTGCGTGGGTTAATCCAACGCAGAGAAAAAGGCTTAATAAAGTAAGTGGAAACTTCATTTATTATTCCAAATCAATAGACTGACCATTATCACCAGTAATAACGTCTGCTTTATCTAATGAAACTTGAGCAGTATTATTGAATTGGCTCTGTTTATCATTTAAGAATTTTTCAGCTTCACTAGAGATATTGGCTGTCGCAAAGTTTTTTAGAACATCGTAACGTTGACCACTGTTGTATTTAGTTTGATATTCTTCATCTTCAACTACTGGTAGGCCGAGCTTTTTCAAAACATCTTCGGTAATGTCTTGCTTTTTACCATAGGCATACACGTTGTATCGATTTACGATGACGTATCCATCATCAAGATAATCTTCAATAATCGCAGCTAAAGCCTTACGGTAATCATTGCCATAAGCTTGTGTAGCTTCTGGTGTCATCTTTTTTTCCATTAGGTGTGCTGTCGCTGAGTAAGCAAGCTTGTCAACATCTAGAACAACAATCCCGCCTGCAGATGAAGATGAGAATGGATTTTTTAGATAATCAAACTTCCAAAGCAATAACACAGCTGATAGAGCCAAGACAAAAATTAACGCGCCGAAAAATTTCCGATTTGATTTGGCTTTTTCACTCAAATAAGTTTCGTACTGTGATTTAAAATCTGGGTTCTGATTTAGTTTTAGCATCACTGATTTGGATGCTAAATTTGATTTATGAGATGTTATATAGTTAGCAAAATGTAAAAGCGATAAGTCGGTTTTACCATGATCATTACATTCCTGAATCATGAAATTAATCAGTGTTTCATCACCATCATCCAGTTTGTTTTCACCAACTAAATCATTGATAATTAATAGCACTTTTGCTTTTTCATATTTACCATCAGCTGATTTAGCTTCTGAAAATATTTGATCATTAATGTTCATAGGTATTACCTTTAGCTCTACTGTTTACGAGAGACTTTTTGTACTCAAGTAATGCTTGATCAACATCGAGTTCACCACTTTCAATTTTTCGAGTGAATTCCGCAATTTCTCTGTCAGTAGCAGTTTCAGTTGTTGATTTATTTATGTTCGATTTAAGATATGAATCAATAATGTCTTTGACATTCTCACCCTTATCTAAACGAGCAATAAACGGTAGGAAGTAGTCGCCTGTAGATGAATAGATGATTTTTTCAGTCGGGTTGAATACGATACGAATGACACTGACATTATCTGTATCACTTTCAAAAATCATTGCTTCTGAATACTGGTCTGGGAACAAGCGTAGTGATTTAAGTGTGTCCGTAATATAGTCATCATCTTTGATGTAACCTTTTTCACGAAGCTTTGTAACCATTTCATTTTTATAAGGAAGATACATAATATAGTTGGCATTATTCATGATGCTTGCAATCTCATCTGACATTGCAATTTTTTCAATGTTTTGAGTAACAAGCCAACATCCAGCACGGTATTTACGAATACGAGCATAGAAGTCATCAATATATTTAACTACGACTGGGATACCGAGATAACTTGTAACTTCCTCAAAGATGACAAATTTACGCGGATAGTCATGCTTAAAGAACATGTCCATCTGAATACGAGACAGTAGAACCATCATGACTACAGTTTTAAGATCAGGGAACATTTTCAAGCCATCTAGCTCTAATACAACCATTTGAGCATCAAGGTCTAAGTTATTGTCACCATTGAAATAACGACCATAAGAGCCACGATCTGTAAAGTCATATAGCTGACGACCTAATTTACGAACATCTTCATCTGTTTGTTTTGTTAAGAAATCAGCAACATCAGTAATCGTTGTCTTTTGAGCACCAACGTTAAATGCAGAACTGATTGCTTTCTTAATCATTGACGTTTGAAAGTCAGTCAAAAGCGTTGTAGGTGAAGCCATTTGCTTAACAATCAATGTCAACTGGTCAAGTTCACTATTAATGTCTTTAACAAGCGTAAAAGGATTTAAGCAAACGTTAGAATTAGGCATAAACTCAATAAATGAACCGCCTAAAACTGCTGCAAGCTTTTTATATGATTTACCTTCATCAATAATACGAATCATTGCACCAGATTCAATTTCCTGAGTAACAAAGTTATTCATGGTCGCAGACTTACCACCGCCGGAAGAACCAAAAATCATGCCATTGTGGTTCTGGCCGAGCATTGGGTCGAATCCGTATAAATTCCCGCGCCGAGTGAAATACATCTGTGAGAAATTTTGACGAGCATTCTGAAAATCACCAAACAAAGGAACAAAGGTTCCAGCATGTTTGGTCGTCATCGTAAAAATGCGGTTCGTATTTTTTAGAGATTCAAGGCTTGGGTATAGTGGCAATGCATTCCATAACAAAGGTAAAACAATCTTTGTATCAGGAATCATTGAAAGACCATCTTTTTGATAGATGTTTTGCAGTGCAGAAGAATAACGCTGTAAACGCAATTTATCTTTGTGGAACAAGATAATATTGAAATAAAGCTTACAAGGTAAATCACCTTCTTTTGTTTGGTTATACATCAATTCTAAGCCGTGCAAACGGCCACGTAGCTTAGGACTCATTTTTAACGCAAAAGGAGTCGCTGTATCTTGAGTTTGAGTGTAGTTAATGTCTATTGATGAGTTTTCTTTGAATGTATCTGGAATAATAATTGTGCAGTTAACTAAAAACGGACAAGGAACTTGTCGAGTTGAACCATTTGCATCACCAACAATGTTGTTCATGAGTGCAATCGTATTCATTTTAGGTAAAGCTTTTACAGATAGAACACTGAAATAAGTATCATCAATTTTCACATGGTTAATATCAGAATTATCAATTTTTGTAGTTTTCTGGAAAATTTGAGCTGATATTTTTTGATGTTCATCATACGTGTAATCGTATGGTTGGAATGGGTAAAGTATTGATCTAACTTGAGCAACAAACTCATTGATAGTCAGCTGGCGAACATCACCAAGAACAGACGTTTTCAAGTTGTCATATACACTCATGATCAATTCTTTAGCGCGTTCTAAGTCGAACTCACTTAAAACCAGATCAGATGGTACTTTTACACTAATTATAAGTCTATTTGATCGCAACGTAATGCCCGAAGACGGTACAGGTGCTTTTTTCATACCATCACGGATTGCTTTAACTCGCGCAGCTACAATCGTATCAAGTCCGATTTTTTGAGTTTCGGAAATATGCGAATTATTGCTAATTGAGGTTTGCTTGTTTAAAGAGTAATCATTGATTTCATCTTCAAGATGGTTTGTAGCGATATGTGAAAATTGAATAATACTATTGGGTGGAAGTTTAACATTTAGACTACCAACAAATAATTGATAGTCCTGTTCATTCATCCCATTCAGTGTCGTAGCAATAAAAGAGCCACCAATGTAACTTTGCTTTGAATCGTTTTCACAATAAAAGAAATTATCTTCGGTTGGGCTTAAAACTGGCGTTAAATCTGAAAGACGGGTACGGCGAAGCATCTTATCGATCACAGATGAAGCTCTAGCTGACATCGCACTTCCTATTTATTAAAGTAGAATATTTGGTTTTTATTATATTTGATTTTATATAAATATCCATAATGTTTTATTATTGTTTTTTATTTTTATAACCAAACAATTAAGTATTCTTTTATATTTATTTGTTTTTTAATCCGATATCATTTATCAAATATTAAAAAACGACACCAAGGAACAATCAAAATAAAATCAAAATTCATCTAAATATAAGCACTTACAAAGTAAATGGTCTCTTTTAAAAGGCACAACCTTCACCAATCATTTAATTTTAAATATAAAATCATAAATAAAAAAAATCCCACATAATGCGGGATTTATTTTTTTGGTAACTATTCTAAAGATTAGATAGTTGCACCAAAGAATGCCATCAATACTTTAGGTCCGTAAAGCGCTACAAGTGCAATACCAACAGAAAGAATTGTACCAACTAAAGATTTTGCAACGAATGCAGAATAAAGAGTTAATAACAAACCAAGCATAGCAGCAAGCAAACCGCCTGTACCATTCATGAATTTTAACAACCAGTTAACCGGAGCACCTAAAACTGTAGAAGCAGTGTTAATGTCACCAGCAGCACCAGTAGTCGCGTTTAAATCGGTCCCAAGAGAAGATTCTTCAATTGCCATTGCGTTGTTCATAACAGCGAAAAGTACTGTTACAACAAGAGCCATAGCTACATAGTTTAAAAAACGGAAAGCTTTGGTTTGTGTTAAAACCTGTAAATTAAATTTTTGTACTACTAAATTCATTGTCTAATCCTCGTTAGATAATTATTAATATTTGCAAAGTCACTCAACCTGCTAAGGGTAAATTTTACATAGTTTATATAATAAATCTAGCATTTTATTAAAAATTGTTTCTTTATTGTTTATTTTATTTAAAACAAATGTTTCAGAATCAAAAAAGCCATCATTTATGATGGCTTTTAAATATTGGATTATTTTATAAACCTGAATCCTGTCCTGCCAACTCATTCTGACGTTGCATTGAATCAGACATCACTGGTTGAGATTTCTGAACAGGATTGCTCTGATTATCAATTTCTTTACGAATATTTGCAGCTTCTTTAGATGCAGCATCACGGCTTGAATCAAGTGTAGGATTTGTTTCACTTGGAGACATATAATCTGCTTGGTTTGGTGCAGTTATTGGCGTGTTACGCATTACAGAGTCACCAAAGTTCCAACGGCGCGGAGTAATTTCGGTGAACATGTATGAACCCCAGTTTAGAGTTTCATTTTGATCTTTCCATGGGGCCAACCAGATTCTCAAAACCTTTGGTTGTTCTAATACAGGCATTGGGGAAGATGCTGCTTGGAATTGAGGCTTGCTGAATAAATTCACAGCATCTTGGGCCGGAGAACTAGGGCCTTGTTTTGAAGCTTTATTACTTTTGAACATCCCCTTACTTTCATCTTTTTGAGCGTCAAGATCGGATTGATATACAGCACCAACTTCATCTTCATTCGTCATATTGTAAATTTGAGTAGGAGACTTACAAACGATACCATCTGGAAGACCTGAACAACCATATTTACTGCCATATCCACCAGCACATGCAGTTAAAGCGGTAGTTAGAGCTGCTAAAATTAAAATATTATGTTTTTTCATTTTTTAACACCTGACATTTGGCTTGTTAAAATAATAGTTACTCGGCGTCCTGCATCAATTTCAATAACCGGCATAGTTTGTTCAGCTAAGTCCATATAAAAGTTTGCAACACGATCTAAAGCACTGCCTACACCGCTTGCTGCAGCAATTTTTGATGCATTACCAATGTTGGGAGTTTCGTATTTAGTTTCTGTGCCACTTCCGATGTTAAGAGAAGGTACGGTTGTAGGAGCCATCTGTTTTCCTAACCCAGAAATCGTGCCTGCAAAAATAGAACGTGCAATTGCAGAGCCTTGTTTGGAAACAACACGGCCACGTAAACCATTTTTACCATCTTCACCTACAACGTAAGCAGAAATTGGACCATCAATAATGGAGCCATCTTTAAAGATGCAAGAAATTTTCTCACCACGCATTTCAGCGCGTTCACTTGCCAAGTTGCCCACACCAGATACTAAGACAAAACAATCTTTAACAAGCTGTGTATAACGGTTTGGAAGAATTGCATTTGTTTTAACACGTACTAAAGCTGGTACTGCTGTACCCTGACCCTTTCCCGCAGTAGCATCCATACCATTAATCAAAACACCTTCCATCATTGAGCCAGTGGTCATACCATGCTCTACAAGCAATTTAGCTTGAACTGATTCAGGTTTCGCAGGGGTATTAGCTCTCTTATAACCACTACTTTGAAGCTTAGAAACATCTTTACCACTACGGATGATTTGGAATGGGTCAACTTGAGTTTCACGAGGACTAATCATTTCATCAGGTGTAGCGCTGTTATTTTCAATTGGTGGCATCATTTGCTCAGGCATAGGCTGAGATTGAGCGCTTGCTTGTTGGCCAGCATTAGCAGTAGCCGATGCAATATTTGCATCAATACCTTGTAGTGGAGGTAAATTAACACCACCATTACTACCAGCCTGACCAAGTTTCAAGGCATTCATTTCATCAGAAACAGAAGCAAGTTGACGAGAAATATCACTGATCTGTTGCCCGACTGCCTGATTGCCTGTTCGATAGTCATTAGCAATTGTTTGTTGGTTTTGTAAAAGCGCTTGTTGCTCAACACGTTGACGTTCAATTTCCGACTGAGTTAAGCCTTTTAATTCAGAAACACCTACCTCACCAATTTTAGGTTGAACCATATTGGTCCGTTCTACTTGCGTATTTAATTTTTGTTGTTCTTCTGGCGCACGATCTGCTTTCTTTTTAGCATCAATTGCAATAGCAAGAACAACACATACTACGACAAGTACAATCCCCATGATTATTTTTCGGTTCGTAGGGTCGATTTCAAGCCACTTACGCTTGAGTTCGGCCATTTGAGCTTTAAAATTTGAACTAGCTTTCATATTGGCTCACCTTAGTCGTAAATAGATTCATCACCATTGCCAGTATCAGCAACGATAATTACTTCGGTTGTTTCATTTGGAGCCAGTTTAATTTTTTCATTAAACGCTACAGCTCTAACTCCCTTGTGCCAAAAAGATGGCTCACTTAGCTCTACAAACTGACTTGTAACATTTTGGGCTGTGTAAACATAAATAAGATTATCTACACCTGAATAAATAGCTTTAGGGCGCAAGGTAACTGAACCAACACGGGCGATAGTTTTCTCACGGACATTAGATTTTGAGTAACCTTCTGGCAATGTTCCAACTGCGACTGCAGACATATTCACACGGATAACATCAGCATAATCTGTCGCAAGTTTCGCATTAGGGTTTGATAAGCGCTCACGCAAGGTACTCGCAAGCACTACAGAAATGTTCTGCATTGGAATTGCTTTTGGAACCAATGTCAGGGAAGCAACTGGAGAGTTATTTGCAATTGCATCATCTTCACGAACATAGACACCAATCGGCTGATCACTTTCCATAACAAGATAAACATCTTGGCCAACAACTTTGTATTTAGCACCACCGTTAACTAAAACGATTGGGTTACGGAAAGGTGTGTTAATACGGTTCATGCTTTGATTGCTGACAGGAACAACATGCGTATCATCGTTATCAATGGTTACAGTCTGTTGAGCCAAAGTCGCTTTATCAAGAGAAATTGGCTCACGCGCCACAAACGATGGATTTGTTAAACTTTGATGTGGCTGTTGTGAAACTTGTGTACGGCCGTTAGCAAAATTACTTGGAAGATTATTAACTGGCGGTGCAAAATTCTGATTATTAACTGGAATATATTTAGCACTGTTATCAACACCGCCCTTACTTGGAGCTGGAATTTGTCCGGCGTTACGGAATACTTGATCATTCGCGCCAGCATAAACAGAAGCAGCAGTTAATAATAATGCGCCAAAAATTTTTGTAGTCTTAAATAAGTTCATTAAGACACTCCTTATTGATTAATTGGTTTTGGTGCAACACCATTATTACGAGCAGCAGCAGCCTGTTCATCAGCTCGAATTTGTGCCAATGTTTTAGGTCTTGTACCTTCATAACTTGTAAAATGCGTGATTACTGGCTTACCGCTTTGCATTTTGATAATGAACTCATATACAACTGGTTGTTCCTGAATACGCGAACTCACAACTACTGAGTAGAGATTGCCGACAATGAAAATTTTACCGGTCTGTTTTTCATAGAATGTGTTTTTACCAATAAACCAAGCATTGAAATTGTCTTTTGGAAGCTTATTGGTTAAGGCATTCAAACTTTCTTCCATTTGCAATTGCAAAGGTGGAGATAAAAGTTGATTTAAGGTTTTAAGATTATTTTTAACATTGCTATTTGTTGTGCTTCCGATAATGCCTGCAGCAACAATTGCCATAGACTGATAATACTCAGCATTGGCACTATCCCATCCAATTTGATATTGCTGGTCCATGTTAGGTGGGACCAGAACAATACGCTCATGATTGGATGAAATAATAATAGATTGGACAAGTACAACAATGGCCAGAACAAGCGAGGTACAAGTAGAACCTACTGCAACTTTATGGCTTAAATCCCAATTCCCATTAAAAAGTGAATATCTCATTATTCTTTGTACTCCATAATTGAGCCATTTCTAAAATATTTGTTCAAAGGAATAATTCCCCAGCGATAAGGATGATGAAGATAAAAGCCAGACATTGATTGCTTCTTATACTTGACGTAAATTTTGAAAAACAAAAAAATCAAAAAACACATAAGGAAGAAGTTGGTTCCTGTAAATAAGCAAGCGAAAATAATGCAAATTAAAAAACCAAATTCATCCATTTCCAAAAACATTAAAAATGGAGGCCCATCAATGTCGTCTGGGATTTCTAGGGGTCTTAGTGACATAACGTGCTACCTCACTCGGCCACATTAATTACAACGACAGCGCGGCGATTTTCCGCACGACCAGCCTTGGTTTTGTTTGTGCTAATTGGTTGAGACTCGCCTTTAGAGCTTGTACGAATACGTTTAGCCTCTACACCTTGCTTAACAAGCCAATTTTTAACTGCGTTTGCACGTTTCTTGCCGAGCTGTAAGTTGTATTTAGCCGAACCAGTAGAATCTGTATGACCAACAATTTCAGCATCAACTTCTGGATTCTGTAATAGACGATCTCGAATAAGACGTAATTTAGATAGATCACCTTTTAAGATGGCTTTATCAAAATCAAAATGACGAGCATCAATAATGGTTTCTTCTCTTTGTTGCTCTACGAGACGAATCCAAATTACGTTGTCACTTTCGCTTACGCCTGCATTAATATCATCACAACCATTACAAACAACTGTTTGATCAATAGTTGGGATGCGAACGACTTCGCTAGGTGAATAGACCTTCAATACCTTAAAGGTAGGTTGAGGAATAGTTACAACATTCAAAACAGGCGGTTGTTCAGGCTTTGTAACACATCCCGCACCAAGCAATACGGCAACTATAAGAGCGCCACTTTTATATATTTTTTTCATCTAATAGCTGTTCCATTTTCGTTTATAAATTTGCTGGTAATCGCATTCGCAAAATCAACAAAATTGGTTTTACTTTCTGCGATAGGTTCAGGATTTAATGTGTATAGCCCTCCAACAGTTAATGTAGGCGTGTATTGGATTTTGTATTTATTCCCAAGGATGATTGCATTTTTAACAAGAAGCTCTGTTCGCTTAGTTGTCCAATTTGCTTTGAAGTTCGCAGTATTCATACCGGCGCGTTTTGCTGCTTGGTAATAAGTCCACTGGTCAGAAGCATCCTTGTTTTCTTGCTTAATGAGCTGAAAAGCTTGTCGCTGAAATTCATTGATTTTTGAACGGTCAGTGGTCCATGCAGCGTAATAGGCAAAAGCACCAACAACAGAGTTAGGTTCTTGAGTGATTACAGGTACTCGAACATATTTAAATTTATTGGGTAAAGAGCTTCCCCAAATAGACATTTCTTCATCGTACTTTTCACCATAAGGACAGGTGTAAGTGAAAAAGAAACGAACAACGTTATATTCATTCGGAACACTAGAACGGCCAAAAACTTGAATATCAATTTTCTTATTGGTGCTTGGGTCTGTCGCAGTAACCTTTCCTGTAGACAGGAAATCATCAGCATGTACGAATGACAAAGAACCAGTAATTGCAATTAGAGCAATAGAAATAGTTTTAGTAGTCAGGCGCATCTTTCACCTCCAGCATTTGTTCTAATGAACAAAAGTGATGTTCAATTAAAATTTGTGAAAGACGCTTACGATCATGTAAAGAAGATTTGGTTTGAATGTCTTGGCAATATTCAAGTTGGTAAGGTGTAATGTATTTCAAGGCAAGAAGACGTTCGCCAAGCAACATGCCATCCATATTCATTAAAGAAGATACTTTACTTATCGACATTGCTTCTTCTAAAGAAGTCATTCCTTTAGATGCTAGACGAGTCGCGCACTGAACTAATGTTTCGTACTGAGGCTGTTTCTTAGCAACCTCATAAACTTCATCAACACGATTACGAGACACCAATTCACGAATTTCATCAGTGATCATCAAGAACTCAACTACAGGTACTCGACCCTTATAGTTTTCAGGCTTAATCCCACGACCGACTGGCACTGATGCGTATTGACCCAAATCATTTTTGCGAAGCCATTCAACTTCTTCTTGTGTTGGGTTTGCAAGATTACGTTCATCTTTACATCGGCGTACTAAACGTTGAGCAGAAACAGCTAAAAGTGTTTCATTTAGATGGCTGGCATCAACACCAAGCTCCATTAGACGAGAAAGCGCGCTTACAGAACTATTTGTATGTAAGGTTGTTAAAACTAAATGACCTGTTTGTGCAGCCTGAATTGCAATTTTTGCAGTTTCAGAATCACGAATTTCACCGACAAGAATAATGTCAGGGTCTTGTCGAAGCGCAGAACGAAGCGCATTGACCATTGAAATGTTGATATCTACGTTTACATGCTGAACACCAGCAATCGCATACTCAACAGGGTTTTCAATTGTGAATACCTTTTTTTCTGGGGTGTTGATTTCATTCAGATACGAATAAAGTGTAGTTGTTTTACCTGAGCCTGTTGGCCCAGTGATAATAATGAGACCAATTGCAGAATTAATTGTTTCATTAATTGCTGTACGAACTGACGGCTCCAGCTCCATATCTTTAAGGCGGCGACCAGAGTTAGATTGGTCAAGTAGACGTATAACAATAGTGAAGCCATGGATTGTCGGAATACTTGAGATACGAAGATCGAGACGGTTATCGTTATAACGAAGCCAACCACGGGCATCAACTTCAAAAGTTTTTGCATAAGATTCTTCAATCTGACCGCGTGAATAAATTTTTTCACGAATGATACTGAATTCAGAATCGTTGATAGAGTGCTTATATGTTTGAAGCTTACCGTCTTTACGGACACGGCAAATATTACCGACTTCACAAGATTCAAAATGAATATCTGAAATCCCATTGATCATTGATGACTTAAAAAGTTCATTTAAGTAATTAACGGCCCATTTTTCAATTTTATCGTTATCACCACGTACAGTTACAAAAGCAGAAGGCAAACGGTCATAAGAACTTAGACCTTCTTGAGTAGTCTCAGCAACATCAAGCAATGAACCTTCTTGCTTGAAATCATCTGTTGTTTGATTATTGTCTAGTTCCATTATTGTTTGTCCTGAGCTGGCAATTGTGGCAACTGGTTTTGTGATTCATTGTTTTGTTGGTTTTGATTGCGTTCTTTTTGAATTAAAGAATTATCAGGACCTAAAACTTGTTCTTTATACATATCCCAATCACATACAACAGGTGGATTAGAATCACTGTAAAATTGAATACGGAATAGAATCGCAAGACGGATACGTGTACGAGCACTTGACTGATCAATAGATTGTAAAAACTGAGGGCTTGTCCATGGCTCAACCATTGTCTTAAGAAATTCAGAACCTAAGCGAACTGGAATCGTTGCACGATCAATGCGTTTGCATGGGTCACTGGTCACAAGTACAAAAGAGATGTACATGATGAACACCAGTAAAAATATACCCATGATGATCGTTCGTAGAATTATCATATTTGTCCTGCATGTAATTTCTTTAAGTTATTAGCAACCTTCTTGATATAAACCTCACGCTTCCATTCTGTTACTGCGTTATACGCCCCTACAGCTCTCCACGAATAACCAAACTGAACAAAGTTGTGCGCCAAAATCCAAGCAGCAATTTCAATGTTCGTGCATGGGTCATAGATATCTGAAAGAGTGATATTGAAACGCTTACGCAGTTTTGGAACCCAGTAATCGTTGATCTGCATCAAGCCATGGTCAGTACCATAACCAAGACGACCTGAAACTCGGTGATTAAATGAAGATTCAGTTTGAGCAATGGCCATCATTAAATCGGCTGGCACACCATACTTGCGTGATGATGAATAAAAACAACCAACATAAGAAGGTGGGTTGCGAAGCTTTATTTGATTCGCGTACTGAGGGATTTGCGCATTAAAGGCTTTTGCATTTTGTGGACTAACGGATGTAGCAATCGCTGGCGCTTGGAAATCACCATCCTCTACCGACTGTCGAACTGTTTGTACAGTTTCAGCTGATACAGACTTTGCTGACTCACTAATAGACACTTGCACAACTTTAGGTGTCTGGACTGAATTCGAATAGCCTTCACTTCGAACGATAGTGATGTCTGCCATAGCAACGGAACCAACCGAAGCAGCCATAAAAAGAACAAGAGTCTTTTTCAAAAATCCATTGTTCACAATACAGAATCCTTAATGCGATAATAAATCGATTCAATAACGAATCGTTATTATAATCAAAAATGAAACGTTTTAAATATTATTTATTATGTTTTTAATAATTATTTATTTATCGTTTCTATATTTTAGTAAATGATTATTTATCTATTGTTGCAAAACCATCTGACGAAAAAAGAAAAGGCAACCTCCTATGGAGGTTGCCTTTTATGTTGATTTTTAAGTGTCCAACACACTAAACGAACGTGCTCAACGCTAAACCTCTATTTTAATTCACGTTTAGTATGAATTCGTAGTTATCAACTTACGACATCTTCTCAGGAATGAGGAAGCGAATCTATGACAATTCCTTGAATGCTAAGTAACGGCACTCAGATCAATATCAGACATAGACAAACTTCAACTGCAATTTTAGTTCCGCAGTCAGGATTTCCTATAACACTTCACCGCTAGTTTTCTTTCGATCACATTGTTGCTGCATGAAATGCCAACAGCAGATTCGTTCAAGCCAAGGCTTGTCTGAACCAACTTAGATGTTTAAAGGCGCAAACCTTTACGGAGCCACCGCAAAGTTTCTTAATAGTTAATTACCAATATATAAAATTAATAGGATTACTAATCCGATTAATAATAATGTTAATCAGTTTTCACTCGCGCCAATAGGTTGATAACGTTTCATAGTTATAGAAGTTGCCACACCTCACCTATAAAACTTTGTCTTTGTTTCTAGATATACACCGTATTGCCTTTCGTTCATTTACCGCTTACGTTTTTATTCGCTCGAAGTAAACTAATTAATCTAAATCAAATACAACAAATTCAAATTAAACCTAATCAGCAACTCTCCCTCTCTTATTAATCAAACCTTATGCCTTCCTCTAGTGAAGTTTTCAGTTCGAAAGCCTATATTATGGAACCACCATAAATAATCATCGACTTAAGAGATTCCCACTTTAGCGTTAACAGTCTTTGTCATTTTTAAATAAAATAAATCAACTTTTAAGTAAAAATAACGATCAGTACGCCCATCTGTTCCACACAATATCAACTATTCCTGTTTTTTGAGGTAAGAGTTCCAAAAACCCTCATTATTAGTCAATATCAAGCTTCATTACAGGTAGAGCACTTGATCAACGCAAAGCAACATGCTTAATAATATAAAGAAAACCATCATTAATAACTCAAAAAGCAATTATTAATAACACAAGATATTATCTCCAACGTGTCACCGTTACTGGCTTAAGCTATCCATAGACCTTAACAACCAACCGAATATGTCATCAACGACAAGTCAATTCGGTCAATCGTTAAGTGCCGATCAGTCCAGATTTCTCCTCATGACCCTAACATCTCACGATGCTCTCATAAGCCCACCAGTGCGCAACGCATACCGCCCTTTGAAGGAATTGAAGCGGTAAACGTGTGTTCCTAACGTATCTAACAATCCTTGTAGATACTCACACTCTCTGTTAAGCAGGGTTGATCATGTCACCATGATGCCCGTTTCAGTGTCGCCCAACTATTAAAAAAATATTCAATCATTCCGTTGGAAGATCAGCACCCATTTCATAGGGCTTAGTTCTGAAATTCACAGATTGGGTCAAAAGATGGGGTCTCACCATCTAGTGCCCTTCGCAGCCGCACCAACTACCTTTCGGACGTATGCAGCTACACGGTCTTTAGTATGCGATGGCTGTCGCACACACATAGAAACAACAAGACAAAGATTTAGAAAATTTCACTCACTGAACGGCTAACTCAGGAAAGTTCATTTCATATTTGGCAGTCATAAAATTAACAGAGCCACAGTGAAAATCAATGGGAATGGCCCGTAAATTCGCTCAGGTCAGGAACTCTTATTTATTCAAAGGCCCCAATAGATTCAAAATAGCCATTTATTTATAGTTTTAACCCCTAGAATATTTATAAGATTTAGCTATACTTTTATACAAAGGCCAATATAATCCAAAATGGTTATTATATGATCAACTATACAATTAAGACCACAGATTGCCTGCAAGCCATAGTCAATTGTATGACTAAGAACAAATGTAGGTACTGGATGACCTCCACTTTGCCATCTGCGAAGCTTGGAGCAGTGATTGCTAAGCTTAATGAGAAATACAATTTACAGATGTCATCTACAGAGCGTCAGTCTGCTTTACGCATTGGTCAGCCTGTATGGAGCCTTGTAGTCCACTATAATCCTAATGAGGTTGGGTACTTTCAATTCTGGTTGTTCACTACTGGACACCGCCCACCCATGCGCAAGAAAATTTACGATGCAGATGCAATTGACAGTGCCAATCGCAAGCTTGTACGTGAACAAAATTTAATGAATGTGATTACTCAAAATCCTAATGAACTCATTCGATTTAAAGAGTACGTCTTGGGCCAATATGTAGTGTATGAAGGCCTTAAAACTGGCATCAATAAACAGTACATATCCCCTAGCAAATTTGGTGTACCCATTGAGCAGAACTCATTCAATGGGCAAGAGTCAGAATTGTCATTTAAGTCAATGTACAATACTGATGATAAGGTTGTGATTACTGCAAAAGTTAATCCTGACGATGAGGAACGTTTTAATAATATTAATCGCAACTTTGGATTTTTATATTATAGAAATCTACAAAAGGGGCAGCATGTTGGCATGACTCAGCCTCAGATTCTTGCAGAACTACGCAAAACTTACGGCGTCACTCCCGATGCAAATACGCCGTATAATGATTTGATACGTCAATTATTTAAGCTTTACCATCGCACAAATAACCGCTATCTATCTATTTTTCAAAACAAATCTGAGAAGACTGTTAAATTTACATGGTACTTGCACCAAGACTACCTTGACCGTCTTGATCTTGAGATGCGTTCTAAGATTCGTGACATCCCAACACGGCAACATCTATTCGAAGATTCGATGAAACGTATCTTTGCGAAGGGTAACTTCCATGGTGTAAGGCATCAAATTGGCAGTATCAATGGTCAAGTTCGTAAGGCTGTTAAGTTCCGATACCCAAACATATACGAGAAAATTCAATGGCCTACTACCCTTCATTATGTTCGGTTCTCGCCTACGCCGTATAAGAATCTTCACCACTATGCAGAAGAATGCTCTAAGGCTTCAATTATTATTAAAGAACTATTATTCCGTAAGGAAGTTGATGCTTATAATAATCGTAAGGTGCGTAAAGCACTCCGTGCTAAAGATGAGATATTGCGTAATGCAAGTGTATCTTCATTGAATAAATTAATACGCGAGAATACCCCCAAAGAACACTCCGATATAATCGTGACGCAAGAGATGATTAATGATTTTATATTGAAACATCCCGATATGAACCCGATGTATTTCCCAAAAACCCTGTAAACTTATAATTAGTATAAATTTTATACAGCACACTTTTTACCACTTTCACCAAATTTTTAAAACTTGGTGAAACTTTGGTGAAAGTGTCGCTTGTATATAGCGCTCTATAAGGCTTTGCTCAATTGGTGAAAACTGCATAATTTGGTGAAACTTTTTTCAATTTTCAAATGCTACTTTCACTCTTTTTTCAATTCAATGACTTTTTCATACCATGAAACGGCGCTATGTGCATTATAAATTATTGTATTTACTATATTTAATCTTGTGAATTTATGCGCCGTGGCATCTTCCAAAAGAGTGAAACTTTTTCCAACTCTCCATATAATGCTACTTTTTCACAATTATAATGTTGTGACCTGATTACTAGCTGATTTGTTTTATAATGACCCGCTTACGCTTAAATATTTTCGCAGAAGCTCAAATATAACTACGCCGTGTTATTTTAAGTTAAATGTGATAAATATATTTATTCAGTGAATTCTATCAAACAATTAAACAGAGTTAATCAATGCTTGACGCATTCCATTACTACGCTAACGCTTGTAATGGTAGTGTCCATTTAAATAAGCAATTTCCATTAATTAATAGTGTAGGCATATACCGCTATTCAATCGTCTAGAGTATTTTGGTTTAGATGATGGGTCATACCACTGAATTTGTATTGTGCAATACAATAGCTTTGACCAAGAATTACCCTTGATCAGCGCGTTGCGCTACCGTGTAATTCCGATCTAAAACTATTGCATCATGAGCAGTGACCGCTACCCTTTTTGCTGAACAAAACTTTGTTAGTTTTGATCTGCAAAAAGAACCAATACTGGCACAAAATTCCATGGCAATTTGATGAGTAGTCTCCACCTACCAGACATGAGCACGGCGTTCAATTTATTGCTTGTGTTAACTCCACATATAGAATTTACAGCTCCACATATAGGCATCTATAAGGATACAAATTGAACATTCGATCATCGAATTCCCGATTGAAATGTCGTTTTATAAATTGACTGAGCACTGATGATTAGTTAATTTTTCATTTAATGAGAATAAAATAATTGTCATTTATTATTATTAAAATTAATAAATATTATTGGAATGATTTTATATGAATGTTAACTTAGTTGTGTTGAGTCCATAACTTGATTGCTCCAATAAAGGGAACAGGCCTATCGTTCCATGGCACTATCTTTCACCCTGAGATAGTGCATTTTTATTGGCCTGTTTATTTATAGCTATCCATATTTAAGCTATCGTTTCCTATAGTCAGCTATAAGATGGCCTGAAGATGATCAAGCACATTGAATGGGGATAGATGGACGATAGAATGTATATTTGACACCTCTTTGACCAATCCCATATAGGGAGTTCCCCTATATGCGTTATGCCAAATTCGGATGCGCCGTGTATAAATGATGAATGGTTTATCTTATCCACTAAGTAACAATAAATGATTCCATGCCAAAAAATGGATATTCATACAACATAAAATTTGAAGGGTTAAAAATTCATGGGATATGTATTCTTCTTAGGATTTACACTGCTTATCGCAATGATGTTCTCTATACGTTTATTACTATCGTGCAAGAAGCTGGTTCGTTCTCCACACACTAGGAACCAAGTGAACAATTTAAAAGTTCAAATGATGCTGAATAGCAGCAAATCAAAAGTTGCAGGAATGGCTATGATTGCTTTAGGTCTGATCATTCTATTAATAGGGAACATCAAGATAGATAATTTTACGGTTAAGCATTTGATGCCTAACGTAGACTTCTCATTTAGCCAATACATCATTACGGTTCTATTGGTGATCTCTGCATGTATGCTGTTTAACATCCAAAAAATCACAAAGCTCATGAATGAAGCAGATAAGGACACGGCGAATATCCCTGACCCCTTATATAAGAAGATCACTCACCATGAGAAGTTGAACAATTTCTTCTTTATTGGGTTCTGCATGACATTGACCATTCAATTCCTGATTAATGGCTTTAGCTTCTTATAGCCTTCTATATACAGGGAAATGACACAAGCACTCTTAAGGGGTGCTTTTTTTGGCTTGGCCATAACTGAGTAAGTCATCTTTATCCGGCATATCCCATATAGGATGTTCTCCTATATGTGCTATGCCTAATGGGTGCGCCGTGTCTATGAGGGTTATTCTATGATTTAAGCTCATTTGATTGGCCATACATGTAAATGGCTTGATACCCTATATACAGGGAAATGACACTAACCGCTGATATGAATGAACTTTGTTCTTGTTTTATTTAAAAGGTACAATTTAAATTATTCATTTAATTTTTAGGTATTTTCTATGAGTAGTCTCATTGAAGAAAAAACAATGAATGTGCCAGTTAAAGTTATTTTTGATCAAGAAGCAAAGGTCTGGGTAGCAACATGTGATTTTTTCTCTATTGTGACTGAGGCAAATAGCTTAGAAAAAGTTCAGAAGAATGTTTATGACTTATATCCAGATATGATCTTAGCCAATAATATTAATTTAAATGGCCAAGATATTCACTTAGACTTCCTATATACAGAGAAATGACACAAGTACTTCTAATTAGATATAATTCTTCTATCGATTAAGCACAACTTATGAAAGTTAGACTATGAATAAATCAATGATCATTTCCAGCTTAGTTTTTTTTATCACTTGTAAGTACTGTGCTTGTAGCTGAGTATTTTATGAATTCTAATGGCTATGTATTTTTGGAGTATGTACGCACCATCTTGGTTGCTTCAATTATGACAGGATGCATATACCTAAGAAACAAATTGAATGAGCGCACTCAGGCTCTTGCTTCAACTTGATACCCTATATACAGAAAAATGACACCAGCACTCTTAACAGGTGCTTTTTTTGGCTTGGCCATAACTGAGGGAAGTCATCCTTATCCGGTATATCCCATATAGGAAGTTCTCCTATATGTGCTATCCCTAAGCTCAATGACTCATTTACCCTATATACGGCGTTCATTATCGTACGGTATTCATTTTTGTACGCCGTGGCTGATCTCATCAATCACTCTATTCATACAGGCATTCTATTTGGTTTGGTCAAAGGATATGTTCCCCCTCTCTATAGTCTCCTATATATCCCCTTATAGATGTCTATATAGCATTGGACAATACAAGCGAAAAATGCCCACTCAAGTTCTGAGCACTTCCATATAGATTCCCTATAGCGGTATTCCAAATATCGTGCAGAGAACTGGTGGCATATAGTGCAAAACCATTTCAAAAACTATACTGCAGGCAACTTGCCACAACGAATGATTTACGACTGCAGCATATAGGCCAATAACCAAGCCACACATAGCAGCAAACAACCCACCGGTTCCCTCAAGAAAGTTCACCAGCCATTCGACAGGTACAATTAAAGAATTAGTTGCATCATTTGCATCTATACCCGCATAGGCCGAGTTCATCTGCAAAACCACTATAAATCCAATAAACAGCATTCTTTTATATACAAACATATATTAAATCAGAAGGTTAGTTCTTTTCATTTTACGAAGGTGCGCATTATATCAATCACTTTTTTTGGTTCCTACTCTAAAATGACTACTTATTTTTATTTTATCCCTATATACGGCGTATCTAAACAGGTGAAAAAAAACCAGCTATTGAGCCGACTTTTATCTTGGTGGCCAATTCTTATGACATTTGACGCGGCACAAAAACTGATAGAGGCAATTCTTCTGTCAACATTGAATTTATCTTGGCTTTAAACACTTCTACATAGTTGTCTCGTTCAAGGACTGTTGGAAGTTCATAGGAATGTCTACTGCTTTAATTGAAGCCATAGTGTTTACGCCGTATGGTGATTGATTGGGTATTTATATATGAATGGTATCTATACTTTTTCTTAATTTCAAATTTTCATACTTAGTGGGTATTGCTCTTTATAGCCCTCTATATACCCCCTATATATCTTCCATACACTCAGGGATAAAAAAAGCGCCGTGATTGGCGCATTCTCTTTACTCTATTCATTAAAAGGTTTGATGTAGATACCTTGTCTCTTGCTTAAGCAAATCACAATAGGTTTTCTTCTCACCCCTTTCACATTGTTCTTTATATTGATCTGGAGCCGAAATGATCTGAATCTTTTCATCTAGGTGATCTGTACTCACACTTCGACTATTAATATCATACGGGCCAAACATGATGTCTTGTTGCTTGATAGAGGTTAAAAGGTTTAATTGAGTATTTGCCTTAAAGCATTGGTAATTTATTTCTAGAGCATCTTTTGGCTTAAAGATTTGTATATTAGATGCTGCCGTGTAACATTCATTCGCTTTAAGAAATGCTGTGACTTTTTGAAGTGAGCTTTTTTCAATGTCTTGTTTCAAACTTTGGCTATCCTGATAAAACCATACAATAATAGGCATGGCCATGATAAATCCAAATACCTTTAAATAAAATCCCAACGCTATATCTCCAATGTAAGTATAGAAATTACTCTAACATAGCATGATAAAACGGTATATGGTTATAATTATTATAGACTCCTATATACAGCACACTCCCATATCTCCTATATAAGCTATTCTGTATTTTCCTTATAGCTTCCTATACGAGTATTCCTATATACAGACAAATGACACCAACCTTACCTATATACGCCGTGTCTTTATTTATTCCCCTATAGGGATTAAGCATAAGTATTCAACTGATCATGTTTTCTTAGCGCGATTTCTGAAATTAATTGAATTAGTCATCCATACAAATATTGGACTTTGAAAAGCAATGTTCATCTTATGGCTATATATAGCGCCGTATATTTTATGATGGCAGCTTATGTTAAAATTGCTGGAGTGGCATATCGCACACGCGGTTTTGAGAACAAATGGTCGATCTATTTTGCCATGGAAAAAACAACCTATCGCACACGCGGTTTTTCGATTTCGTGGTCTTATAAATTAATAAATCTTTAAGTGACTTATCGCACAGGCGGTTTTTAGAAAGTGAATCAGCAGCTAGTCTGTTACTTCGAGGTGGTACATCGCACACGCGGTTTTTAGGCAAGTTGTCGGGAAACTAACTTGGGCTTAGTTTCGATATATCGCACATGCGGTTTTTATATACTTATAATTTTAAAAATTAGATACTTATGCGATAATTATAATAATGAATTACATGATTTAACTCCCAATATTTGCGGTATATGGTTATAATAAACCAAGTTAAAATAAAAGGCATTACAGATGCAAAATACAGTTTTTCAAATGGCAGATTTCAATAATGCCCCAGTTGTTATCGCTCTCCGTGGTGACAACACCGATACTCAAACTTATATTGATGATCTTGACCCTGCAGAATTGGCCATCAATATCACCAATGATCAAAATCAGCGAATTATGCTTTGGTCTCGACAAGCAACTACAGAGCAAGACCGCACTGCAGAACAAAATAAAGATGCAATCGTTTTTGATGTGGATGATCTACTCAATCACTTAAATGGTGAACAGGCTATCAAGAGCATGGGGCTTCATAGCAATCTCAAGCTATCTACTCCATATACGCCGAATGAAGTTTTTAAAATCTTCTTGGACGTACTCCAAAAACAAAGCTTGGCCATTTAAGGGGAAATGAATAATGAATAACTTCTCAATGATTCTTCACGACTATAAAACCTACTCACCATCAGGTGATCTCATTGGAATCTATATTCTGATGGCTGTTTTTATTATCTCCATCTTAGTTTTACTTTATTGCTTCTCATATCAAAAACACATGAAGGCTTTGAACCAACCTGTAAAAGAATTAGCTGATTCTGCGATTTGGTTGTTCGGTTCTGGATTAGCAATTTCTGGAATCCTATTACTCAGTATATCTGTCATGTCCTTCTCAAAAATTGATCTTGATGAGCAGATGTATGTCCGTAAATGGCAAGAACGAAATTTAGTAAATATTTTAGACTTTAATGAGGTCAATCCAACTTACAAAGCCAAAATCTTGGAGCTTGATGGCAAGATCAAACTCATGGAGAAAAAGGGCTACTTAAGCGGAGCCAATTACCGCTATATCAAAAATGAAAATAAGAAAATTAAGGAGCTTGAAGCTAAATTGGCGATCTTAGATGCAGAAAAACGAATTTCAGAACGTAATGAGGAAATTCGGCTTAAATTTCAATAAGCCGTTTCCCATGTTCCGGACTTCTATTCATAAAAGTGATTCATGGCCAACTTAATAAAGTGAGAAAAAATTACCTATGATTAAATCTCAAAAATTCAATGTATCAAGACCTACATTAGAAAGTGACTTAAATCCAGTTACAGATGAAATTAATGCGTTCTTCAAAAATTGCATATTCCTGCATAAATATGCCACCTATTCCTGTTCGTAACGTACCATGCATATTCTTATTCGTAATGAGCCACAAGATGAATAAATCACAAAACAGCAGAAGCACAATTTAAACTTAGATTACCAACAACATTAAAGTTAAAAATTGAGAATGAAGCTCAAGAATCAAGGCGTTCAATGAATGCTGAAATTTTGGAAAGACTTGAAAATAGTTTTAACTTCAAGAAACTAGATAATGATAGTGTACTGAAACCATATCAGCTTCTTGATCGTAAGAAAGAGCTATCAAATCGCTTTATCAAAGCTATAGAGTATTTTAATTCATCACAAGAAAAACAAATCAAATACACACACATTGCTGAACAATTAGGATATGAAACTGCTGAACTCTTCTTAGATTGGATACAAGGTAAAAAAGAACCATCTTTTCCCCAACTCCGAAAGATCGCAGAGCATTTGAAAGTTAATCAGTCTTGGCTTGTACATGGTGATGGAGAAATCAATACTTGAAAAATAGTATCACTATTGATACTATTTGCATATTGGAATCATTGAGCATTTGTATGGCTAATCTTGATCAACTTATAGAACAAATGCGTAATAATCCAAAAAATATTCGTTTTTCGGATTTAGTTAAGGTTTGCAAAGAGTATTTTGGAGAGCCAAGACAAACAGGTGGTAGTCACACCGTATTTAAAACACCGTGGCAAGGCGATCCTCGAATAAATCTTCAAGATGATGATGGTAAAGCTAAACCGTATCAGGTGAAGCAAGTTTTAGCTGCACTTGATAAACTTAAAGCATTGTGAGGTGGAAAATGGATAGTAAACAATATACTTACCGTGTTATGTGGTCAGAAGAAGATAATGAATACGTTGGTTTATGTGCTGAATTCCCATCATTATCTTGGCTTGATGCAGATCAGTCTAAAGCATTTTCAGGCATTGTTAATGTTGTTGCTGATGTTGTAGCCGATATGATCAGCAACAATGAAAAAGTACCAGTACCACTTTCAGAGAAAAAGTATAGTGGTCGTTTTGCGGTACGTGTTCCATCAATGGTTCATCAAAAACTAGCATTGGAAGCAGCAGAACGTGGTGTAAGCATGAATCGTTTAGTATCTGCAAAATTAGCGATGTAACCATTTCTAAGGATATGAGATTACTTTTTCATATCCTAGTGGTTCAAGAAGCAGGAATGACTGGTACGTTACGAACAGGAATAAGTGGTCGTTTTATCCAGTAATTTGCACAAAAATCGTCCAGCTTGCAAAATTATAAATATTGAGCATGTTGTTTCACCATCAGAAACAAGTTCTGGCTATAATTCTTATTTCGTCTGTGTTTGGTATTCTGACCAATAATATACAAAAACTAAATGCCAAAGGCCTGCATGATCTGCAGGCCTTTTTTTGCACGGAAATATCCGCACTTCAATTCTCGTACGCTGACGCTTCCATGTCCTACGCTCACGCTTTGGCCATAACCGCAATTTAGATCAAAATATTTCCCCGCTGCAGCATGGAAATATTTCGGCACCGAAAAAGTCTGCAACTTTTTCTATCAGCCGGTTTTTTCCATAAAAACCGGCTTTCCGCTTCGCTAGATTCATACAATTGGTTTCCTACCAATTGTGAAAACTACCAACCTTAATGCTTAAGCTTGTTGTTTTCGTGGCGCGGTTGACACCGCTAATCTCTGCGGCAGTTAATCCCCTATTGGCCCCTAATTCCCAATGCAAGCCCTAGCCTACGGCTACACCCGTTTTAAAGGACCACTCCGCTGACGCTCCAAAGATCATCTGCTTACGCCGATGATTTATTGTGTGCAAAAAGAAGATACTCGAATTTTAAAACTATCCTCATCCGACTGAATGATTTTGATTCATATTGGAAATTGAAAAGCAAAACAACATGATAACTATATATTACATATACTTACTTTATATATATGCGGTATATGTTTATAATTAATTATATATTTTAAGTGCGTAGATATTCAAAATGAATGAAAAAATTTCACCATATTCTATTGATGGAAAGTGCCATTACATGACAACAATCACAAAAACATCAGTGGACAAAAATGGCTTTACTCATAAACACCATACTTCACTCATGATTTGTACTGACAACCGTTACTATAATGAAAAAGATTTTTTAAAAGCTGTCACAGAAAAAATTAAAAGTGGCAATCATACCCCCTGTGACTTCGCACGTATTGAGGTTAATCCTCATGAAGAAGATTGGGAAATTGATGGCGTTAGAGCAGTTGATTGTCGCTTATTTTTCAATTGGTTAAGAGAAGAATGCAATTATATTCTTGTGACTTTTTAAGGTTTTTTAAATATATTTTCTTTAGTTACATAAGTTTACTAGCTATATATGTGGTATATGGTTATAATTAGTTATCAGCAACGGAGCTTAACCATGAAACTTATTACCGATAAAAAATCAATTAAAAAATTAGTGCAATCAATCACTCAAGAAAATTTGCATAAAGATGGTCTAATTGCTCAATTTTACAATAAAGAATATTTGATTCATGACTATGTTCATAACAAATTTCACAAAGAACTTTTTTTGGGTCGATTCAAAAACATTGATCAAGAATTGAGTGCCGAAAAAAATACAAAAAGTCTTGAGATCGGTCAGCTTGTTACATACACCAATGAATATGGTGTCGCTTTTTTGAATCATGAGATTCTTGGTTTTGATAATGATGCATCTTATGGCAATTATGTCTATTTAGATTTAAATTGTTACTGGTGTGCTGTACCAGTTGAGAGCATTACCCACCAAGAGGGTTATATGGGTCTAACTCAAGAAGACATCGATGGTATCTCGCCTGAATTTGAAAAAAATCGTATCCCTTTTGATCTTAAAATCCTGCGTCAAAAAAACGAAGCTGAATTTGCTGCTTAATTCACTAAAATGCGAATAGTTTGTTTAAAGGCTATTCGCATTTTTTTGCTTGATGAAATGTCCACTCCGCTGACGCTCCAGCACTCAAGCGCTTACGCGATTGAGTCTGTAATCAAAAAAGATATGCTCTAATTTTTAAATCATCTTTTCCCCGACTGGATTCTTTTGATTAAAATAGACAATTAAAAATCAAAACAAATTTTATATAAATATAACCATTAATTACATAAGCTTACTAGATATATATGCGGTATATGGTTATAATAATATTATCAACAACGGAGCGACAAAATGCTAACTACTCAATTAAAAGCAGATTTCAAAAAAGATTTAATGTTCAGTGGCTGGACTGATGTTTTAGGGTTAAAGCTCCAAAGCCGAGTAATGAATAAATCGACTCAGATCATTGGTGAAACAAAAGTGTTAAATAAAAAAATCCAAATTATCCTTTCAAATGGAGTCAACATTCAATTCATGACAGGGAATAAAATTGAATCGAAAATATATTGGGCTGGTGCTGTAAAAGATAGTTCTTTAGAAAGTAAAGTGACTGATTTTCTTGGATTACCTTTTGCCCAAGGTCGTCAAGCATACAGATCAATCATGGCTGTTGTGGCAAGTACAATTTGAAAATTGTCCTGATGGCTTAAAACAGAAAAAGAAGGCAATGCCTTCTTTTTCTGTTTTAAGCACTTCTATCTGTCTATTTTTATAATCAATGAACCAGTTCTAGATACTTCAATATTCTCTTTGTGTAAGGTTTGGTTCAAAATTTCGTGAAGTATTTCAGTATCACGTAATGGTTTATGTCCAGTATTTACAAGTTCACGGTTAATTCTCAATGACACAGTATTCAGAGCTTTTTCTTCTATATCACTTAATCTAAAAGTTTTTGACATATTTATCTCCTAACTAATCATTTGAAACATAAAAAGAATATAGAATATCTGCAAAGTCTGATTCCGAAATTTCACCAATAACCAAATCTCTCATTGCATCTGCCAATAATTCTTCATCTAGTTTTAATTCAAAATCGTTTAAAGACAAATATTCCAACGCTACTGCTAAACCTGTACGTTTATTTGCATCAGATAAAGCATGAGCTGTTGCAATACTAGATGCATATTTCGCTGCTATTTCGAAAACGTCATCCAATCCTTGATAATGAATGGCGGTATCTATGCGAGATAAAGCACCTTGTAATTTTCCTAAATCCGCAGTTCCTTTCATCCCCTTACCAGTTGAAAGAATAATAGTGTTGATTTGAATTACACGCTCGAAAGGAAACTGTACTAAATTCATTTACATATCTTCCAAACGTTTGAACGTTTTTTGGTGACGCATTAAAACTAATTTAGTTTCAGATTTAACAATTTGCTCACCTTCTTTTCCGCTTAGATTAAGCTCTTTGGTTGCTTTGATCTTTGGGCGAGAAACGATAGTAACACCATATTTTTTATTTGAATTTTCCATATATGTATCCTCAAAAAAGCCTACTGAATATGTTGATTATATCAATTGATGTTAATGACAGTCTTTTTTAATCGTGAGTATTTAAAATTCGAAATACACTGAACCTCTGAAACCACCACTGGTATTCCAGAAATGATTATCTTACGATTTTTTCCTTTAGCTTTATGCACCACGATTTTTGCTTTGTCTAATTCCAAAACATCCGAAGCACGAACAGTATTAAAACCGAATACTTGAGGTGCTACATTTTCGGCACGTAAATTTTTAGCTGCTTCAACTAGATCAAAAAATTGATCACTATAGTCCGATTATTTCTTCCAATTTATTTAAAGTATCAGAGTCAACATTAGCCAACTCATTACGAAATAGGTGTTTGAAAAAAGCAACTTCTGCATTGCCCAAAGATGATGCTGTAACACAGAGGTTCTTTGTTTCACTTTTTTTTGAAAGCAAACTTTCGAATGTTTTCGTTTTCATTGTGAAAAGTGGCATTTCTTATACCTAAGTTGCTGATTTAATAAATATATTATAAACCAATACCATATTTTATAATGTGTATTATTGTAATTTATCTATAAAAATCATAATGTTACAATCTTTTTTTTAAATCCCTTCCGCTTGCGCTCCAATACTCAACCGCTTACACGGTTGCGCCTGCAATCAAAAGAATGATGTTCGCATTTTTAAACCATCCTTGCCCGACTGAATCCTTTTGATTTAGATAGGAAATTGAAAAGCAAAAACAAATTTAATTATGAATATAACTTTTAATTACATAAACTTACTAGATAAATATGCGGTATATGGTTATAATTAGTAATCAGCAACGGAGCTACAAAAAATGAATAATTCAAAAGTTAAAAAACTTGATCTTGGTATTGGTTTTATGGGTGGTTCACCTACAGTTTATGCGCGTAATGTAATGGAACATGGCGATTTTGCTAAGGTGTGTAGCTTGACTGGTAGTTCTTATAATGCTTTAGAAGACAACGATAAAATCTTGATTGAAATGCGAAAAAATTTCAATACCGAAGCATATTTAAAAATGGTTAAAGATTTTTTATTGGGTATCAACTCAACAATAACATTTGCCAATGATTGCCCAACGGGAAACTTTATTGAACCTACAGCAGTTCTTGAAAAAGCAGAAAGCTTGTACGTATTAATGAGTTTTGAAAAAGAAGCTATTTTAATTAACCCTGCCATTTTGCATCGTATTTATCTGAGTGCTTTGAAAAAAAATGAAGATCCTTATGGAATTCCGCTTGATTTCCGATATGAAATTGAATCAGGTAATTTATATCCATATTTTCAAGTTTACCGCGCAGTTTCAGAATTGGTTTAATTGGCTCTACACAAAAAGTTGTGTAATATCAGGTTGTAGAACGTAGTAAAAATTTATAGTGAGTTCTAAAAATGCAAAAAATTACGGTTTTAGGGAAAAAAATGACTTTGCCTTTACCTTTTCGTACAAATTCAGAGCTTGGAACTTCTGACTACAAGATTAAAATTCCTAAAAAATCTAAGTTGCTTGGAGCTGGTGTTTCTAAAGATCAGTTCTGCCAAGAGGTAGCAAAATATTTTAATGATGATTATTCGTTAAATGGTCTTGAAACTTTTAGCCGCAGCAGTTGGGTTTCAAAACGCGGATATTTATTCCTCTCTGTGACCACCGCGCTTTCAAATTAAATGTTATTTGAATTGCAAAGCCTGTATTTATTACAGGCTTTTTTTATGCGCAGCGCCCCCGCTTACGCTCCTATGCCCATCGGCTTGCGCAGATGGTCTTATGTAATCATCAAAGGAATGCCTAAAATATTTTGGTTTTTGAATCTAATCGAAGGTATCTATCTAATTTTTTCTTGAAAAGCAAACCATTGCGCTCTTTGGTATTTAACTGATTAAAAGAACACGGCGCTATATTTTTTTCGAATAATAAATAAAAAAAAGAGAGCTGCAGCCCTCTTAAGTATTTTGGTTTTGGAATATACCTTTTATTTATCCAAGTAAGATATAGAGCCAAAATAGTCTTTTTCCTTCTCATTCAAGTTGTTCTTTGAACCAGCTGTAATACATTTTCCTACAGATGAAAGAAAGGCTGTTCCTGTAATATTTGCAAGATAATGATCTGCAGTACCATGGCTGTATGCGAGGCCCATCTTTTCAGATGCATCTACACCATTTTTATAACCTTTGTGAAATGCCAGTAAAAGAGACATTGCAACTTGATGATTACCGCGAATGACTGGAAATACTCCATACTTTCGATCATATACAAATGGCTTGGTCAGATCAGCCGACTCTAATGGCTCCGGTAATGACATACCAGCATCACACATTTTGTACCAGATTGAGTCTGTAATCCATTCAGGTTTATTTAGCACAATTAAAAATCCTATAAATATTATACTTTCAACTTTAAATTAAAATCTTTTAAACATGATGCATTATATCACTACAACAATTGGCGGTATATGTTTATACTGTTGATTGTTTTGTACTTTATCGTTGTTGGGATAGAAAAAAGAGATGTTTAAATCATGGGTTTGATAATCAATACAGGGATACTAATTTTCTTAGCAATTTTTATTTTCTATGCAATTAAGCAACACATTTACTTAATTAAAGTTAAAGCGATCTGGGATTCTTTGGAAGATGTTGAGCAAGCACAATACACTTTTTTAAAAGATGAAAATTCAGGAAAATTCTTTGGCATTTTATTGGTGAGCATTAGTGCCTTACTCATTCTGATTGGAACCCTAAAGACAAACAATAATTTTGCTGATATTGCCTTTGGTCTAGAAGAAGTACCAGCATTCACAATGCTATTCTCAATGATCACGATTACATTGATTCCAATTCAAATGATGACTAGCAAAAAACATAAAGAAATTGTGAAGTCATACGTTGATTATAAAAAGACGAGCATTGAAAAAGGTCAGAAAGAGCTGCTTAATCAATTATCAATGTGGCATGGTTTAGCTTGGTTCGGGGTTTATTCTACATTTGCAATGAATCTAATCTATATGTGCTTTCATCAATATTTTATTTTTTAGGTTATTCGAAATAGGTACTGGAATTAATGAAATCTACTCACCCCCAAATTAGAATTGTTTGTCCTGAATGTGAAGGTCAACTGGCTTTATGGCAAGAAATGGCTATTGTATATTCAAGGAAGATTGACCCTAAAACTGGTGATATTAAACCTAGAATAACAAAGTCAGAAATTGAAAGTACTGATCTTCATGGGCTTAAGTGTACAGTTTGTGATTGGAATGCGTCTTCTAACGATTTCAGTGAAGAAGCACAAGAAATTTCCGAAATGATTAACCAAGATCAATTTGAGATCAAATGATTGCTGTAAATCAGCTGCCAACTAGAATGAGAACGTAAATGGAACCTTTTCTTTTTAATTTTTGTAAGGAATCAAAGCAGTTAAGAGAAAAAGTTAATAGCACTCACGGAATTTCACTTAACCGCGCTTATCGTGTCTATCATCTTGATAATTTAATAGATTTCAAAGTAAATGATTTAGGCGAAGAACGATTGAAAGACCATCAACGTTTTGCGAATGATCTACATACGATTTCTATGAATCTTGAATTTGCAAATTCAAATCATATTGAGATATCTGCAGACGCAGAGTTATTTAATTTTATTTCTAGATTAGATTTAGTCGTTAATAGATTGAATCAGGTCAAACCAACGAAATACACCGCAGCCGGTAGAGCTGTTATTGATGTTCTGGAGTGGCGACAACGACAACGTAACAAAGTCGCTTTAAATCTATTTTTTATTATCGCCCTAATATTAAGTTTTATTTACTTTTCTGGTAAATACACGGCGCTTAATGTCCCTTCGTTATCTGGTTCATTTGGCATTATCGGTACTGCTCTATTGGGGGGCGCTGCTGCCATCTGTCTACTGACCAGTACAGGTCACATATTACAGAAGGACCTGAGCTGCTTTGTTCGTAAAGATGAGAATGTAGACATTGAATTAGCAAAACAAAAAAATAGCTATTTCCCACTTCCGATTGATGTAAGTAACAATCAATATTCAAAGATGATGAACAAGTCATTAGTAATGGCTCTATTTATTCCTATATTTGCGCTCTATACGATGCCTTCAAGCAAGTTTTCACTCATCCCATGGAAAAGTATCGACTCTTGGGTTACATGGGTCTATTACGCGACTACAGGGCTTATTCTGATTATTGTAGGCAAGAAGTTATACCCTAGTGATAAGAACGGCGATAAAACGCTTCAAAAGAGTTATGTAGGATTGAGTCTCTGATTTATATTCGTGCTAGAAAGTCTTTACTTTTTTCGATTATTTGATTTTTTTGACCTAATTCGCTTCTGTTTATTAGGTCTTAATCCAATATTTACCATGAGGTTTGATTGTTTTCTGGCACTTACGGCATCGCCTGACTTCAACACCTTTAATCATTACAGAAACATCCGCATGAGTAGGATGAGTAGGATGAGTAGGATGAGTACAATAACCGAATGCCTTTCTACATTTGCACCATAACGTAATTAATAATTTCATATTAAAATTTACTTACCATGAGAACGAATCGCTTCTTCTGCAGAATCAAAAATTTGATCTTCATTTTTGAACTGATCTAAAGACAATAAATTTTGCATTTGTGCCATGCGCAATCTAAAGTTGTTATTAATTAAATTTTCTTTTTTCCCCAAGATTAACCAGCCTGCACAAATTTTTTCAGTGTTAAGTCTTGCATCCAGTAGATTTTGCTCTAATTGATCAATATTATATTTTTTATAAAGCTCTTGTTTGTAAGCTTCCAGTTCAGGACCACTTTCAGAGTCAAAAAATTCCAACTCGTTTTCAACTTCTTCCATGGCCTCATTATACTCAATACGCGCATCATTATTTGTCGTCTTATGGCACGGGAAAAGCGAATCATCATGAGACATATCTCGAATGATGCCTGCAATTCGTTCAGGATGTAAATAAGACTTCCCTTTTTTAAAAGGGCAATCCTTACATGCAGCTTTAAGCGCAAATGGATTTTTATCATTGGAACACATGGGCTTTCTCTAAAAAACAAACTATTAATAACTTCAACTTAACGTTCCTGAATACAGATAGAGCTAGACCTAACATTTTATAAGCCAAATCTGGATTGTAGCTATAGGCAACACCTGAACCAAGCATACAGCCCAAAGTAAAAGCCATTGCAACTGTAAAAATAATTAAGGTATTTGTGTTCTAAGTTTTCTGGTTCATTTATTTAATTCTCCATAAAAATCAATCTAAGTTAAAAACCACATGACTTTCGAAACAACTTTTACAAGTCGCTTTTAAATCATTAGTACTGATTGAATTATATCACAAAATTAATTGCGGTATATGGTTATATTAAGACAACTGTGTTAAATTATTATATTCTTAATATCGTGTGACGTAGTTAAAAAATGATTGATAGCAAAATCAACAACTACTTTGGATTCACATTTTTTATAGATGAACAAGTTAGTAATTTTTATAACAGGAGAAAAGTGAATGATTAAAGACTCGAAAGAAAACGACATATCAAAAGTCGAAGATGTAGTTCTCGGTCTCCCTTATGACCCTGTACCGACAAGTGCAAAAAAAATGAATTTACCGAAAAAGAAGCAAAAAATGCAAAACGATTGCTATATGCATTGTTAATTCTTACTTTTGCTGGGTTTATTTACATGGCATTTAACGCATAATTCTTGTGCCGGAGTGAACAATGCGACATCAACTTATTAAACTTATTGACCTTACCAATACAAATTTTATTATGGGTAGTTTGAATGGGGATAAAGTCCTAAACTCATTAAGGTCTATGGTATGTGCTCAATCAAAAGTAGTTGAAATTTCATTCCAGCAAATGCAAGGCGTTGATGCCTGCTTTATTAGAAATAGTATTGCCACTTTTGCAAAATTGATGTGTGGCCAAACTGGTGTAATGGTTTCTGATGTAGAGAATATTGATGTCTCTGAAAACCTGATGTACGGCTTTAAGGCCAAAGATATGCCTTTACTGATCAAACACTCAGATGAATTGGCCACTGTCTTCTCACCCCTGCCTTGTGGCGTGAAAGATATCCTTTCCCACTCTTACACCCAGAATGAAACGACAACAGAGCAGATTGCCAAAAAGTTTGGTCTTTCTTCACCGAATGCCAGTGCTAAACTTAAAAAGCTTCATAAAAATGGATATCTGTTAGCTGAAAAGCGAGAAGCGCGTACAGGCGGATTAGAATACGTTTTTAAGCCTATTTTTAAGTGCAATAAGCTTAATTTCGAGATTTAGGCTCAAGCAAAAATACATTAAAACTAAGCAACAAAACACGAATAAACTTAAGTTTTTATTATGTTTTTTTGAGTAAATTTGATTGAAGGATTACCTTCTTAGATTTATAATGTGGTATATGTTTATAAGTAAACCAAAGGGAATTTATATGTATAAATTAGCAGACTGTGTAGAAATCAATCGTGAACACCCCACCACCTTTGGAATTCCAAGCGATGAAGAAAAATCAAAAGTGAAAGTTGGTGATTTTGTGAAGCTTAACTTCCTTTACAACAAAAGAATTCCAACACCACAAGCAGCTGGACATACATGCAATGCAGAACGTATGTGGGTTGAAGTTACTGGCATTGAGAATGGTCAATATAAAGGTGAAATTAACAACACCCCTTTAAACACTGATCTACACGAAAAAATGGTCGTAGATTTTGAGTTAAAACACGTTTGCAGTATTGAATTTAACAAAAAATCTTAACTTTGGTTTTTAAAAATGAGTAATCTTTTTAATTCTATTCGAGTATTTAGCGCACTCACCTCATTTGATTTGAATAAGCTAAATACTGCAGGCTTTAAAAAACCGCTTCCAGAACAGAATGATTTGGAAAAACAAATTGTTATTCTTGAACGCAAGAATAACAATCCGGTTTCAAATGCCGAATTTAAGCATTTATTCAATGATAAAGTTTCTAAAGCATTGTTTGTGATTGACCCAAATAACGCATTAAGCGCAAATATTTTTATCGATGGCAAAAGCTTCTGTGTACACATGGAACAATTGCCAGATCATACCTATGATCTATTTAAAAAAATTCATCAAGCTTTTGTGTCAAAACTGGTTATTCAAAAAGGCAGCGAAGAATTTGCAAGCATTGAATTTGCTCAAACCTTATTTATGTTTTTGTTGAAAAACAGGAGTGATCTACATCGCAGTCTTAAGCTAAGTGATCTGGAACTCAAAGATCAATTGAATATCTGGGTATCTGTTTGGAATAAAAAAGCGGAACAGCATCGACCATTGATGAGTTAAACTCATAATATTTCTAATTTACGATGTTATATATCCTATTATAAGTTGCATAACACTAATTGAGGTTCACCATGACTATATTTTCAGATAAAGAAGATATTTATATCAAGCCTTTTAAGCAAACTGAGTTTTCTAAAACAATTGATAAGTTAGTTTTTTTAAGCTTGTTTACAATAGGTATTATTGTTTTTCTGTGCATTTTAGATATTTTTTATCTTGATTATAATATTGGTAAAAAACTCTTTTATTTTAACGAACCTTATTTGATGATTTTCACTGTAGCCAGTATCTTAATTTCAGGAATTGGCGTATGGAATGGTACATTTGAAAGAAATAAACTTAGCGAAAATAATACTTTTGAACTAATTAATGATCTTCGTGGAAATAAAGTAAAAAATACTATTTTAATGATAATTAAAGATAATGGAAAAATAACAAAAAAAGAACTAATAAACCTTTCTACCGAAATGAAAAATGAACTTAAGGAACTTCAAGAAAATGCGTTTCAAGAGATGATTAATTTGGAGAAAACTATGGCCCTTATTAAAGAATTAGAATGGGACCTATTGGTAATTCGCGGAAATTTAGCAAGAATTTAAATTGGTTATTAATTAAAATCTTAGAACCTTCACAGATTAAAGTGAATTGCTATTTTTTTTCACAGCATGTGCAATCAGCCAATTAAGTATCACAGCATACAATAAAGATTCATACTGAGTAATTTATGCTTTAAAAATTAATGGTTTAATTTTGTCTGAATTAAATTTATTAAAAATAGTATGATTCTTTATTGTTTTTTCAATCTAATAAAATCAATTACTTGCGTTTAAGATTGGTATGATAATATTTTGTGCAATGACAGCATGATACATAATATAACTATCCTTGTTTGTGGTATATGGTTATATTCTAAATATAAATTATTCTTAAAGGACTGTTTCAATGGCACTTGCTGAAATTTCAAAATATACAAACTTTGATTTAAACATTCTTTTAGATGCCGATAAACGCTTTGAATTAGCCCGTAATACTTCTTCGAGTGTTACAGACTACTCTGAGAGCTATATTGCGTGGCGCTCAACTGGCAGCGAATTAGGACCAAATGAGCAAAACTCTTTTGGTCTTGGTGAAAACAAGGAAATTAAACTCTGTGTGAATAATCATGATCGTCTTATTTTGGTCAATAATATTGGCTTCAATGGTGTTGAAGTAAATGATTTAGAAACATTACCTGCAGGGACCTTTAAATTATTCGAATACATTAGTAAAATGTCAGAAGACAATGATGATTTCAAAATTATGTACAGTAAACTTTCTGATATCTTTTTAACTGATCGTGAGTTATTGAAAAACACACTACAGTTATCAAACGATGAACTTGCTTTTAAAGTTAGAACCATTGTCCAAAATTGTATTGCTTAAAGGCCCAGTAAATGATTCTTGGAAACTTTCAAGAGCTAACCAGTTTTAATCTACAAAGCTTGAAAGATAAGCATGTTAGAAATCAATTAGCTCAAGAATATCTTCTTGCAGCACAGGTAGAGGAAACAGAATCTATTACTTGCTGCATATTTTCACAAACCGGTATTGATCTACTCCCACAAGATCAGCTGGATTTAAATATCCCTGACGATGGAAATCTATTGCTACTTTTAGATCAAAAAAATCGATTACTCGTTATGATTGAACGTGGCAAAAGCATTGAAATCATGTGTATTGATCAAATTGAATTTGATTTATTTAAGCTCATTATTGATTTTGGAAATTACTGTGTATTTCGAAAATTAAATACCGAACTCTCAGCATACTGTGTGCTTTGCTTTACCAGTATATTTCTTAAAGAACGTGATCGCTTGGCAAGTTTAATGAATGAACCCGAACCCATGATAAAGGTTGCTTTTTCTGAGATGATTAATCAATTCTCACGGATTTTTAATCATTTAAATGCAGAAGAAAAGCAGAACCAATCTAAAAATTAAAGTTTAGAAGCATCTAAACCCGATTGGCCATAAAAAACCCAGATATTTTTAAGTATCTGGGTTTTTTACGATAGGCTGCGTATTATGATTTTATTCTAACCCATACTAAAACATTAACAAAATATTAATAAAACATTAATATTGATACATTAATATTAATTTACATTGTGCTATTATAAATAATAACTATTCATTTGGATAAACATGGGTATATTTGTTTTAATTATTTGCATTGTGTTTTGTTCTTTTTTTATCTTGTATGCAATACAACGCATGAATAGCAATTTATCGAGCAAAGGTGCTGGGAAACTAGAAAAAGCCGCTGATTTATCACGCATAATTGCATTCACCCCCATGGTCCTTTTAAGCATTGCTATCCTTTTTGCAAGTTTTTTTAGTGAAACGAATTTTGCAAATATGCTTTTAAAGCCATCTGAACAAGTCGCTCTAGGTTATTGGCTCAATGGATTGATGATCTCACTTTTCATTCACTGCTTTACAGACTTTAAAGCACGAAAAACACTTGAAGCAGTCGATATGAATTTAAATTCATCACTACATCATTCACTATTTCGGAAAGCAAAACTATTTAATGACCTTAATAATTATTCATTAATTGCAGTAGGTTTTTCTATAACAGTGATTATGGTTATAAAAACCAATTTATTTTATTTTGGAACTTGATTTTATGTTCATCTATTATCTAATTTTGACATTGCAATTTATTTTCATAGCATTTTTTATTGGGTCTATCTTAGGCATTGGTATACTTTCGTTGGTTGAAAAAATAAAAGGTAGCAAAGATCATTTTTGGGGAGGAGCTGGGTTGTTAGCCGGTTATCTAATTACTGCAATTGGAACAGGTTATTTACTTTATTTTGATATACAGTCAGAAATTTCTAATAATAAATATATAGAATTCCGTGATTTTTCAGAAAATTCGAAAGACTCAGATGTTATACAGCTGATCAAAGGTGCTTCTGCAGATGGCAAAATTACAAGAATTGAATTTGAGAAAGTGAGAACTGCTTATGTTAAGTCAGTTAAAGAAAATGAACGAAGGAAATTGGCCGAAGAAGCTACAAGAATTAAAAGAGAACTTTAATTCTGATACCCTGCAAATGCAGGGTTTTTTATGTGCCGGTTTTTTTCCCTAAAAACCGGCAACCGCTCCGCTAGATTCATACAATTGGTCCCGTCCCAATTGTGAAAACTTACAAGCTTAACCCAAGGATTAAGCTTGTTGTTTTCGTGGCGCGGTTAACACCGCTAATCTCTGCGGCAGTTAATCCCCTTTTGACCCCAGACTCCCAAAACAAGCCCTAGCCTACGGTTACACCCGTTTTAAAGGGTCACTCCGCTGACGCTCCAGCGATCATCTGCTCACGCAGATGTCGCATTGAGGCCAGAAAGAAGATGCTCAAATTTTAAAAACATCCTCACCCGACTGAATTCTTTTGATCTAGATCGGCAATTGAAAAGCAAAATTACTATTTATTACATAAACTTACTTTTCACATTTGCGGTATATGGTTATAATTGAGTATCAAAAAAGGAAGCTAGATCATGAATACAATTAATATAACCGAATCAAATACACCAGTTGATACTTTTGCTGGATTACGTGAAATTGCATTCAAAACAACTTTAGGCGGTCATCGCCATGTTCCACATGATGAAAAGGAAAATACTATTTGTTTTACTGATGGAAAATTACGCTATCAGGTGGACTGCTTAGATAATAAAACTTTGCATTTTCGAAACGAAACGGCTGGCTTAGAGTTCTCACTTGACTGGTCGGTTGGCTCATTATTTTTTGAACGTTGCATATTGTCTTAATATTTCCTTGTAGAAGCATGTCCTGTACTGCTTTCTACAAGGCAGCTTCGCTTACGCTACTTTGGTCATTTGGCTGACGCCAATGCCCTTTTTTGTTTCCAGAGGGAATGCTTTCAAATAATCTGTTCATTGTAATCAAATCTAAATTACTCTCCCATTATTTTCTTAAAAGCATAAATAAACAATAATTTACAATAGTTTACTTTCAATATTTGCGGTATATGGTTATAATTATAATATCAACAACGGGGATGTTACGATGCCAAAATTCACAATTTCAAATCCATATCAAGCAATACACTTGGTTCAAGAATCACTTTTTAGTTCTGACTTTGTAGTGAACCAATATCTTAATTCTAATGGTTCACATTGTTTCTTAAAAAATGGCGTATTAAGCACTGAAAAAACTGCTTTTTTCCGTTCTTCTGCAGAAGTGCTTATCGAAGGTGTACTTTGTATCTTTACCTATGAAGTGCAGCAGCTATTTAAATTTGAACATGATGTAAATACAGGCTTTATTAAAATTAAGGCCAAATCTGGACAATTTGATCATGCGCGAGTTGTTGTAGAGCTTGATAATCAAGATGAATACTTACCAGTCTTTGATGAGATCGGTTTCGTATTCAACCAATTTTACAAACAAAATGCTGAATGTGAATTGCCTGATATCCTTAAAAATATGCTTACTGAAACATTGCTCAAGATTGAGTCTGCAATGTTGGCCAAACTGAATCGATATTTTGTATATTCAGTAAATTATCAACGTTTTAAAAAAATTGAAGACCAAATACGTGAAAAAGTGACCATCGAACAAGTTGAAGCTGGATGGGATGATTACTTAGCTATGAGCGTTGACCATAGTGCGAGTTTTTATATTTCAAGTTGCCTATATCCTGAAAAAAATGGGTATGCGGAATAAGTAACGGAAGGGTTTATAAAAAATGAAAAGGCTCTTTTTAGCTTCACTTTTAGCTATTATTCCCACAGTAGTTTTTGCTGATTTAGATAATAGAAAACAAATAATGCAAGCCCCTCAAGCAGAATTTCAGCTTGCCATGGAGAAGGATTTCGCACGTTACATGTCAGATATGAAAACTGCCAAATTTTATATTGAGCCTGATGATCGTTCTAAGGCTATATTTGATCGAATTAAGCAACAAGCCATTAAACAACATCAACAAGCTAAAAGCTGGAATTGGGTGTTTTTTGGCGACCTCCAAAACCGCTTTAATGCTTTTGGTGGGTTATACGGAAAAGTAATCTTAGGAACTAATCTTTTTGATCAGGCTTTATTTACTGATGATGAACTTGCTTTCGTTATTGCACATGAAATTATTCATTCATTAAAAGATCATGCGCGTGAAAAATACAATCTTAATGATGGTTCAGCTGACTATATTGCTTTGGCCCAGAATGTAGAGTTTGAAGCTGATTATTTAGCTTTAGATTTACTTCAAAAGGCAAACTATGACCCAAAGAAAAGCTTGGGATATTTGAAAAAGATGCGGAACTTCTACGCATTACTTAAAGTGCAACAAGGTGGAGATAGTGCCAGTCATCCGAGTATTGCCATAAGATATGAGCGATTGCATGAACTATTAAAATAAGGCTCATAATAATTATTAACATGGCCCGCCCCGCTTACGCTTTAGAGCCATTTTGCTTACGCACATGGCTTTTTGTATTTGGGAATGTGGGTGCCAAATTATAAAAATCCTCACTGAGCCGAATGAACTCTCTTTTATTATTTATGTTTATTTAAAAGCAAAAAACATTAATAAATTACAATAATTTACTTAGTATAAAGCGGTATATGTTTATAATATATGTATCAGCAATGGAGTAAACTAATGAATAAACGTCCGATAAAAATCATACTTGAAGATATTTTTGAACTTAATATGCATGTATACAAAATTGATGGCCACTATGTAGATAGCAGTGATAATAGTCTTCCTGTAGATCGTGATGAACTGCCAGACGATATTGAATCTGGTGCTGATATTTTTATGCGTTATGCGCTAACAGATGACGAAAATAAATACATTTTTTTTGACTTCAATACAAAAATTTCAGTAACAGAACATAAAAATTCTTATCGTGGTGAATTTTATATGCTCGATGCATTTGGTAAGAGACGCTTTTTTGATGTCGTTCATCGTACAGATGTAAATCCAGAAAATTTAAGCAAAATAATAAATAATAATAATACGAGTCTTTACCAGTTTATTTTGACTTACTCTGATGGGGTTAAAACCTATAGTGTGCCAAGTGTTTTTAAAGATTCCAAAAGGAATAAATATAGCAAAGCAAATGCAAAAAAATTACATGAACGTATTATGGCAACAGTTGGTGACTGTAGTACTAGAACAGTTCAACTTGAATCAATTGTTAAGATAAATGAACTGATTTATTCAACATTCACTGAAATGTTTAAAGAACATTCTTATGTATATATTGATTGTCTATCTTAATTTTAATTCTTTTGAAATCATGATATGCCTGTAATTATTACAGGCATTTTTACAAAAAAAACAAAACCATTACAATAGCTTACATAATATATTGCGGTATATGGTTATAATAACAATATCAGCAACGGAGTAGTAAAATGTCAAACAATCTTCCCGCTATTAAATTTGGCGACCTTTTTGATTTAAATGTTTATATTGATCACATTGATGGTCATCATATTGATTGTAATATTGATGCAGATCGGGAAGAATTACCTGATGGCATCAAGTCACACGCTGAAAGTTTTATGCGTTATGATTTTGCTGATGATACCAAAGAACATGCTTACTTTGATAATGATGAAATTGTTCATCTTTCAGATGATTTATATAAGGGCGAGTTCTATACGATTGATGCTTTTGGTATCAAACGTTTCTTTGATATAGCCAGTTCAAAAAACGAAAATTATGAAAGTTTATTAAAAAAAATGGCAGATAAAGGATTTAAATATTATAATTTTTTTATCTCTTATTCAGATGGTGAAAGTTCATATAATGCACCCAGTATTTTCAAAGATTCGAGTTGCACCCCTGATGGGCTGGAAGATCGAATCATGCAGGCTGTAGCAAAAGCCAATGAATTTTCATTTTATGAAGATGAACAAAATGTAGCGTTCACAGTTAATAAATTAGCAGTGCATATTGAATCAGTAGTTGAAATTGAAGAACCTTTTTATCATGCGTTCGATGTCATGTTTAAAAACCATTCTTATGAGTTAGTAGGCAATTTGGAATGATCGAAAAGTAATACTAAATAGTATGTAGAAACTTTAAATAAGTTAAGATAAAAGCCTGTAAAAATACAGGCTTTTTTTATTTTAAAAAAATAAATTACAATAACTTACTTTAACAATATGCGGTATATGGTTATAATAAACCATCAACAATGGAGTTATAACTATGGGTAGTTCAAGTGTTCTTAATATTGTTCCCAAAAAACTTGGCAACAGCTACAGCATTAATGAATATTTTGGTTTGTTTAAAGAAGGCGTTATTTCAAGTGGTTTTGCATTTGAAAATCGCAAAAAGGAAATAAAACCACTTGTAAAAATCACACAAGCTCCACGCATTGAATGGGAAGTAGACGTAGGTTCAACTTTTTCTCGTATGCCTATTTATTTCACATCTCAACGATCAGTAGATGCTAAACAAGAAAGACGATGCCCTTTTTTATGGTTTGCTGATTCGCGGTTAGTTTCGAAATGTGATGTAGACGAAGAAACCTTTCAAATCCGATTGGACTGGGGTGGCGATTCACAAGAAATCCTTTATAAAATTGCTTTGCCATTTTTAAAGAATGGAAGCTTTAAAATCACATTTAAAGAAAATGATTGTTCTGATCACCCTGCCCTAGAATTAACAGAAAAAACAATTAAAGAATTTTTAACAATTCCAGCATAATTTTGGCTATAAGGAATAATGTTTGGAATAAATTATGTGTGAGTTCAGAAAATGAAGTTAACACAAAAGGGGTTTGTCTAGGCAAACTCTTTTTTTTGGCCGCCACGCTTGCGCTTTATAACCATTGTGCTCACGCAAATGGCCTTTGTTTTCAGGTAATAGGTGCTTCAAAAATATCAGTTCAATAAATTAAATAAACACTAACAACATATTGTTTTTAAAAGCAAAAAATACATTAAATTACATTAATTAACTTCATTGTTTTGCGGTATATGTTTATAATTATAGTATCAGCAACGGAGCAACACCATGAATTTAATTCAATTTCATATTTACCTATTTGATTTGTCTGCAGATCAAAAACAGCTTATTGAAAAACTGTTCAATGAAAAATTAGTAAAACAAGAAGAACGTGATGTTCTGTATCTATCAAGCGAAGATTTAAGCCCTAAGAAAAAAATTCAAGAACTCGCGCAGGAACATGCCCTTTCGTTAAATTTAAATTACATGGATGCTCAGCGTCATATTTATGGTATCGAACATTATCGAAATGGACAAAAAGAAGAAATTGAAGTTGATGATCTTGCTTATTATAAATTGACAGAAGAACTGTTAGATATTCATTATTTTGATGGCTTAGATGTAAATGATTCTGAATTTTTGAAAGCTGTAGCATCATGTTTGACGCATTACTCTTATCAATCTGAATTAGGAAATATTCAAGTCACATCAATATTTCAAAATGTTGTCAGAGCTTTGATTCAGGGACAAAGTGGCGAAGTTGTTTTAAGCCTTGATAAAGATACTGGTGTTGTTTCGGTTGAGTATGAAGGAAGAACTGTAACAAGTCCTGATATCCGTGGTGATGATGGGTTAGAAGTCTTTGAAAACTTCATTGAAGACGAAATTTTAGTTCTATTTGATAGTGAGCGTACAAGCATCTTACTGGGTGAAGCAAAAACTAAATTAGCAGACCCTAATTTTTGTTTTGAAAATGCAGAATTTGATAATATGGAATATGTTGAATTCAACTTAGAAGCACCTGATAATCCAAGTCAGGAAATAGGTTCACAGCTTTTAACCAATCAAACAGCAAGCTTCGAATATTGTGTACCTGTTTTTGCAAAAATGGGCGACCAAGAAGTACCTGATTTCCATACTCTAAATTTTTGGCTAAATTACAGAATCAAAATTGAAAGAAAGGCTAAAAATTACGTTGTAATGGTTGACCCAGCGACATGTGAAGATCAAATTTTATTGAGCCTTTCAGATTCAAGCACATTAATCGGTAACTTAAATGAAGAAGCCACAGCAAAATTTATTGCTGAAAATCTGATCTATGATCAGCGTATTGAATTAATGGTTATTGCCCAAGCCTATAAAGATTTAGCAAAAGAATTGAAAACTGTAAATTCTTAATGAAAAGAACATGGCATTCAAAATTAATTTGAATGCCATGTATTATTTAGTAGTTTTTCACTATTTGGCACTGCCCCGCTTACGCTAAGGGGTCATGTTGCTTACGCAAATGACTTTTGTATTCGGATAAAAGGGATATTTTTCTTATGCGCCTTCGCCCCGAATGAATTGAATATAAAAAATTAATATTTTAAAAGCATTTAATTACAATAATTTACTTAACATAATTACGGTATATGTTTATAATTATAGTATCAACAATGGAGTACTATAATGATTAATTCAACAGATGTATTTAATGCAGTTGCAGCACAACTTACTCAAAGTGGTTGGGTCACTCGAAATGACAAAGAAATTGAAAAACCAGTTAATGAAAAACAAACTTTGATTATGCGTGTTTGTGGAACTCAGATAGATATGCGTCTTTCACTGACAAGCAATTACACCAGTATTCATTTTAATGATCACTCCAAAGATAAACTTAACCAATCATCAAAATTAGTGATCAAGCAAATGGCATCTTTTGAACGAGATTGGCTTAACGCATAGTATAATTGCCATAAGGCCCTTAGTAAGTTAGACGGTACGCTAAGGGCCAATCGAGTATAGGAACAGAGTATTATTGCGTATGAGCAAATTTTTATTTTTAGAAAAAGAAAGTATCAGCGCAGGCATCAGTATTGCACTGCTAATTAATTTATTGATAGTCGTTTTATTTATTATCCCTTACTTGATATGTGTTTGGTTAAAAATGGAACCGCCTATCAGTACAGTAATCATTTTAGTGATGATTTTTAATATCAGCATATTCTCCAGCAACTTATTTAGAAGCATTGTCTTAATGGTTGCAAAAATGAAGACACGAAAATGGGATTGGGGAATGATCATCGGCTCACTTATCGCATTTTCTACTTTTGCGGGAGTTATGAATTACCGAATAGGCATCTTTCCGTTGGCACAAGAATATATAGGCCAAGGCATTCTAGTTTTAATTTTGTTTTCTGGCATGTTTGTTTCAAGCATCATTAGAAGACCTTTTGTATTTAATGATGAGTTACCTAATATTGTTCATGATAAAAACGATATAAAACGAAGTTCTAATAATTTCTTCATGTCAAAAAAACTGTATCTTGCCCTTCACTTTATTTATGGAGTGGTTGCATTTTCATTAGTCACATTGGTCATGCGCTTATTCATAATTCCATAAAAACTAAAAAGACCTCTATTAAATTATTAGAGGTCTTTTTTTATTCACATATTTAATCACATAACTTACAATAACTTACTATTAAATATGCGGTATATGGTAATATAAAATTATTAGAAACAGAGTTGCTGAAAATGAATCAATTCTTGAATTGGGCGAATAAAAATGGGATTACAATTCCTGAAAATACCGCCGTGAATGATATCACCAAGTTAACGATCTCAAATCCACACATCACAGAACTTCCTGAATCGCTCTCAGAGCTTAGTAAGCTATCTGAGCTAGAGATATTAGACTGTAATCGTTTAACGCTCATAGGCGATATTATAGAGCAGTTACCAAGCTTATTTAGTTTTACTGTTTGGAACTGTCCTTCTTTAATAAAGTTGAGTGATAAGATCAGTAAGTTGAAAAAACTACAGTTCTTGCACATCCGAACCTGTCATTCAATTGAGTTTCTCCCAGAAAGCATTTCTAATTTAGATAAACTACTAAGTTTAACAATCTGCGATTGTTCAAAGCTGCAAGAAATACCAGATAACCTTGGTAAGTCGCGCTTAAGAGAGTTGTTTTTATCTGGTTGCCCAAATGTTAAGTCCTTGCCTACTTCTCTTATGCAATCGGACTATCTAAGACTGGTCTTAGCACATAATAAATAAATCACAGGCCAAGGCCTGTTTTTTGTGGCCAGAGAGTGATTATCAGATATTTTAAAGTTTAGTCACCAGACTGATTGGGTGTTCTTCATATAGCAATTTTGAAAAGCAAAAAAACCATATTGATTGAACCAATATGGGAAGAATTAAATATTTAATTAGTAGTCTAGTAGTCTTTTTTTATTCGATTAACCACCATGTTTTGCCAATCTGGTAAATAATCAGAAACTTGAATTTGATTGCGATAAATAACGCCTAAATCTCCCATAAGGCTTGATAGATCGGGGTCTTTAATAACGACCCATTCATTTTGGTCATTAAGCACAAGATAGTCTTGGTTTTGAAATTCTTTAGAATCCTCATAATCTCTGATTTCTGGGGATTCAATACCATTTGAAATGATATCATTCGTATCATTCCATAACATTGCATCCATTTGTTTAAAGCTTAAGCCTGTTATTGGACAGGTATAAACAATAGAAAATTCTGAGTATGGAGCCTGATGTATTGTTTCAAACTCATGCGTAACAGTAAGTTTTTCGCCAAATAACTTTATGTCACGATTCGCCAATTCAATTGCTTGTGTTAGAGCAGTGATAAGCTTTTGCTGATTGGATTCCATAGTTTCTTCCTTAAAATATTTAAATACTTATTTATCAATGCTATCTGTAAATTGAGTATAAATAGGCCAAAATTTTTCAAAAAATTGGATTGTTGTATAGGTTGTATATATGTATTGGCGCAGAGCAATTGAAAGAAAATCTTTATTACTTTTTAATCCATTAAAAACCATTGCATTTAATTTGGCCTGTAGTGATTCATATAGCTGCAATCTTATTTTAGGATACAATGATAAAAAATTAATTTGTTCAAGATCATGCCTAAAGTATATTCAGTGGATTTACGTGAAAAAGTCATGCAGTTTTATGAAGAAAATAATCACAAATCATATACATGTAAAACCTTTAAAATATCTAGAACCACTTTGGATGATTGGATTCTTCTTCAAAACACCACTGGAGAATTGAAACAGCCTAAAATCAATGCAGGTCGACCCACTAAAATCAAGGATATGGATGCTTTCAAACACTTTATTGAAACTACTGAATTTTCTCAAGTGAAAGATCTCATCCCTTTATTTGAACAAAAGTTTGGGTATCCAATCCTTTACTCAACCCTGTTAAAAGCCATTCATAGACTTGGTTGGACACGTAAAAAAAGAGTTTTCTCTATAAGCAAGCCGACAAAATAACAAGGGCTGTATTCAACTGGTTTCTTCCGCAATGGAAAGAGGAGTTTGGGGAAGATCAGATTCTTTATATTGATGAGTCTGGGATAAACACCACAGATACAGCGCAATATGGTTGGTCTAAACTAGGCAGTCGTTGCGCTGCTTTAAAATTGGGTGGTCATGGTAAAAGATTAAGTATCATCAGTGCTGTGAGGTCTAATTCAGCGTATCAGTTCCTTTACCCTTTGATTTTTCAAGGTTCATGCGATCGAGCAATGTTCACGGGATGGTTGAGATATCTACTTGAAAATTTAACCAAAGATAATCAAGATAAGACCAAAAGACATCTGCTGATTCTAGATAACGCTTCGATTCATAAGAACGGAGATATCAAAAAACTAGCCAAAGACTTTAACTGTAGAATCATGTACTTGCCTGCTTACAGTCCAGATTTAAATCCAATTGAAAAAGCATGGTCAGTGCTAAAATCCAAAGTTAAAAGTATCGCTGTCCGTTTTGACAAAAACATAGAAGAAGCGCTCGATTTAGGCTTGAAGGCAATGTAGCTTAAAATTTAAATCCAGCTATAAGTATATTTTTCATCACTAAAGTTAACGCAGAGTTTTTTATTCGCTAAGTCTTTAAAATAGTTTGTTCCAATACTCGACCCCATTCGCCCAAATATGTCTAAGGTTAAGTCTGACAAATCTAACTTTGAGCCAGAATGCCCTTTAGATCGGTAAAGCTCATTGAGTGCATTCAAATATATAGATGCATAATGTGAGATGAAATATTCATAAAAATGATTATGCGATGTATCAAATACATCGTTATTATCAACACCATAAGTAAAGTTTTTTACTGCATTATTATAAAAATTATTTTTTCTTCCAGCAAAGACACCTATAGAAAACTTCATGTTTTGCATCAACATATAGCCGTATGTTTCATCAATTTTTTGGGTAATTTTTTTAGTATGAGTGACAGCAAACTCAGTGATAATTGCCGTGCAAACATTAATATTGATATTAAATTTTAATTTTAAGTTTTCTAAATCTGTAGAGTAGCTATCAGTTAGATAATTAGAAGAATATTCAGTTGAGGTACAGTTTCCTTCAAAAAGAATGTGTTTTATTTTTACTATTTCTTTCTCAGTTAATTCTTCTAATTTTATTAAGTCTTCAAATGGTACTTTTACACTTGAATAATCAAGATAGTCAAAGCAACGCATACCAAGTAAAACCTTATAATACTCAACAAGAAATGAAGGATGGTTATATAGGCCCATAGATGGAATATTGTATTTATCAATAGTTTTTAAGTGAGCAATGATATCCATTGGTATACCAGTTAGCTTTAGTCCAGACATTAATTTAGCGAAATGACTGCCATCAAACTCTAATAAAGCATAACGAAACATGCAGTTAGCAAAGTCTTTATTTTCCTTTTCTTCAAAATTAAAACCCTGAAACTCAGATTTTAATGTGTGTGTTCCATATTGCATTATGCCCATGTTTGAATCACCATTTTCCAATAAATCAGAATAATCGGTAAAGCCTAATACACGGGAAAATTCAGCTTGAATATCTTCGATCTGAGGAAGCTTTGAAGGGAAACATGGATATTGCAGATGCTCCGCAAGTCGAAAAATATTGCTTAAAAGTTCAACATTTTGTTTGATGACATCAGTTGTAAAATAAAATTTATTGTTCATTTGGAGCACCTAATTGCCTATAAGATTATTATAACCATATACCGCTTTATGTGTTGTTATTTAATGTAATTTCTTTACAAATAAAATCATCATTTTTTATAAAACTTTTAAGGGGTTGCCCTGCTTACGCTGGGGCCATTTATGCTTACGCAAAATGGTTTTGTGTTGCAGTAGTAAGAGCTTTTTTAAAAATGATTTATAAATTAAATTTACAGCACCAATTAAATTATTTTCCTAAAAGCATTGAATAACAATAATTTACATAATGTAACTATGGTATTATGCGGTATATGGTTATAATGAATCATCAGCAACGGAGATTCACCATGTCAGCATTCATCATCACAGCAGAACAAATGGCAATTAACTGTAACGTTATTGCAGGCGCAATTGGTTATAGCCCTGTTTTTAATCATTGGGTCGTTCAAGTTAAAGATTCTCTAGTGATTGAGAAAGAATTGTCTGAATCAGATAAAATCTTTTTTAAAGAAATTAATGAATATTGGAAACAAGGCAATGATAAAAAAATTGCGTTTAATTTGGTTGCACGTATGCTTGTTCAAGCAAATTACGAGGGTGTAATTGATCGTTATAATAAATGTGAGGATACATCACGGGAAAGCCAAGAGTTCTATTTAAATGAAGTTTTGAAAGCAAGAGAATCAACTGTAGAAAAGGCAAAAACTCAATCATACTTTCAGTTAGTCAAATCACTGCGTTGTCTAGATTATCAATGCTCCGACTGGAAAGAGTATAAAAAGTCTTTAGCTAAAAACTTATTAAGTTCTACCGAATATTTTGCACTCGATTCATTTGAAGAATTTATGAATGCTAAATGGTGTTAATACACATATAATTAGAATGCACCTTCGGGTGTATTTTTTTTCCCTGTGAATTAGCTAAATGAAGTATTCAACAAGCCCGTGCCGCCCCCGCTTACGCTAAGCAGCCACTTTGCTTACGCAAGTGGCATTTGACCTCGCAGGGTGATGTTCAAATTTTAAAATTAAGTTCTCGCTCTTACGGCGGTCGCTTAAACTATAAGGTTGTTTAAAAAGCAAATTTAACATTTTTTTACTTGGCATATTTGGTATATGGTTATAATCAATCTATATATTCATTAAGTGATTTTTTTATTATTAATATGGGGGAGATATGTTCAGTATAGTTTCTGCAGTCTTGTTTTTGATATTGCTATCAGCTTTTTTGGCCTACAAGCGTAAAATAAAAACAGCCATTGCATTCGGTATTTTGAGTGTAATTAGTTGTTTCACGGCGTTTTCGATGTATCAAGACTCCAAAGAGTTAAAAGAACTTGCTATAGGTGATAGACGAAGCCAAATTGTTTCATCAGCTCTGATTGCAGCAAGCCTACATAGTGATGGCCAAGCATTCATAAAGAAAGTAGAAGAATTAGGTAAAGATGGGAAAATTACAAACGCTGATTACGCTATTTTACGACCGATGATACCGAATCAGATTGTTTCAGATGTAGATAGTAAATTCCCAGATGCCAAAAGAGAAGAAATGTATCTTTCACGAATTAGTTTGTCGGAGTAAAAACCATGTATTCGAAATCAGGAGCAGTAGACTTATTCATGAAAGAGAAGTTTTCAACAGGTATGACTTTTGGCCTGATTATGAATATAGCGATTTTTATAATGTTGGGTATAGCTTGCTTATTCATGGAATACGTTTTTGGATTAGATCGCAAGATTGGACTCGCAGCGTTATTTTTAATTTGCTTCAACATGATTATGGCATCAGGTGCTTTAACAGACTTAGCCTGCCGATTGAGTGTTAAAAATTATGTACATTTGAAATATAATATTGGTATTTTGGCAGTGACAATTTCTGTTGTTGGATTGCTGGTTTTTAATATGGAACAAAGATATAACTTCATGAGTGCGGAGAAAGGACAGCTCCCCTACATTTATGCTTTTATTTTTATGCCAGTAGCTTGCTTAATTGCTGGAACGATTAAGGATAAAATTCTTAAATCAGAAGTCAAAGATGAGATATCGACAACCAAAATTAACAATGATGAATACAGTATTGATGCTGAAAGAAAAATGACAGTAACTCTTGGTTTAATGTCTGTTTATGTGGTGATTGGTTTAATTATTGGGTCGATATTTTAAGACATAATTAGAGCTAAGTTAAACTCCGACCAGAGACATATCGCACACGCGGTTTTTAGGTTGTCTCGAATGACTTTGAGAGCATCACCAACGTAACGCATCGCACACGCGATTTTACAAAAATGAATTCGGTAAGGTTTTGAGTGTTGTTCAACATATACCGCACACGCGGTTTATAGGTCTTCTTTGGGTCTCCGAGGATGCTTCATTTTGAAGTCTATCGCACACGCGGTTTTAGGAGGTAAATATTAATATAATATTTTACATAAACTTACTTCCATGTTTAGCGGTATATGGTTATAATACAATCAAGCCAACAGGAATTACTAACATGAAAATTTCACCTATTCCAAAAGAAACAATTACCCATCCAATAAACAATAAAAATATTGTATTTAATGAAATTCTTGTCAAAGAAGGATATGACGCTGGGCATGACCTTAAGACTCGCACATATATTGGTCGTGTTAAATTGGCTGATAAAACAGCACAACGTATTGCATTAGTTTCGCTAATGAAGGGGTTTTCAACGCACTGCGAACATGAATATGATTGTTGTGGCCAAATTTATACATCAGCTGTTGCGAAAAAGTTGAGTCGTAATAGAATTAAGCTAACCATTCGTGAATATGTGAATGTTTAATATTATTGCAAGGGCCTTAATAGGCTCTTTTTAATTAAAAAAGTCATTAGATAATAGACTTTACACTGCATTGGACTGAGTATTCATGGATTCAAAAAAATTGATCAAAATAGAACGCCCCGGTTTTGAAAATTTTTTGGTTAAATTTGAAACTGAAAAAAGTAAGCAACCTGTCGATACAGACAAGTTGTTGCGCCGTATAACGGCTGATGAAATTAATGGAAATAAGCCAAGTTCTATTGGTCAATATGTTGACCCATCTATTCAAGAAAAATGGACGTACTGGCTTGCAGCTGCTGAATCTAAATATGAAGATTTTGTATTGATGCCAAAGGAGCCAAATAGCCAAATACTATCTGAGATTGAATTAATGGAAGGTTGGTCTGAGGTAGCTCTTACTACACGATATAAAGCGATGTTGGCTGTAGCCCAGAAATTATTCTTTTAATATATTTACCAGAAATGGGTTAATCATGAAATATTTCTCTGATGTGGATGGTTTAATTTGTTGGGTAGATGAAGATGGGTCAAGTAACCATCCATCTATTGCGAACAATCAACAGCCTATAAAAATTGAAGATCAAAAAATCCTGTTTTTATCGAAGGATGGCACAGTTAAAGGCGAATACGTTCTTTGGAACAACTTAACTGCATTAGCCGTGGCAATTGATAAACCAGTTCACTTATTGCCAGATGAACCAATGCACATAGATAACGCCGTGGCATTAGCTCATCAAGCCATAGAAGAATTTCGTTCTGACTGGCATCAAGGCAATCTAAACCACCCAGACAATTACCCTTTAACAATTGAAAGTAATAATTCGGGTGTTTTATTCGAGCAAATGGCTTCGGCAATTACGTCTACCTAAAAACACCAATTTCTACTCAATAAAGGCTCAATCATAGTGGGTTTTTATTAAGGCTCAGGAAAACGGGATAAGCCCTAAATTGTATTATTAAAAAGTTAATTAAGAAGTTAAAAAATTAAATACGTGGAGTGTAATACTAGATGAGCGCTGATCAAGCAATGTTGTTTTTAAAAAAATCTTCAAAACTAAAATTATCATTAGTAGCGGCTGCTTTAGTGTTAAGTGGTTGTGAAAGCACAGTTGATAATGAATACAGCAAACTACTAAAGCAAACTCCAAAATGGAATAAAGAACAGTCTAGTGAAAATCTGACTCAGTATATTGATATCTCAACGGAAGGAGAAAATAAAAAATCTCCATTTATCCGAATGAAATCTGTGAGCACATTTAATGGTGGAAGTGAATCTGAATCTATTTACCGGTTAGACTGTGAGAATCATCGGGCGGCCAACTACTACAGTAAGCTAAGTCAGAAGCCAAAAATTCAGAAAACCAATGAAGATAATAGCTATTCTGAATATTCAACAGAGTCAAATTCGGAAGATTTTTATTACAACCCTACTCAACCGAATTCACTCAATTTATTATGGCGAACCTTTCCTGTAGGCGATAATTTTTTCAGCAAACACTGTAATTTAAAAGACTCAGATGTAAAACCTGAAAATCCTCAAATGAAAGATTGGACATATTTAGAAGGTTTATCAAAATTAAATTTTGCTACTACCTATGTGAAAACCGATCAACTAAACGCATTGAAAAATACTGGTGTTGGGGAGCTATCACTTAAGTCATTTGAGGAAAGCGTATATAAGTCAAATTCATCGACTGAGAATAAGCTCAAAATTGATTGTAAAGCTATGACGGTTACACTAATTGAAAGAATCACACGAGACTCTGATTATGAGTACGCGCCTGCCTTAGACCAAAGCAGATTTCGCTATAAGACAGTTTATGGTAATCCTAAGCCTCAAACCAAAGGTGCTTTAGGCGAAAAATATTCAGGGAAAAATAACTTTACAGATACTTTCTGCAAGTAATGCATAAGTAATTTTTTTTAAGAGGTATTAAATTATGAATTATTCAAAGAAATCTATCGATACTTTAAAAGATGTGATGCGAGAAAACAGAAAATGGAATGCTGAGCCATTTATTACAGAACAAAGTTTAGAAGTTGGAAGTACTGCTAATAAATCTAAAGCTCCATTTTCATTTTATTTACGACATGTTCTAAAACGAGGTGATAAACCACCGCGTGGGAAATTTTTCAAAAGCCGCGTTGCAGGAATACCGGTTATTTTTTCTGATGAGCTTTGGAATATGGCCCCTTCTACCTCTAATGTAGAGCATTGAAATTTAAATTGAAGGTCTCCATGCTAGTTATCAATATTTCAAAGAAACTGGTTTGTAGTCGTTGTAATTCAGAAACAAATAGCGTTTTAAAGCTAAAGCGTGGAGTTACCTTGTGCAATTTGTGCGAGGTTGCTATTTTTTTAGGTGAATAATAAAAACTATTCATTTAGAACGATCAACTTAAATTCTTAAAAGAAAAAAGCCATTCAATATTTGAATGGCTTTTTAGTGTAGAGATTTTAGAATCGAGTTTTAGTCGATAATTTTTTAACTGTTTTTAGTTTTAGATCAGAAGCGTGAGCAGCTAAATCAAAAACATTTCGAGCAAAACTAAAAGTCTTAAGACTAAAGTAAATTGTCGAAATAGTGGCAATGAAAGTAAGTAGACCGTATAAAGATGAGTCAGTAACTGACAAATCAAAAGTAAAGTCTGCAGCAATCAAAGAAGCTAAGCTTAAACAGCAAAAGATTTGAAATTTAAAACAATTAACGATAATTGAAGTAATGAACGATTTATGTTGAGTTGGCAAATAGTCATAAGACATATAGCAAACTAAAAGACCAACAAAAACAGAAGCAAAACCAAGAATCGTATGATTAGTTAAAGTACCAATCATCAAACCAGCTAAAACCATTGAAGTTATAGACAACATGAAAACAGCAGAGAATGATTTATTTACAAAATTTGAAATTAAATTCATGAGGATAGTGCTCCGATTGCGCTCGGATGACGGAAATTTAGCTTTGCTAAACAACCATCATCACGAAACATAAAAATGTTAAGAAAGAGGTTGAATTAGCAAATAAATTGCGAAATTTCAGGGTCTATCGTATCTCTAGTCATTATCTTATTCAACAATTTTCTCTTGGGCGTACCCGTCTTAAAGATTAATTTATTGAAAAAACAATATGTGATTGATTTTTTTAGAGTTTTACTGTGGTGTTTTTGATAAAATTACTTTTAATTACATACAGTTTCATTAATTTACATTAATTGCGGTATATGGTTATAATATTTGAGTTATAATTAACCTCATAAATTAATGATATTAATAAGGTATTTCAAAATGACTTTACGTGTTCAGTGTCTTTCAGCACAAATTAGTAAGCGTGTTTTTGATTCTTCTGAATTTGGCATCGTGCGTTGCGCCGATTTAGTTCACGGCGTAGAAGAATTTGGTTTTAAGCCTCTTGTTATCCTTGGTATTTCTTATGAAGGCCTACCTATTCATTTCAGTCAGTTCTATCGTCAGAATGAAGCTATCTGTCCAGAGAAGTTTTTAATAGATTTTTGGTCAACCAACTTGGAAAAAGACTACCCTAACCATCCGGTCAGCGGGAAACCTGACTGCTTAGTGATTGATGAAGTACTGCAGCACTCACTTGAGCCGTCTTTCTACGAGTGGCTCCAGAGCATCAATGTTGAATATAAGTTTACAGAAGGTAGAAACCGTAAGCTTTCAGCCCTTAGCCGCCAACATCAGCGCTTCCCTGTTGTAGGTACGGATTATCATGTGCCGACAGCAAGTGTAGGTAAAGAGGAATCGTACCCGCTTACTTTGGATGTTCTGAATAATGAACAAAAGTTCAATATCTTTGATAGCTCAACTTTATCAAAGTTTATTCGCGGAAAATTTAAAGCAGAATTTCATAAAGATTTTGCACCGGCATACCAAGATTTCAACTGCGAGAAAAAAAGCGTACTGAAACTGACTTTCTCACAAGATAAACGACCAACTCAAAATGAAATTGAAATGCATAACCCGCATTGGCAGAAATCTAGTATCCAGCCTGTTTTCAGCTATGGTCATTTATTAAATAATTTTGAAGCAGCTGAGCTTTCTGTAAAGCGGGTTTTTCAGGAAGAATTAGGCATCGCGTTACGGGCCACTGAATACCAGTGGAAAACTTATCCTGAAAACTTACAGATTCGTTTAAAGCAATGCCGCATTAGCCGGTTCCGTAAGTTTGATATGTTTACAGACCAAGATTACATTGAATTGTTATATCTGACTGGTATCGATCAAGAGCAATATTTTATTCATAACGCAAATGCTGAAAGTCATCCATCAGAGCGTAATACATTGGTTTATGATATCTCGCGCTTAACAATTACACAGATCAGTAAGCTATGGCGCTTCTTGGTTGGTAAGCCAAAAAACAGCTTTAAGGTCGTTAGCAACCTAGAGAATGAAAAGCGCCAAAAATATGAACTATTCACCGCCGTAAACAACAAACAAACGTTTATTTTTATTGGGCAGCTCCGCTACAATAAAGGTCTAGCATTTGATGGCATGTATTGCTCTAATTTTGACGTTCATCGTACTGCGGTAGTAGATGATGGTGTTTTCAACAAAAGCATCGTGAGCGCGTTTACATGTGATTTTGAAGCCATATCTTTTGTGAGCAATCTTACCCCGCGACTTAAGTTCTCTAAACCAACTCAATATGTAGCTTAAAAATATTTAATCTGTAGAGCCTTAATTAAAGGATATTGCTTAGATGACTATCGTAAATACTGAAAAACTTCGATTCGAACTTGCTATTTGTCGAAAAAAAGGACGCCACCACCCTTCCGGCAATCCTGATCTGTTTGATGTTGATTCAAATGGTGAATACTTGAATCCAGAAATTAAAACGCTGGCTGATGGTTGGGAGTGGTCTACTGATAACCTGACGTTACCCTCAGTGCTAATGAGACGGTATCATTTTATTCAAGAGTGCCTGCAGAAATTTCAAAATGCGAAGATGTTGAGCACTTCACTGCATACTAAGATCAATTTAGCCTTCAATACTTATGATAAGTATATTGATGATTTGACTTACGCATCAGATGCCTATGCATCAATTTTTGCAATGGAAGAATTGCTTGAAGCAGCAATGGATGAGGTTTGCAACGCTCAGATCATTAAGGAATAGATCATCAAAAGGCTTTCGCCCTATTCGATCATATTGTACATACCTTAAATCTAAGCGAGATTAAGTTAAAAGAAACCAATAGACCGGTTCCTGATGACTATGCTGAAATTCGCAGCCATTCCCACTCAATGATGTGCTTAATTTTAAGTGGAGAAAGTTTTGTGGATGGGCCAAAAAGGAATGAACGTTTAAAATATCACTACAATGAAATTGAAATAGCTACTTATCGCCAATTATTAGACGTCCAAATAAAGATGCTAGGCGATGATGTATTTCACAGTATTCAATAGACAGGTGATTTTATGCAAAATGAAGAACTTTCTAAAATACGAATTATTGATGCTGGACTATCATCAAAAGAATTAGTCGAGCTTTTTAAAGATCAACTCCCCACTGATAAACAAAACTCTGTAAGTTTAATCGATTTTCATAAAATCAAGACTGCTTCACCATGCACCGCCGTAAAACCAGACGAATTGGATAAACAAGAATTAATTTTCAATCTTCGGAATCAAATTGAAAATTTTGAACCAGTTCCCTTCGATCTTGGACAAGCCATGGTTGATGGTTTTTCTGAACATGAAGAAGACATAAAGCATTTAAACAAATTAAAGCAAAATCTGGCTGAGCTTCTTGGTCTCGATAAAGCACCAGCTCAGACATCAATATCTAAAAGTTGGGAAGTTTTGCAAGATGAATATGAAAATCAATAATTGAGTATTTTAATGGGCAAATATAGTTGGTCTGGTATACCTGAAAAATTCAAATGGTGCGCAACAGACGCATCTGGATTAAAGACTTTCTTTGTGAATAAACCATCTATGGATGACAGATATTGCGAGTGGTTTACAAGGGATGAGGACTACCATGTTTACATTGGTGGTGGTTCATATACAGGACATTGGGAACATTCATTAGAGGAAAGACCCAAGCTCAACTAAAACCGCATGTGCGATAGATCACTCGATGTAGCAGATGCTGGAGAAACATCGCTTCTAAAAATCGCATGTGCGATAGGCTGGAAACCCTAATTTTTCTTGTTTCCTCATGCCACTCTCAAAACCGCATGTGCGATAAATTGCCAAATCAACAACTACTTGGACACCCATTCTTGTCTTAGTTGGATACTTTAATAAGGTATTCTCTTGATTAGTGTCTTGTAAATATGAGTGATCGTTTCATTCCTGTAGTTTTTTAATAAAAAAACATAATATTCAGAGATAAATATAACCAACCAAGCTAAGACGGCAACAACCAAAGCAGCAGCTGGAGCCGACTTAAATCCTGCAAATTCTTGGCACAGGTAAATCACAAGTAATGAAACTAAAACCAATATACCTAAGCATGAGTAGTTCGTTGCTCTAACAAATTTAATCAGCCAATTTCTCTGCTCTTTTACATCACTCAACATGAAGAAACTCAACTACCAAGAATTTAAAAAATATCAACATTCATGAATCATTTTAATATTATTTATTTTAATTTAAAAGACATAATGTATTATCTACAAATAAACATTAGGTTATTGTTTATTTATATCAAAATAGATTTTATTCTAAATTCAAATGGTAAGAGAAAATTCATGAGTAAATTTCCCTACAAACTATTAAGCGGTATGTATGAAGGTAACGTTAACTTTAGTTCGATTCTTCATATACCAGCACTAACAGCTACATTAGAGCATACAGTATCAGAAGACTTTCAAGATTTCTTAGAAGATGCATACAGTGAATGTATAAGCGATGATCTTGCTGCTCAATGCCCTGCAATAAAGGGTGTTCTTGCTAAGATTCGTAGTGATAAGCATACTGCAGAAGATGCCGGTGAAATTGTTCAAAACTTTTACAATGAATGCGGTGAATTGGAATTTTTAATTAAGCTCAGTATTAGAGAACCTTGTAATTTTAAATTCAACGATAAAGGTGAAACAACCTCTAATAGTCTTAGTTCTGAGTATGTCATTCAATGGGTTCTGGCAAAAGATATGGAACATGCAGCAACAATTGCAATTGAACGAGCTAAAATTGTTCGTGAAACCATTCTCGTAAAAGAAAGAACTGAAAAAGGATTTGCTTCCCCGCAGATTAAAGAAATAAATCAATTAAAGCCGGCAGAGGTAGTGCGTGATCAATACGGTTATTGGTCTCACTCTGAATATACAAAATATTGGGATGAAGTAATTGGTAAGGGTGCTGAACATTGCACGACTGAACAATGGAATGCTTTAGAGCGCGAGTTAAATATTGAAACAATCAGAAAATCTTTAGAGCTTGAAGATTCTAAAGTTTGGCAAAAATATGTTGAAAGTTCTGATGCTAGTGATTGGAAACCAGTAAAGCCTAATGGAGATTGGTTTTTGGTTTCAATATTTTGTAATGAAGATGGTGCATTTGCGACTTGGGCAAAAGAGAAAACGGCCTAAAATAAATAGATTTTTGGAATTTAAGTCGTGCTTGACCAAGGCAGGCGCGACTTCTCCCTCCGCTTACGCTCAAAAAAATACGCAAAAGCTTAATTTTTAAAATTCTTCTTTCGTTTATTAGTGTCCTTGCTAACGCCTTCAAGCCAGTGGCTTACGCCGTGTTTTCAGATAAAAGGATACTTGAATATTAATATCACTTTAGGCTTAATTCCTCCTTTTTGCTGCATCAAGGTTTTTTAAAAGCGGTGACTATATGGAAAAGCATACATTTGCTAAATTTTTAGTCCGTTTTTAATACTGATTAGCTAAAATATGATTATAGACCTATTATCGGTCTATAATTTATTCAAACATTAATGTTTATAATCGACACTTATTATCTTATTTTAAATTTATTTATAAAATATAAATAAATCATAATGATTTTAAGATATTATTAAATCAAGTCCTATTTACTTTTAGCTATGACAAACTCAATTGATTATCCAATAGCTTCCCGAATTGACGAAGCACTTATATCTTACAAAGAAATGACCGGCACTCGCCTGACTTGGAGCGATTTAACAAGTAAGATCGGCAATTCTAAATCGGCTCCTACACAGTGGAAAAAAGATAAGATTGCGAAAAAAACCGTTGAAAAAATTGCTGATATATTGTGTGTAAATTATGCTTGGTTACTTACAGGCAGTGGCTCAATGTATGAAAAAGAATTAGATATGACGGGCGATATTTATGATTATTCAGAAGTTGGAAAACTGTATGTTTCTTGGTTTAAATTAAATAATGAAGCGACTGAAATACAAGAGGAAATTTCAAAAGCCATTCCAAAACCTTATGATAAGTTTTTGCCTGACACTTCTGCTCATGAGCACCTTGTAGAACTACAAAAGAAGGCAATCATGATTCAAACTCAATCTATTAGCGTTTATGCGGAATTGCTTAAAAAAGCAAAGATTTTGTCTTATTAAAATTATTTTAGGCTTATAAATATGACTGTAAAGTGGAACCCAAAAGAAGGAAAATTCTTAAGATTTTTTGATGAAAATGAAGAAGTCCAAAATTGCGCTGAGAATCCTAACAAGGCTAGAGAATTATTATCTATCATTACGTTTATTCTTACATTAGCTTTTTTCATTAGCTCATTTATGGTTTTATTCAAGGCTATCGATATTGCTACCTTAAAAAGTATAGTTGTTCTGGTGGTAGCAAGCAGATCAGTTTTAGTATTGATGTACTGGCATTCAAACTATAAGAATATGGCAATGAATGATCTTATTTTAGTTTTAATGTGTGCGACCTTATTTGTATTTCAAATACTTTAACAACACTTGTCATTATTTTACAAACACTTACTTTTAAGTATTGCGGTATATGGTTATAATGGTTTACCAGCAACGGAGACCATTCATGAATACTCAAACCAATCCTTTAAATTTTGAACTTGAGCTATTGCCGCAATTAAAAATTGAACGCCTCTATGGGTTCACGCCTCTAAATCAGCAATTATTTGAAGCGCTCTATATCAATCAAAGTAATCAAAATTTACTTGAGCAACATTTGCCAGATTTTTTTTCTCGCCTCGACTGCTTAGGATACAAAGCATCTATTGGTGACATTATAGAAACAGCTGTACCCGTTCGCTTTAAAGACCATTTATCTGCAGGCATTCCTTTTAGAATGATTGATTCAGAATCAAATGAAATCAATCTAATTAATCCAAATAATTTCAGTGATGAATTATTCACAATTCAAGAAGCATCCTTGGCTTATTCGATTTTTGCATACAATCATTTATATAATAATTCGGAAAATGATTTTGAGCAGGATTTTTGTATTTTCATGATGGAATATGCAAAGGGATTAATTAGTCATAACTATCGCTCGAAAGATAAAAACCCTCAAAACAATATGAGTGGTATTTCGAAGTTAATTGATTAATTAAGGATAAAGATCATGCCTATTACAACGTCAGGTCAAGCAAATGATTATGCTATAAGAATGCATAATGATGAATACTGGTCTCGTATATACACTCCCGATTTAAAGGGTCTTACACTCACCTCCTGCCCCACCAGTAAACAAAGTTTTTATAAACTCCCTGTAACACTCAAACTTGAGCGTGAAATGATTGCCTATGATGATCTTGATGGATATGTCGGACGGTTTGACGGATTTGAATTTGATGGTGAAATCCCTGATGAATTGCCTGAACTTGATCAGGGCATCATCACAATCGCTCTTGAAATGGCACTAAACTATCCATTCAGCTTCCCTGACAACCTATCATGTGAAGAATTAGCAAAGCAGATCGGATTGGACGTTATCGACTATGCTGCAGGGTCAATGGGTGAAAATATACAGCTGTCAGATCATGCAACTTCGCACTTAATTCAGAAGCTAAATGATAAATATATGTGCATTGACATGTTAGATCAAAATCTGGGCTTGCTAGAAACAATCAAGAAAACGCTCGAAAAATATAAAGCTGCTTATGAAGGAACCAAAGCTTATTTAATTAAATTAGGTTTTGATGAAACTGAAATAAAAAAAATTTCAGTCAGAACTGGTTACGGTCATGATGACGATTATAAGTATCGTCTCATGCTATCTGGACTTTTTGAACGTTATGAAATCCATGACTTTTTAGTTGAAACATTTTTTATGGACTTGAATTCTTAATTTATTTACACATTTATGCCCCTATTGGGGCATTTTTGCGACCTTAAAAAGTGCGGCTCCGCTGGCGCTCCTGATAACACGCTCACGCTTGTTATCTTGGATTTCAGAGAATGAGCTGGTTAAAAAAATATGGTCTTAATTTCGGATACTGGAACCTATATAAATGTTTTTAAAAGCACTAATTACATGATATTACTCAAGGTAACATTTAGATACTTGTTGGCTTTGTGGTATATGGTTATAATGATTGCATAAGGTTGGGGATTCAATTAATCGCCTAACAATTTGGTTTTTGCATAAATATAGGAATCTGGCCATGCAAACAATGAATCAGCTTTTTCTTTTGGGTCACGTTGGTAAAAATACAGAAGTCCATAACTTCCCAGATGGCGGTCGCAAGGCAACAGTTTCTCTTTGCACAAATTCAGGCAAAGGCGAAAATAAAGTTCCTCAATGGCATACATGCATTTTTTATGGTGTGTCAGCTGATTTAGTATCAGCACTTAAGAAAGGCGATTCGCTTTCAGTTGTTGGTGCATTAGAATACCGTAGTTGGACTGATCAAAATGGTCAAAACCGTATTGCAGCAGAAATCAAAGTAGATGATTTTTCTGTAATCAAAGGTGAACTTGGTCAGATTCAAAACCAAGGTCAGAATAATCGCCAAGGCCAACAGCAGAACCGTCAGCAAAATAATGGTCAAGGTGGTTACTCAAACCAAAATGGCCAACAGAACAACGGACAAGGCCAACAACATAGTCGTCAACAAAATAATGGCCAAGGTGGTTACGGTCAACAGAACCAACGTAATTAAAGGCTTTATTAAAGCCTAAACAAATACGGTAGTCTTAGCTCACCCTCCTGTTGTTGGAGACTACCGTTCTTAATTGCTGTAATTCATCCGATTGCGAGTTACAGCATTTTTTTAAGTTTTGCCCTGAATAACCCCCCTGTTATTCAGGGTTTTTTTTAATAAATTAAAATTGTATTGTGCAATACAAAATATATTTACGTTTAATTACAGATAACTTACAGTACTTTACTTGTTAGGTTTGCGGTATATGGTTATAATGATTGCATAAGGTTAGGGATTCATTCAATCGCCTAACAGTTTGGTTTTTTTGCATAAATATAGGAATCCGGCCATGCAAACAATGAATCAGCTTTTTCTTTTGGGTCACGTTGGTAAAAATACAGAAGTCCACCACTTTCCAGATGGCGGTCGCAAGGCAACAGTTTCTCTTTGCACAAATTCAGGCAAAGGCGAAAATAAAATTCCTCAATGGCATACATGCATTTTTTATGGTGTGTCAGCTGATTTAGTATCAGCACTTAAAAAAGGTGATTCGCTCTCAGTTGTTGGTGCATTGGAATACCGCAGTTGGACAGATCAAAGCGGAAATAACCGCGTGACAGCAGAAATCAAAGTAGCTGATTTTTCTGTAATCAAAGGTGAACTTGGTCAGATTCAAAACCAAAGCCAAAATAATCAAAGTGGCTACTCAAATCAGAACCGTCAACAGCAGAACCGTCAGCAAAATAATGGTCAAAGTGGTTACTCAAACCAAAACAGCCAACAGAACAACGCTCAAGGCCAACAGCAGAGCCGTCAGCAAAATAATGGTCAAGGTGGTTACTCACATCAAGAACATCAACAAAACAACGCTCAAGGTCAACAGCAGAAATCTACAGGACGAAGCCAAGCACCTCATAGTGGACAAAACAACGTATCTAGCCCACATTCACAGCATACTGGTCGAAGCCAAAGTGGTTATGGCAACCAACATCAACAAGTTAATCATCACCAAAGCGATGTGAATATGGATTATCCCCATAATGCACCACAGGATTTTGAAATGAACGAACATCATTATTCTTACAGAACGTAAGAATCACCAATACGGTAGTCTTAGCTCACCCTCCTGTTGTTGGAGACTACCGTTCTTAATTGCTGTAATTCATCCGATTGCGAGTTACAGCATTTTTTTAAGTTTTGCCCTGAGCAACACCCCCCAGTTATTCAGGGCTTTTTTTGACAAAATTTTAACAAATGTTTATATATTACATGCACTTGATTGATTTAAAACCCAATTAAATTATAATATTTAACATCGGAATAGAGATTATAAAAATGAACCTTTTTTCACCTAAAAAATATGCGCGTGGCGATCTGGCTGGCATTGATTCAAATGCATATTCATTACTGGGTTATTTTGAAAGATCAGCACATAAATTCCAGTGGACAACAGATGAAATTGAACAAGTTACAAATGAAGCAAAGAAATCAAACTACGATCACTTGATTGGTACGCTTGCCAGTCATCTAACATTAGATGCAGATTTAATTGCTCAGGCAGGGCTAACTGCATTTAAAGCGTTTGATTCAGACACAGCTGCATGTAATAAAACAAAGTTTAAAGCACTTTCAAAACGCTGGTTAAATAAATCAGATGCTAAAAAACCTACTGGTACTTATCTAGGGGAAATTTGCAGAGCGTGGATTGCAATTGAAGAAGGTTGGCTAAATGGCATTTATTTTTTTCTTGGTGAAGGTTGCTGCACAGTAGGCCCAAATGCCGAATTTTTAACAACGCAAGGTTCACTAGAAATTAAAGAGCTTATGGGTAAATTCTCCATTTATTCGACAGTAAATGAAGAATTGTATGACCGCTTTTTGGCACATTTGTTGAATAAAATAATCGAAACATTACAGTCAGCAGAAAATCATAGCATTTCAACTGAGATTGAAAATTTTAATTTAGAGCATGGCTTACTAGAATGCTCAATATGTTCTGATATCTATACGATTCATCAGCCAGCATCTGCAGATCGTTCTGGGCCTTGCCATTCATGCCTATTTGATTGTGAGGATTAAATATGAGCCTAGCAGCTAAAGTAAATTTCAACTCAGAACAGCAACGTGCTTTGCGTTTGGGACTTTATTATTGTTCACCCTGCGGAGAAGCTTTCGAGCGAAAGCAACTGAGTCTTATGGAATGTGGCGATGATACTTATTTGAACTGTCCTAAATGTGAACATAATATCGATGTAGAATATTGTGATGATATAGACTAATGCACCAAGCAATTTAGTTTAATGATATAAGACGGCCTTCTGAGTCGTCTTTTTTTGATCTCCACAAATAACTATTTTGCTTTACCCCCTCCGCTTACGCTGCGCCCACATTTTGCTTGCGCAATCTGTGCCGCTTCGCGTAGAAATCAGACATAAATACTTTTAAAACTTGAAGTTTTCCGCCCGAATGGTGGGTTATTTTATGAATATTTTTTAAAAAGCACATAATGTTTAATAATGAATTACAATAACTTACTTTATATATTTGCGGTATATGATTATAATTAAAATATGGAAAATTCACGGCGCAGTCCAAGAGTAGAGTTTTATGTTAGAGCGTAAACAAATAATTCTTAAACCTGTTTTAGTTTCATACACGCAAACTGCAGGAAGCTGGAATCTTGATGTTTCAACAGTAGCAAACCATCATCATATTTTTTTGGTGCCTGAAAAATTGTTCAATCAAGATTTTATAGAATCAATTGAATTCCATAACCGCGCAATGCTGGACGTAGCTCAATGCCAGTACAGCACCCCAGAATCAAAATCTTCCTTTCTTATTGAAAATAAATCTTTTGAAGAAATTAAAGTTTGCATGTTTAAAGAACATGAAAAAAAAGAGTTATTGGATGGTGGTGAGATCAAATCTGATTTTGATTTATTCCTGACAAATCGCGCCGTGTATCAAGATTTATATATCAATGAAGATACTGGTGTTGCTGAATTCAATAGTCATTTTGAAATTTACAAAGTTAAGATGCTGAGCGAACCAGAATATAAATTAATGCTGGATATTCACACCCCAACAAATGAACTTGATTTACAACCTGTCTATGCACTGGTTGTTGAATCAGAAGAAGAATTGTTTTAAGACCCTATTCACTGCTTATCAACAACAGGAAATAAAATCATGAATGAAGCTCAATTGGAAAGAACAAATGAACATTTTAAAGCCAATCCTTTAAGTGGTTATGCTGATCAATTAATGCAACACACTGCATTAAATGAGTTCATTTGCTCGACAGGTGAAACCTTAGAAGAATGCACTAAAATTATTGAATTTTTTGAAAAAGCAGAAACAAATAATTCTGCACAATTTGAAGAAGATTTCTTGGCGATAATTGGCTTTGAATTTTGTGCTCTGGAGCGTTACGAGGATATGCCAATCGAAACGCTTGTAAATTCAGTTTTAGAATTGTATTTGGCTTTAAAAGGTACAGTTCATCGAATTATTTGTGACCGCGAGATTAGTGTTAATTAATAAATACGACATGCTATGTCGTTGAATCAATGACATAGCTTTGATTTTTGGCGGTATATGTTTATAATTGATCAATAATTTTAGGATAAAAAAGAATGCTTAAAAAAATGCCAGTGATCAGTAATTTTACTTATGGGAACTTAGAACTCAAATCGAGTCAGTATGAAGGCGTTTATTACAACGGCGTAAATTTTAAATTTGATGATGGTGAACTTGTACCATTTAGTCCAAGCGAATTTATAAACTTCGACATCGAAGGTTATAACATGACTCGACCTATTGACCTGTTAGGGAATGAATTAACCCCTGCAGACGCACTCCATAAAGTACGTTCATCAAATGATATTCTTGTGATCTATCACGGCGGTTGTCCTGATGGCGTTGCAGCTGCTTCGGTGGTTTACTCTGTGCTGGAGGATAAAGCAACTTATCTTGCTGGTTCCTATGGGAAATCAATCTTTGATGATTTTGAAAATCTTAATGGCAAAACAATTATTTTTGCAGACTTTTCTTACCCGACTGAGTTAATGACAGCAATCTTAAATCAAGCTGAATTTGTCGTGATGCTTGACCACCATAAATCTGCTTTATTGGATTTAGAACAAGTTTTGAATACTGGACACGTATACAGCCATTGCAGTATTGAATATTGTGGTGCAAGCCTTGCATGGGACTTTTTCCGTAATGGCGAGAAAACACCAAATTTTATTAATTATATTGAAGACGGTGATCTATATACGTTCCAACTGCCAAACGCACGTAATATTGTGAAAGGAATCCATGCGAGTCTTGATCAAGAAGCCACTAAAAACTGTATTTATCTATTTGATCATTATTTTGCTGAAAAATTAGAACAACTTGCATTTATCGGTGAAAAACTACTGGTTGAAGCAAATCGGCATTCAAGTTTCATTATCAAAAAAGGCCGTCAAACTGTGACCGCTTTTGGCCATACCTTCCCGCTGGTGAATGCCAATCAAGAACATGTCAATTTAATTGGTGAAACGCTTATTGCAGAGCCGACTGTGCCTTTTGTGATGATTTATAATCTGCTTAGTGACGGCGTGAAAGTTTCTATTCGTTCTCATGCTAAAAAAATGGATAGCGCTGTAATTCTTAAACAGTTCTGCCGTAGTAGTGGTGGCCATCATTCTGCTGCTGGTGGATTGGCTGATTTAGATGTGTTTTTACGTGATGTTTTAGTACATGCCAAGCCGTATGTTTTGGATGAGCATGTAGACGCTAATACATGCAGCTGTTGTTAATTCCAAATAACTTCAATGTGAGTCAAAACTATGACACCCCCTACTCAATTATTTAATTTTGATACTTTAGCTGAGAGTGCTATTAGTCTTTTTGGTGTATCCAAACAAGATGTGAAATACTCAGCTGTATCGCTATTTGAGAAAGGTTTTATCAGCTATCCCCTAACTGATCAAACTAAGGCTTTTAGTTCAGATAAAGATACGTTACATACGATTTTAAACCAATGTTGTAACGCGGATTCGATTGAATTTAGTTTGTATTCAAAAGAGGCTCTTTCTATATTTGAAGGCAATGAAAAGACGCTTTTACAGAATTCTGATGAAGCTCATTTGATAGGAGCTGTTTCAGGAATTATTGTGGTGAATATCGCAAGTCGTGCCGAACTAAATTCATTAGAATATGCTCTATATATTTTAATACTAAGCCAAATGAAATGTTGGTTGATTAACGACAGCAAGCGAATTGATTTAAACCAACTCATTCCACAAAATTTAATCTCTAATAATGAAATTTGTATGACGAACCATATTGAAAAAGTAGGCGGTCTAAACAATACATCTAAAATTTTAGATATTGCGCCAGTAGATGCCGAATTCCTAATCTATGCACACCCTGCTGGTGATCTAAAAGAGAAAATTGAATTTTCTAAGCATAGCGATGGGAAGCGTTGGCATTGGAATCAAGTTCATGGCTGGTTTAAATCCCAAATGACGCATGATCAAACTGCAAGACTGACATCAAGACATTGCGCAATTCCATTAATCGAATTGCGTCAAGAATATAAAAAAGTAAGCAAATAAATGTAGGAACTGAAATGACTGATCAAAAAGAAAAAGCTGAAAGAAAGCGCTATGTTCATGCTGGCATTCGAGTAAGAGGGACTAAGAAAAGCCTGATACTCTATTTGCTTAATGATGCTGATGAGTTAGGCACAGAAATGAGCTTTCCTGCAGATGCTCATGACAAAAACTTTTTAGGTCTGATCTTTGAAGGTGAGTTTGAGGATTCATCGGCAACGCTACCAACCAATAAGAATATGAACCTTGGACAATACAAGGATGCACGTAAAATTTTTGAATGGCTGGCTATACAGAATAAGCACCTTGCCACGGCGAAGCAGCCATCAATTAAAGCTGAAACATTAAAAGATTTAGCTGAGCGCTTGGAACCTGAACGAAAGGCATATCAATCTGCATTAAAGCGCGGTGATTATGAGACAGCTCAATCGATTAAAGATATGGTCGATCTGATATTTAGTAAAGCCACTTAAATGGGCTATTAGAAATAAGGTGTGGAATAACAATGACAGTCAAATTAGAACATCAAATCGAAAAGAAACTCTTTGAAGTTTGTGCAAAAATGGAAAGTTTAAGGCTTAATAAAAATCGTACTCGTGATGAACAGAACGAATTAATCAAAAGCACTGCTTATGCAGAAGCTTTATATTGGGTAATAGGTTGGCATAAAGACCCAAAGCGTAAAAAGTTCTTCGAGCTAGACAAACAAGTTATTGATCAACTACAACCAATAGACGATAACAGTTTATTGCTTAAAGACTATAATTAAGCATGAATATTGTTTTAAAACGAGATTCCCAACAGTCGTTTTGATTAAAAGCATTTACACATGATATTACGCATAGAATCTTATTTTATATAACCACTTTTGGAAGATTATCTATGAAAGCATTAGTGCTTGTTCCCCTGATTGGGTTTTTGATTTCTTGCTCTAATGTAGATGAATCCAAGCCAAAATTTTCGCCGTCAGATATTGCCCTACAAGCAACGGAATATCATTTTAATTCCCATATCGCTATCGTTGAAGTGGCCAAGGATAAGAATAGTAAAATCTAAAGAGATTAATTCAGTAGAAGTTAAATGAATAATACGGCTGACCATGAAGTAGATGAAATTGAGTCATACTTAAGGAACAGTGAAGTGCTTTCACTTGATCAATTCATTGATCTCAACCTGTCTGATAAACGCTTTTTAGAATACATAGAATCTTTGCCTACATTTTCCATTGTTAATCGTGATCGTTCTTACGGAGATATGCAGTTAAGAGATGGTTTTACAATTGAGAATGAGGACTTATGCGAAACTTCTATGGCAAGTTTAAGCATTACCTCTAATGATTTAATTATCTACCCAGTAGAGTCATTCAGAGTAAATGTACAGATTGTTTATTTCGTTAAAGTGATTGCCAAAGCACCAGAAGGCTATCATCAGGTTTTAAAAAATTGGGCTGGTTTCATGAAGGGATTTAGGACATCTAAAAACTACAAGAAGAAAAAGTGGATTAAAGCAGTAAGCGAATTTTGTATGGCCTTGTGGTATGACCAAGATATTCAAAATGATGTACTGGGATTAAGCCAAGATGAATTTTATGAGTACCTCAATAAACTTTAAGCATTTTTCCACATTGTCAAAGTATAACCCTAAGTAACTATCAATCCTTGTAATGTCTTTTATTTATCAAAATCGCGTGTGCGATATATCACCAGCTATTACAATCACCGCGCATGATACTCATTCTGAAAATCGCATGTGCGATATACCACGCATTGTTGGGCAGTTAAGCTTCTACTGCATTTCTTAAAATCGCGTGTGCGATATGTCACAATAGGGATTTTAACATAAGCTTATACAATATAAGTTTACATTTATTCAATATTGTTTATGTGGTATATGGTTATAATAAATTCATAATCATTATTGACTATTACAATGCAAAATTCTAATCAAGAATCTTTAACCATCATTCCGATCTATACTTTTTTAGGTGGGAAAAGTCTCAAAACTGCAGATAAAGAGAAAAAACTAATCCGCAATATCGACATTAGCCACTTTGTAGCTGAACCTGATTCATACGGCGTGTGGAATCGCGGTATTGTCCGAATTACCCACGACCTATCCCTACCCCCTGCAGAAGTGCTAGATGCTCTCTATGACTCTCTAACAGTTCAGTGCGACTGCCAGTTCCGTTGTTGTGGATGTACGCACGTACAACCAGTCATTAAAGAGATGCCTAATCATGAATTTATGATTGAAATTCGTAGCTTTCCTAATTTATAGCTCTCTAAAAAGAGAATCATCAAGACGTTTGAGGGTATTCACATGAGTACAATTTTGGCACCAGAACAAACCATAGAAGTCTACCTTGTAAATCCACATGGTTATTTCTTTGCTCAATATAAATCTATTGCAGTTGATATTGAACATTTCATTAGAAATGGAGGGTCAACTTTTGCGACCCAAAAAGAAATGTACAATTTCATTATTGAAGAATATAAGTTCTTTTTAGAAGAAATCGAAGGCTTGGAGTATATTCTGCAGTCTAAAGACGGAGTTCCACTTTTAATTGATGATCGCAATCAACAGAAAATTAAAGGCGACATTACGCAATTTCTTTTGGACTATACCGCTTAGTATGAAAAATGCCCTATATTATAGGGCATTTTTTTAAATCGCATGTGCGATGTAGCACGTTCATCACTGTCTTTTCACATTTAATAAGTTTCTAAAAATCGCGTGTGCGATATGCCACATAGTCTCTAATTACTCTGTACAAGGCAACGATCTAAAAACCGCGTGTGCGGTATGTCTTTAAACAGGACTGCCGCAGCATAAACGTCAGTGTCTCAAAATCGCGTGTGCGATATGTAAATTTAAGGGGTGTACTCGCCCAAGTATGATAATTCTAAAAACCGCATGTGCGATATGTCACAAGCCTCGCATTGCGGGGTTTAATATTATTTATCTCAAAATCGCATGTGCGATATGTCACCAACTGGAAGCCCGTTCGGAAAATATGAAGGTTCTCAAAATCGCATGTGCGATATGTCACTATAGCTATTTTAACATAAGTATATAAATTATTGAGATTTTCCAAGATAAGAAACATCAAACCAAATTATTTTTACAACGATATAACATCCTGTATTTATTAAAATTTAATTATTTGTATTTTTTTTGGTCATAAATTCTTGATTGTGAAAATCCCGCCCCGCTTACGCTATGGACCACGATGCTTGCGCCCGTGGTTCTTTGCCTTTGCTTATGCTTCGGGTGCAGCTGGCTTACGCTCACTGCGTAGCTTCGCCGTATTCAAAGAAAGAGGCTTTCCTGTGCAGTACAGTAAATAACTCTAATACCAGTATTGGAATATATGGGCCACTGGAAAAGCATTTTATATCTTTTACAATAACTCACAAAAAATTAAGCGGTATATGTTTATAATAAAAACCATCAACAATGGAGTTTATTATGTCTCAAAATGCAGTATATGCAATTAATACCACCCCAATTTTATTCTCAAAAATAAGCTGGGATTTATTCCATAAAAAATATTCAGATTACGGCTTGATGCCCTATTTTGAAGTCACTGAATTAGGTGAGTTCGTGACAGTCTGTATTCATGGAGATGATGAGTGTGACGGAAATATTATCAATCCGGATTCAGAACTAGAATTTATCGCTGATCTGGTATTCCCATTCATTGAAGATGAAACAGAATTCTTAATTCGTGTAGTTTCACATGAAGAAACTTCAATGTACTTCAATTCATATCACTACGGGAAAAATGGAATAATTAAAGATTATTCAGATTACGCTTTGACACAATCTATCGGTGAGACTGTTTCAACTCGTTTATCTAGTTAAATCCACAATTCTTTAAAATATGAAACTACCCACGGGTAGTTTTATTACTTATTATTTTCTACAGCGTTAAAAATTAATGTCTAAATCTACAACTTAATTTTTTCAATTGTTTTCTATTTAAATCAGATACTTAATACACTATTTTACATTCATTAACTGGCTATAATTGCGGTATATGTTTATAATTAATCATCAACAACAAATCTTATAGGGTTTCTCTATGAATGCAGTCACTTTGGCAAATGCCCAAAAAATACGCCATGTTTACTATATTGGCGTAGGTGGTAAAGAAGTATTTTATACTTTTCGCCGTGCTGTATTCGATACATCAGGGAATGTCTATTCATCACATATCTGTAATTTATCTACAGATGAAGAAGAAGCAATCAATAAAGCTCAGGCTTATGTCGATCTGCTTCTTGCGCGTCAAACCGATTCAAGTAATTTGATCATAGAATTTGATGATGGCAGTCCTGAGAATGAAACATCTCAAGAATTTGGGAAGGCGCTTCCACTCCATGTTTTAAACGGCTTACGAGTATTAGAAAGTGGGTATGTACCTATGGGTAAGCATCGTGGAGATAAGATCGAGGACCTACCTAATAGCTATGTCCTATGGTTTGCAGACCAGTTTAATACTATTGGTGACTTTGTGGAGCGAATTGTTGCCAAAAAATTGTCCAGCTTATGTTTAGGTATGGCTCTTACCCGTGGGCTTTTTGAAGAACGTCTTGCACAAAATGCATCGATGACTTTTTTAGGTGAAATAGGTCAACGAATTACGTTTGAAGCAATCATTACTACAGCAAAAGTCAGTAACGGCTTTTATGGTGAGAAGTTCCATTATGTGCTTCAATCAGTGGATTCTGTCGTTATGTATGATGGTACGGCTGATATCGGTAATGCTGGTGATACTGTTCAACTCAAAGCCACTATTTCTTCTATTAATGAAGATGATAAAGGTTATAAAACCACAACCATTAAACGCCCGAATGTTATCAAAAACAGAAATAAGGAATAATTGAACCCTTATCAAATGAGAAGTTATTCGATACTTCTCATAAATTATTATTGAAAGATGCTGGCTCCATAAAAGAAGTCAGTTAAAGCTCCAAGGATGCTACTGAATGAGCCATACTGAACAAATAAACGAAGAACTAACTCTAGAGATCAGAGCGCTTGAAAAGCGCCTTAAATTGATTAATACCGCGCTTAAAACGATTGCTCTATCCAAAATGGTTTTTGGATTAATTGTATTGAGCCTATTAGGATTTTTATTTTTAAAAAATCACTTTAATTGGGGCGGTCTTTCTTTAAAAACACTTGGTCTAACTTGGGTTCTTTGTTTATCTGTATTTTCAATATTATGGTGCTTACATTCAATCATTGATAAATGGGCTTTTGTTATCTCCATATCACCTCTTAAAAATCTTGAAAGTAGCAAGGCCTCTAATAGCTTATACGAATGGCGTATGAAGCAAAGTAGCCTCCATTTCTATTCTTATGGGGGTATCATGCTTATGATTTTAGCTTCGACTGTAATGCTTATATCTGGTGGATTTACGGAAAATATTAGAGTCAGCCAGTTTTCAGCATACTGCATGATTGCATCGGCTATTTTTTATCTAATCATGCAAGCACGTTTATACTTTTGTTCGCTTAGTGATTTTGACTGACAACTTAAACTTTAATCTATCAACAATGAAGTAGGAAACTTGCAAATGAGTACAGGAACCAATAGCGCTTATAGCAATATCATCAAAGCAATTAATGAAAATACAGACTTAGATAAAGATTTATTCAGTTCTTTTATAGAAGTTGTTAATGGCCAAAGCATTTTTGAATTGACCGAAACTGAATTATTCATACTAGAATTCATTAAAAATCGGGGACGTAAATATTCATTAAGCTTGGTTCTAAGCAAAGAGAATCCGAAGACTGGCGAGCTGATTGAAAAACTTTCACCAAAAGAGAAACTCTCTCCAGATTTGATTGCGTATAAACATACACCCTACCAGTATGTTGTCTGTATAAACTAAGGCAAAGGTGCAATGACAATATTTTTAAAAACATTTATGTTTATGGCAATTTTCATTATTGCAACTATTGGAATAGTGAGTATCTGTAAGCTTGGCCATAAATATTTCCCGTCCAAACAACAATCTTTTTTGGTTTTTGGTATCAGTGGCATTTTTTCTCTGATCGTCATCGCAGGATATGTTTTTTTAAATTTGCAAAATTTATAACAAGGTTTGATAAAAGCTACTTTTTAAAAGCCTCAAGGGGCTTTTTTTATTCTCAATAAATTCTGAACTACTGGCGGCTCCGCTTGCGCTGCGACCCACTGCTTGCGCCGTGGCTCTAAAAATAGCTGGCGCTTTGCCCAATAATGCTTACGCATTAGGCCTTGTTCTCAAAAAAGTTGGTGAAATTCTATCGTTTATGGATTAACGCCGTATGCTGCGGTTAAATAAGGAAATATCTTAAATTAAAAGCTAAATAAATTACATATTATTACTGCAATATAGGCGGTATATGGTTATACTAAGAGAATAATAGGAGCCTTCCCATGATCAGTATTAAAGAAGAATTTTCAATAAATCTAGGAAATATTGATCTTAGCAAAATGCTTATGGCAAAGAATTGGGATGACCTAAAAATAAAACACCCTGAATTTTCTGAAATTGAAGAACAGATTAAGCATTGGCTTGAAAAAAATGCTCCACTTTTCTACGGTTTAACAGTGGAAGCATCTGGCCGAAAAAACCGATTAAACCCACTTTTGAATGCAATTAAATGCAAAATTCTTTTTGAACAGCTTAATTATGTTGGATTGAAGAACTCAGAATTGCAACGCCTCAAAATGTATATGTTTAACTTGGTCAATGACCTACAGCCATTTGTTGAAAAAAAATATAAAGATAAAAAATTGAATGAAGCTGTTTTGAATAGCGTTGAATTTAATTCTCAAGATTTAAATTATGTAGAATATTCTGTTTGGAAGTTATTTAGATACCACGGAATTGATAAAAAGATTTTAAGCTGGGTTACTGAGATTGCCCTCCCCTTACAACCTGATAATAAGTATTTAAACGATATGCTCATTATTAATCAAGAAATACAATTCCTGATTAATGCTATCTCTGATGGGATTGAAGAACTTGATTTTAGCCCTAAAGATCAAAGTGATTATCACCGTTGCGCCTGTTGTTTCAGATTCATTAGACTTAAACCTAATGATAGGGATTGTATTGCATATCATGGATATAAGATGCATCAGTATGGAGTTGATATTGTAAATGACTCTTGCAGCGGGGCAAAATTTCCACCATTAGAAAAAAGCTCAGAAGGCACAATTTCTCAGTTGCAGATAGAAAGAAATGCCAAAAGAAATTATGAAAAAGTGTTACTAGAATTAAATGCACAATATCAAGATATTGAAAATCAAATTAAGGGATTAACTCCCGACTGTATAGCAATGACTGAAAAACTAGAAACAAAGAAAATGATTTCTAAAAAAATTAATCAGTCAGAAAGTGCTATTGGTCAAAGCAATAACTATGCAGAAGTCGCATTCAAGATGTTGAAAAAGTATCATCCAAATGAAGTAAAATCAGCACAAAATTTATTCCTATTGGAATCATAAAATCATTAACTAAAAGGATAGTGTGTAATGGTAATCCTCCCATAAATAACCGAAGTTAAAAGTAGAGGTTAAGCAGCCATCAAAGGTGGTCTTCCTTTATTAGCTTGGTGTGGTCTTTCATGATTGTAATGCCACAACCAATCAGTTGCATAATCCTGAACCTCTTCTAACGTATCAAACAAATGCTTGCTCAGCCAACTATAACGTATAGTTCGATTATATCGTTCAATATACGCATTCTGCTGTGGCTTACCCGGTTGAATGTATTCAATACGAATACCATGCTCAGTCGCCCAGCGCACAAATTCGTGACTAATAAACTCGGGTCCATTGTCACACCGAATAACTAATGGCTTTTCTCTCCATTCCAATAACTGATTAAGAGTTCGAATTACTCGAGTTGTAGGTAATGAGAATCCTGCTTCAATGGTTAGTCCTTCACGACGATAATCATCAATTACATTGAACAATCGAAACTTTCGGCCATCAGAAAGTTGATCATGCATAAAATCCAGTGACCAAACCTGATTTTCTTTGATAGGTTCTTTCAGTGGTTCTGGTGCATGCCGTTTTAATCTTCTTCTCGGTTTAATACGTAGATTCAGTGCTAACTCACAGTAAATGCGGTAAACCCGCTTGTGATTCCAGCAGTAATTCTCAACATGTCGTAAATATGAGAAGCACAGACCAAATCCCCAATCGGAATTTTCCTCAGTGAGTTTAATGAGCTGTTCAGCAATTAATGCATTTTCATCGCTAAGTTTAGCCTGATAACGGTAGCAGGTTTCACTAATGCCAAATGCAGAGCAAGCTAAACGAATACTAACCTTATGCTGGGCAACGGCTTGTTGAGCCATCTGACGTCGGCAAGATGGCTTCACCACTTTTTTGACATTGCTTCCTGAATAATCTCTGCCTTTAATCGTTCTTCAGCATACATTTTTTTCAGTCTGGTATTTTCTGCTTCCAACTCTCTGAGTCGAACCATTAATGACGTATCCATACCGCCATATTTGGCACGCCATTTATAGAATGTAGCATTGCTCATACCATGTTCACGGCAAAGAGTAGCTACAGGTGTACCAGATTCCGCCTGTTTCAAAATAGACATGATCTGACTGTCAGTAAATTTAGATGTTTTCATGCAGAATCTCCTGCTTGTATCTTAAGAGAAAATTCTACTTTTAGATCCTTTTATTTTTAGGGGCGATTACCTAATGAATTACCAAACGGCAAGTAATACAACTTTGGAGGAGATGAATCATGGACTGTTTCTAAAAGAGCATCCAGAATTAGTAGAACTCTTAAATATTAAAAATATCTATACTGTAGCTGATTTAGCTCAAAGTAAGAATAAAATTCGCAGTATGACTAAGGAACAAAAAGTTCAAATTACTGATGCACTCTATGAGTCCGGTTGTTGCTACATTACAAAAAATGAAACCTTTGACTTCACACATACGAATGAACCTTCGGATTATTCAAATTTTGAAGATTGGCATGAGAATAGAAGAAACGAGCTACGACATTTTGCTAATTTATTAATGCTTGGATTAGGCGTTAGAGATGTAGAGAATTGCGATAATGTGATAGATAATATTGTTGATTTATCTGATTATGGCCATCACAAGCTAAGCTACATGCGTACCAATAAGGAAACATTAGCTATTGGCAATTGGCTTGAATTCGCACACTGGGAAAAAATTGATAAAGCTTTGGAAAAAGAAGATGAGTCTTAAAGCCCAATAAATTAGAGCACCATCAGCAAATTTATAAACTTCAATAAAATTATTAAAATCAGTTACATAAGTTAACTTGTTGCATTAGCGGTATATGGTTATAATGAATTCTCAGCAACGGAGAACTCAAATGTCATCATATATCGTTTCAGCTAAAAGTCTTTCAATTATCATTGCCACTACAACCAGACCAAGTGCAGCAGAAACTGTCCTTGGTAAATTTTTTGCAGAAGCTCGAAATCTTGCAGGATTCAGTGATGGCTTAATAGACGATGATCTCGTATTTAGTGCGGCTGTATCTGAGAAGTTCTATGCAACAGATCGGACTCATAATTATAAATTACTTACCCAAATTCTCGGTTCAACTATTGTTAATCATGTAAATGATTCATATCCAAACCAAACTCAAACTAATGTAAATGATTACATCAAACAAGTTTGCGAATTGAAAACTTTAGCGGATGCCTCTGCAGATAGCATTAAATATATTGAAGTATTAAAACACTTAAATAATTTCAGCTATCAAATCAACGATATGCCAGATTATGATAAAAGTTTGGCTAAACTTTTCGTTTCGATTGCCAAAGAATTACTGGTCTATGCAGATAGTGAGTACCAGTCCATTTCAATTTTTAAGTAAGTAAATGAAGTCTTATCCGCGAAATTATAATTAATCATTATGTTGGAGTTTTCTCTATGATTCATCAGACTATCGAACAAGATACTGAATTACTATTTTCACGCTTTTTGGATGATGTTGATGCAGAATGGCACAATGCTTCCTTAGAACAAAAAGAATACCAAATTCACGAATTTCTGAACATTGAGTGCAGTGTAGGAGTTTTTACAGATCAAGTTGGAACAACGCATATTAAAGTTCACCATGATGCTCATGAACTCATTATTAATACTGCAGATGATTTAAGCAGTATTGATGAACAATTAGATAAGTTTTTATTATCACTTTAAGTTTTCGCTTTTTAAACTCATGTCTTTATGGCATGAATTTCGCTCCGCTTGCGCTACAGGGCGATGCTTACGCCCGCCCTATTAAAACCTTCGCATAAGCTCCGGACCCAATATGCTTACGCATACTGGCTTGGTTATCAGAAATGTCGTTTTTCTACAAAAAAGAATAAATTCAAAATCCACCACCATTAAAAATATTAATTTAAAAGCAAACATAAACATTAAATTACAATAACTTACTACAATAATTTGCGGTATATGGTTATAATGAGTTATCAGCAACGGAGAACTCAAATGGATTACACACCAGTTAGCTTTAGATCAGAAAAACATGTATTTGAATTATTTCAAGACCTCCATGCAACAAGTCCAAGACAACGTGATTGGAATGAAGGAACAATCAGTCTAATTTATACGGTTGGCCACAAATATAGCATCGGGGATGATGAGAATTTAGTAAAAGATATACTGTATATTGTTGCTAAAAAACTTGGGATTTCTACCAATGAACGTAGCACACGCCAATTAATCGAAGCAATTATTGCCAGCAAGAATAAGCTGAAAGACAAATATATCTTTATTAAACCATTATATGTTTATGACCATAGCGGCGTGACGTATAGCACCACCCCTTTTAGCTGCAGATGGGATAGTGGGCAATGTGGCTGGATTTTTACTGTAGCAGAAGAATTCAAGCGTGTAGGCTTGAAATGGAGCCATGACGTTGCCAACGAAAACCTTAAGTCTGAATTAAAAGAGTACGATAACTATCAACAAGGTAATTGTTGGGGTTTTAGCATAAACGAAGTCTCTAATTGTGGTTCATGCGATACAGAACATACCGAAAGCATTGAATGCGTAAGTGGTTTTATCGGTGATTATGATGATGTAACGAAGCAGATCGTTACCGATTATTTATCTGGTTATCCTGATTTAGTAGCTGTATATGAAAAACAAAGCTCTTAATACAAAAAATGGCCTTAATAAAGTTTAGGGCCATAAATCAAACTTATTCAGCGAAAGAGATTAAAAATGAAAAGCTCAAATGATAATCGTGAAAGCATCGTGTGCCTTGTTGTAGATGGACATGTTCATTTTTGTTGTCATAACCTGTTATCAGGTATTAATTCAAATTTACGTTTTCCACTAATTAAAAGTGGTGAACATGGAAATGAATTAGACTTTGAAGAAGTTGAACGGATTCTTGAAATTAACAGAGTAGCAAGTAATATTGTTGATATAACTTTTTTAAGACAAAACGCCCAGTGTCGAGAATATGAAATTCGATATAACAAGCATGAACTGAATAACTTTGGTGAGTATGTAATTCGCCAATTATGTAGAAATTAAATTTTAGAATATTTAGGCCTGTCATAGGCTTAATTTCCGCTTCGCTTACGCTGCGAGGTCTAAGCTTACGCCCGCCCTACTTATCCCTCCGCCTATGCTTCTGGCATAGTATGCTCACGCTTCCTATGTAGCTACGCTGTAATCAAATAAGAGGATTTTATTTGTTTTTCTTGAGATTATCCTTACCTCTAATTTTAGACTAACGCATTGTAAAAGCACAAAATTTAATTACAAATAATAACTCAACGTAAAGCGGTATATGGTTATAATTATTATAATTATAAATAGGTCAAAGATTATGTCTAGAGAAGCACTGGTGGTTTATGAGGACGATGAGGTAGTTTATAAAAATTCATCTGAAAAAAGGATTCAAGGCCCACAACAAACCCGATTGAAAAATATATTCAATGAAGAAGTTTCATTGGTTGATTTTGAAAAAATCAACATGGAGTATTCATTACTTAACAATGAGAAAATGGTTGGAATAAAAATAATTGAAGATATAAACAATATTCCATTCCCAACAATTAACTTAGAAAAAAAAATTAGTGAATTAAATAGTAAAATTAAAAAGGATTTAGAAGCATTTGAATATTCGAACAATTTCAATTGCAATAATATACTTCTCACTAAAGAAGAAAGAGCATCAATTAATTTTTTAAATTCTGCTTTATCATGGTCAAAACTAACCGAGCCTGCAGAATTTAAATTGATTTATGATGAGATCAATAGTCTAAAAATCAGTACAAATGATTCTAATGAAGTACTTATTAGTAAACTTCATAGCCTCTCTTTGTTTATTGAAAATGAAAAAAATAAGTTAGAACCAGATAATGACCTCATTTCATTTTTAGAGCAATTTGTCATTTATCAAGAGCTTCAAAAGAAATCTTATACACAAATTTGTCTTGCTGCTGATACTGCTTTGAATAATTCGCTAAAATATTTAACATATACCATGCCTGCAAATGACCTTTCTTTTGAAGTAAAACGAAAAAGTGTCAATATCGCAAAAGTCATGAGTGTATTTGAAACAAAATTAATTAAGAAAATATCTAAAAGTCATTTTTATATTAAGTTATTTATGATTCTAAGCTTTTACTTAGGTTCTATTTCTATAATAAATATTCATATTTATGAGTTTATCAATAAATACTATGCATTTGTTCAGGAAGTTTTCAAAAATTCTTTTGTACTGATATTTATCTGCATCTTCGTGTTTGCATTTTTATTTATGTTTATTTTCGAAGGGATAGAAAATTTAGTAAAGTATTTAAATATTAATGAACGCCTCCCCCCTTCAACAATATTCTTTTCTTTTATAAATTTTATTGTAATTTCTGTGTTGGCTATTAATGGTATCTATCTAATCCTATTACCAATTTTGGATTTTAATCAACCCATTATTTTCAACTTAAAATATGGATACTTTCTTTTAGGATTTTCATTATTACTCTATGTACTTAAGTGTATATTCATGCATAAAATTTATAGTAGGTTTGTAGACTGGAAATCAGTCTATGATACCTACATAGAGGCAAAAAAATAATTTAATAATAGAAAAGGCTTGATTAACAAGCCTTTTTAATAATTATAGATATAAATATTTGTTTTTATATATGTAGTATGAAACACAAAACTGTATAGATAACCCAACAGTTAAACAAAAATAATATACATATTTTACAGCTAATACTTCGATGTTAATATCCATAAGAAAACTAAGAACAAGAAATAAAACCATAAGAATTATTCTAAAATTTCTAAAAGATATTAGATTAAAAAGATTTTTATTAATCTGTGAGTTTATATAAAAATATGAAACACCTCTTGGATGTGCCTTTGCTTGATCATGGCATGATGTGAAAAAGCTAAACATTTTGTACATAAGCACTAAAAAAGCAAGGAGTGTTATAAATGCAAGCACAGTAATTAGAGTGTTCATTTGATTGCTAAATATTTCATTACCAACACTCAACGTCCATACGAGAATACCAAGACCAATATTCTGCAATTGCATACCAAAATCATCAATGGATTTTAAGAGGTTACATTTGGGAACTTTTAAAGTGACTTGATTATAGCTTTCATTTTCGAATGTTTTTTCTTGCATAATCATCTTTAACTTTTAATTAGATTAACCATATTATAGTACATCAAAGATGAGATTTAGTTGTAAATCATAATCTAAAATTAAATAAGTACAATAATTCATAGTTATTTTTGCGGTATATGGTTATACTAAATATTATACTTAAATAACGTTGAGAGTTTCTATGAACACTTGGTATTTAGTTCTAATCGTATATAGTGGTGGGATTGATCACATCCCACAAGCAAGTTTAGAACAGTGTCAGAAAAATGCACTTATATTCAAAAATGCTGTTTCCCGTACAGCTTGTATAAATGGTGTCAAATAACCACCGCACATGCGGTTTTTCGAGCATGTTTATAACGACCGTCACCAGTTATATTATGTCATCGCACACGCGGTTTAAAAAAAGCCCAATTTATTTGGGCTTTTTATTGGATATAATCAAAAATATAAATTGTGATTCTTCGCTATACAACCATTAAGATGCTTATTCAAAACTCTAAAATACTCATCGATATACTGCTGTTCAGCCTCCTCAAAGTTAACTCTAGTATCCTTAAATTCCTGTTTAAGTCTTTGACTCAGCTCAGGCAACAAACGTAATTCAGCAACAAGATTATCAAACTTTTCGAGTGCCTCATTTATCAAAGCAGTGTTATGAGGATTAATCGTTCTAATTGCTTCTTTCAAGTCTAAATTATCAACAAGTATACTAGGCTCTTGATTGAATTCTCGGTCACACAAAATTAGTTGTCGTATGAAGTAATTCCGATATAAATAGTACTGACTAAGGCCTTTGCCTTCTAATTGTTTACGCGATTTAAAATTAATGACTGCAGGGTGATAAATCTTAAGAACCTCATGGAACATTTCAAGGAGTCCTTGAAATTGAGTATGGAGCTTATTAGATTTAACAATGTCTCTGTAGAAACACTTATTGATTGTCAGCATTATTTTTGATTGCTTTAGATCACTAACTTCTAACATTCCACTTTTAGCTTGGCAGAACATTGAACTGTTAAAGATGTCACATAACCAGCGTAAGTAAGACTGGGTAAGATGCACATCTGAAATGTCATGATTATAAAAAAGGCTAAGAGGGATATCTAAAATTCCAGTATCATCGCCTTCCGATTGATCATAGAAATCAATTTTTTGAATATTTTCGACAATCAAATTAAATAACATTTCGACTACCGGCTCATGATCTTTGGAAACTTGATCATTATAAAAAGATGGCCCGTAGTGAATTGAAATACCATCTAGATAGTTCATTTTTGGTGGTTGAATATATTTTAAAACAGGAAAAAGTCTTAAGAATTCAGCAAGCTCTTGGCCACGATATAGTTTGCTGTAAAACTGATCTTCGAAAACAGTGGATTCAATGACGTCCATGATTTGTAAACGATCTAAATTATTCTTTCTTAAGGTTTCTTTAAGTGCATTTGTGAATTTAAGTTGGTCAAATTCATAGGACTGATCAGCTGCTTGAATTGCACCATTATGTGTGTTGAAACCGTATGCTTTTGCATATATTTCTTGGCACTGGGCTAATGTTGGCGCTTTAATTGGAGGTCTTTCTTGCAGAATTTCGTTTTTTGTATTAAGCATCCAGAATGCAATATTCAAGCGATGAGCTTGTTTTTTAATTGAAATTGCTAATGCGCTTTGTATGGTATCAGACATGAGTATTCCCTAATTTTTTCAGCGGTGTGAATTTAAACAATGCTGAAAAATAGAAAATATCAAATTATTCAACAACAGAAAAAACGCAGCTTTGACTTTCACACAAGTCCGGACTACTACCCGTTCCCTCAATATGTCAGATAATGCTTAAAATTCAAGAAGAATTTTCTGATTTTTTAAAAATATCTTCTAATTATAGTTATCATCTAAAATATAAAGAAATAAATTACATGTATTTACTTTATATATATGCGGTATATGGTTATAATAGAATACAAGAGAACAGGATAAATATTTTATGACTAATCTTCACGTTGTATTCCATCATTTCGATATGGGTTCGTTAAATGTTTTAGTTAATGGCAAAGATGAGATGACAACACTGCTCCAGAATGCGTTCTGCTTAGCAGCAGGCGTTGAACTTTCAGATGAACGCTATGAACAGGCTGTAAATAAAGTTTGTTTATTAGGGACCACTGAGGAACTCAAGAAACACACGTTAAATTATGATGCCCGTGCTTATCGCAGAGTAATCAAAATCGATGAGATTTTTGAAATTAGTGAAGATCAATATAAAAGTTTAGAAAAACAGAATCTAAATAAAGATGATTGGATGTTCTAAGTTAAAAGTTGAAGCAATAACAAATACCAAACTTATTAATGTTTGGTATTTGTGCAAGAAATTATAGTAGAACCTAATACAGAGAATATTAAATGAGTTCATCAAAACCAAAAAAGCCAAAAAAGTACATCCCTGCTTTTAAAAAGCCTGTTGTGCTATCTCTCGAATTTTTCATAGATTATGATAAGGACGTAATAGCAAAATTGGTGGAAGCGAATAATCTTGGCGATGACTTTACGGCTTTCGGTGCTTTCAATCACAAGAACGATGATCTACTGACTCAGTGCTTACTTAAGAACCTTATTGATCGTAATCATAAGTGGTATATCCGGATTGTCCATGATGTTGTTGCAGCAGGCTCAAATGAAGTGCTTGAAATCGAAAATACCTTTAATCTACCCAAAATGAGCTTCAATGAATTGCGTGAAGGTTCAAAAATTACGATAGATCGTGTACATGGACTTAAGAGCCGCTGGGGTGGTCTTTATAAAGAAACTGCAGACCTCTTTAAAGAAAAAAAATACGAAAAATATCAAAGATTAAGTTCTACAGGTTATGTTGAATGTCGCACTGCCTTCCCAAATGAAGCATGTTACCAAGAATACTTACGCGTAAAAGCTGGTATAGAAATGGCTTTAAATAATAAAAACCCATAAAACTTTTTCTAAATTGCAAAATCAACAAATTAAAAAGAATCTGATAAGGATTCTTTTTTTTGCCACTTCGCTTGCGCTACAGGGCAATGCTTACGCCTGCCCTTTTAAACCTTTGTATTAAGGAAAGGAGCTTTTATTTATAAATTTACCAGACTGATTCTCTTGAAACCTAGAAAAGTTTTAAGGGAGATGTAAAAGCAACTATACAATATATTACATGCACTTACTTTTATATTTTGCGGTATATGGTTATAATATAAGTATCAGCAATGGAGATTATGATATGGGCGAATGGGTAGACGTTGAATTAAATGTTGAGGTAAAAAACCTTGAACGAGTTTTAAGTATTTTTAAAGATAATTCAATTGAAGTTGTAGGTTTTGAAAAACCAGATGAACTTTATAATGATGGTTCAGACACCGCTACTATCGAAATGGGCACACGAAATTACGGTGAATTTGATGAAGAAGCAGATTTATTATTAAAAAATAATATTCAGTACACCTATTGGAATTCTGGTATTTCAGGCGTTGTAACTGCTGAAACGAGTCACATGCGCATTTTAAATGGGGAACCAGTTCATATAAATTATTCTACTGAATTTGATGGCCTTCTATTTTCAGATATTCAGCACCTTATGATGAACGCAAAAAATTTAGAAGAACTCATTGATCTAGTTCAAATTGAAGAAAAAAAACGTGAATGCCCTGACTGGTGATCTTAACAATAAATAACTTAAAAAATAGAGTCTAAATGGCTCTATTTTTTATACATATCATTTCTGAAAAAATTGACGATGAAAATGTGCCTGCTGCTGGAGTTATTATCAATAGCTCGATTAAGATGAAACAAGTGCAAAAGTAGTCTTGAATAAACCTCTCAATACATTGAAAATTAGAGCATAAAATAATTTGGGGTTACAGGCAGAATACAATGCAAATAATCACGCTCATAACAATATTAGGGATTGTCATTTTAGTGATTTATCTCAAACTTAGCGCCAAAAACCGTCAATGGCATTTGGATGAAAAAGGCGTGATGAAACATGAACGGATTGAGTACACAACATTCAATAAAATTGATGAAAAAGACTTTCAATGGATACCTGACGTTATAAAAAAATACTTCCCCGAAGGTCATGTCACTGTGCGGAAATATGGCAGTGAGGCGAAAAACATTCTGATCGTGAACAGCTCGATTTATTATCACCAATACTTAATCCGTGAAGAAGGCACAGATGACATGATGTTGCATGGGTGGGATGCCATTATGGGCAGTGTATTGTATGTAGAGAAGCGCAATGACGATAGCTACTGCATGTATCTGTTCAGACCGTGCGAAATTAACTTGCAAAATCATAATTTGTTTTTTAAAGGTAGGTTTGTGGAAGGTACGATTGCTGACTTGAAGCAAGGCTTTGATGCATGGCAGGCAGCACAAAAGGATTTTGTGAAAATACATCAGGATAAGGTAGATATACTCAAAAATAATATCATCGCTAAACAAAAAAAGTATGACACTGAGGTTTATAAGCATCCTGAATTTAATTAATTAATCTGCAAATTAAAGTCAAAGAAAATCTTAGCTTATGTGTCAGAGAATTTTAGAAAATCTTAACTTATGTGACAAAAGCAAGCTGAGATTGAATGTCAAAAAAACTAAAAAATATTGATTTAATTAAGAAAATTAATCTCATATTATCTGTCATTTACAAAGGCCACTTTAAAGTGGCTTTTTTTATACTTATAAATTCATTTTTGAAATTTTTTATTGAAAAGCAGAATCAATAATATCTTTATAACGTCAATTTATGTCGCCCACATCTTTTATTTATTGCGGTATATGGTTATAATAATATTATCAGCAACGGTGGCTTAATATAGGCTAGGTATACAGAATGAAAAATTTAAAAGATTTATTGTTAGAACAATCAAATTTAAAACTTATTTCCCCTCCTGCAACTAAAGCATTGGAAGATATTATTCAAGTAGTGAATAAATTTGATCTTCATATTAAGACCATTCCATTAATTAAAGGATATGCTTTTGTTCGACCGTTCTATTATAAAGAAAATGGGTCAACTAATGAATTCCCCTTTTTCTGTTTAGTGGATACTCAACAATATTCATTCCATCTATTTCATAATAATGAAAACAAAACCATTGATAGCAATAACAATGTGATTAATCATTTTGATGTAGTAACGAATAAATCTTATCTTCTCGACCGTTTTGAAGTATTCACCAAGACTTTGAATCAAAATAATGCAAATGCAAACGACTCTATAAATTTTTATGGTGGTGAATTTGATGTGGTTGAAGGTAGAGATGCCAGTTTTTTGCAAGATTATGAAACAACAAATACTTTGAGCAGCGCAATTGATTGGGCTGAGTTTCATATTCAAGAAATACCAAAACGATTAACAGGACATATCTCAGCACATATATGGCCATTTAGACGGGGAAATAACGAATTCCTTTCTTTTACCTTATCTGATGGAATTGCAGAAGACGACTATTCAATCACGTTCCACTGCAAAGATGAACACAACAACGAGCAGACGGAATATGACGTAATGGTTCCCGATATGAGTGAAGCACTTCACATGGCTGGACTGGTGACTACAGCATTAAATGTGAATTTAACATTGGGCCAATATAAATCAGAATTTAATTCTAGTCTTTCCCGACTGATCTAATATTGACTATTCAGAAGCTCATTTAAATGGGCTTTTTTTTGGATAATCCTTTCTAACCACATATTTAATAACATTATATTACAATAACTAACTAGATGTAAATGCGGTATATGATTATAATAAATACATCAACAAGAGGATAATCAAATGTCTGCTATCAACTCAGAAATCGCAAAGACAATTTTAGCCCAAATGGGCGGTATGGCACGTTTAAGTGGTTTCATTGGTGCTAAAAATTTCTGTGTTGTTGAAAAAGGCGTAACTTTTCGTTGGAGTGGTAAAAGTAAAAATAAAACGAATTTTTTAAAAGTAACCTTAAACGGTTCTGATCTATACGATGTTGAGTTTTGTCGCTTATATGCTATGAAATTCACAGTTATTGAAACTTTTGAAAATCTATTCTTTGATCAACTTATTAAAACTTTTGAAGAACAAACTGGACTATATTTAACACTGTAGTCATCAGTGCCTGAATGTAAAAATTCACTCAGGCTCTTTTCGTTAAATCAACACTTACTTGGACACTCTAATAAGGTTGTGGTCCTTCGCTTACGCTATTCTGGCCGGAGCTTGCGCCCGACCAACTAACCTTCGCATAAGCTTCGGATACAGCTTGCTTGCGCTCACTGTTTGGCTTCGCCTGCTGTCAGAAAGAAAGGTTTCTTTTTTTATTTAGATTATCTGTGTGCTATAGCGGTTTCCAATCCTAATATTTTCTTAAAAGCAGTGCCGGAATTTTAGAAATCTTGTCTCTATGTTAGGTTCAAAGGTAAACTACTTTAACTTTGTGGTTTGAAAATAAATATGAATTTTATTGAATTAATCAGTGCCTATTCCTCTAGCTTTTGGATTGGCTTCTCTTGTGGATTGGTTATTTACCTAATCCAAAGAATTCTTGAAAGTTCCACCATTTTAAAAAATAGTTTTTTTAATAAGTTTTCTCGCTTGTACATATCAGTAAGGTTTTTTTTCCTGCTCAAAAGAGCGAATAAATATGACTATAAGATAATCAAATATTACTTAAATGCTAACAATGATATGTTCGACTCCCTTAAAAATCATCCAAGCTCTGAACTAGCAAATGCGCTTCAAAAGCGTGATCATAGTGAAGGCGATTTGCGGAACTTACAAAAAAGTTTAGTAGCAAATGTTGTTCTAAATGCACCCATACTAATATCCCAAAAAGATCATAAATATATTTTTGGATATTTTACGGTATGTGATTTTAGTTTGAAGAAACTTACACCTTCGATTTACAGAGCAAAACTAATTGAAACAGATGAAAATTTAAATCCTATAAATGATTCAAAAGAGGATAAATAATTGGAATTTTTAGTTATTATCTTTCTAGGACTATTTAAAGTTATCTCATTTATATTGGGGTTGGTTGTAGGGTATCTTGCTATTTTTCTTCCACTAACTAACAGGCGTATCAAAAAAATTAATCGTAAAGATGCTGTTATGGTTAGAAATTTTAAAGATGTTCTAGAGAGTAAAGAATTTGATCTTGCTGCAGAAGCAGAAATGATAAAACTATATATTTCTCACACTCATCCGTTAAAACATTATAAAGATGGAAAAAGCAAAAAAATTATTCCAGAACTAGATCAACAACTAAATTTTTACAGCGGGATTGGTAACGCCATAGACACTCCATTAGAGCTAGGGTTACACAATGTATTTTTCCTCAAGAAAGGCGAAAGTATTTTAGAAACAATTGTCTTTAAATACGAACCAGATGCACCAAATGCTGATAGTGTAAAAATATATAGATTGCAACTCGAAAAAATAGACAGTGTTTAATCTGATCTTTTATTAAAAACCGTATTAAATTTAATGCGGTTTTTTATTGTGAATGGCCAACTAAGAATGTACATGAGACTTACCCATAAACCCATATAAATAAAATTAAAAAATTGATATTTAACGGCGCATAAATCACAATAAATACAACATATTACAAGTAAAGGTATCTTCATTACATCTTACTTTCCTACCAAACATAAAAGACTTTTCAGCACTGTCTTCATTAAATTCTTTACATGAGCTATGGCTTGGTCAAGATTTGCACTCATCTTGCTTCTTTAGCACTGTAGGCAGTCTTAAAGTAGATTTCCTTCACATGAATCATTGTAAAATGGATAAAATACACTACATACCAATGGTTAATAGCTTGCTTGCCGACAATAAAGAAATTAAATATATTATTTTGCCTGCAGCGATGAAAAAGTTCGAAAAGGACTTAACAGATGTACGCATTAGATATTGCGGCTCCACAGAATAATGCTTTTCAAGAAATATTTGTAGAATGATGTGATCAACACCTAAATTTTATTCTGTGATTATTTTTTGCTTCCCATAAAACTAATATTTGAGTTGAAATATGTACGTTAATTTAAATAAACGCTTTAAAAAACCTTTGTCATCGGAAGACGCACGGCATCTTTTGAAAATTCGACCTAGAGGTACAGAAATTTTTTTTAATGGTAATTTTTTTATATTTAATTCTAAAAAAACCAGTTATTTGGCTTGGTCAGCAACCTTGCAAAAGTGGATTATCTGGTTGCATGAGAAGCCTAATTTAGATGAAAGCATTGGAATTAGTGAACTCTTTGATATTGCTAGTCGAGCTTAAAAGGTCTCTAACTCCTACTCTTATTTATAAATGTCTACTTAAGATAATTTATAGATATTTTAAAAAATCAAATTTTAGTTAATTAGCAGATCGCACACGCGGTTTTAAATCAAGTTTGCTTATGAAATTGGCAAAATGACAGATAAGTTAAGATTTATTTTAAATTCGTGACACATAAGTTTAGATTTATTTTTTTGAAAATAACTTAACTGACTGATAACTTAGTTTTTAAGCAATTAAAACTTGTTTCAGTCTCGAAATATTTGTCAAAAATCTTAGATCAATTGTCTTTAAAGACCAATGACATAAGTAAACAAAAATGTCGCACTATTTTATAATTATTTATATCCATATACCGCATTGTGATGTATTATTTATATAAAGCTGTGACCAACCTTGATGGTATAAAATGAGCATTGACGCATTAGATTTAATACGGGAAAAAATTGTTCCGTTATTTAAAAAAGAATTTGACCAACTTGAAAAAGACCATGGGCCATGTGAAGTTTTTGGCAATGAAGTTGAAGGTTATGTAAACGTTAGTTCTGACGGCATTCGCACAGTACAAAGTGATGTTTTGCGTGTGTTTGCACAACCAAGTTATGAAAACATTGGTATTGCACAAGGGACATTTGAAGCACCAAAAATTCCTATGCGTTTTATGGACTATAAAAATGCATGGATGCTGATTCCTACTGGTGATGAACAACCAGAATTTTGGGTCGGTGGTAAATACTTTGAAAAGTTATCACCTACCTTCCCTTTTATAGCAAAAGGTTTATCTGGCAATGCTGCATTAATTGCAATGCTTGAAGATCACCGCGCTTATCTAGCAATCAATATCACACCGCGCAAAGAACTCTATTTAAATAACCTACTTGTCGGTGATGAAGGCCATCTTGTCATTTGTGATGAAACAGGTACAACAATCGTACCCCGTAAAGGATGGTTAGCGTTTAAAGAAGCATTCCTTGCCCTAGATAAGAATACTAAAACAGAAGGTCTTGTTGTATTACGTGGAATTACAGCTGGTCGTATGAGTCAGTTAAGTGATCGTGTACAAAAGTTTTATACAGATAACATGGAATTCGCCCAGTTGTGTGCAGAAGTACTACCACATGACCCACAGGCAAAAACTATTTGGCTCTCAGCAATAGGTGCAGCAGAATGATTGGTTATCACATGGCAATTCCCTATGTTGACAGTGATGTTCACGGCGCAGTTTTCAGAACAATGGCATCTGCAAAAATTCGTGACTTCCTCCCCGACAATCCTGATCGTAAATCGATTGTTTTCGCTCCATTCAACGAGTACATAATTATTCGTAGTAGTGGAGACATTCCGAAAGCATTAGCCAAAAAAGTAACATTAGATGTGACTTGTGGTGATTCTATTACCGGTTCAGTCACCCTGTCACGGGACCTACAAGTTATGCGTTCAAAAGAAGAACGTATGGCGTTTGAAAAACAGCATGGTCGTAAAGCCAAAAATGCTGAAAACCATGAATATATTAAGCTCGAAGGTGAGCGACTAGATAATTATTTATCAAAATTATTCACAAAAGCCGGCTTATCCGACTTCCAATATAAAGAAGGCGTTAGTACACGTAAAGAACATGCTGTTAAGCGCGGTAATATCTCAAAGCCATTGGAAACAATGGAAATTAGTTTTACTGCAAAAATCGTTGACCTAGAAGCATTTGAAAGCGCTTGGCTTAATGGTATTGGTCGCTATAAAACTTATGGCTTTGGTATGCTTCGGGTGTCTAAAAATGACTAAATTCCTAGATTATATAGATCAGGTTTTTAAGCCAAATGGAATTCTGGCAGAATTAGGTGGCCGCTATGTAAAAGAACAGCATGATTATGCGCTTTACATTGCTAAAACTATTGTTCACCCTGAAAAAGCAGCCTCATATTTGCAAGCAGATACAGGAATTGGTAAATCATTTGGTTACTTGATTCCTGCAGCTATATACATTGCAATGACACCTGAATTTGGCGATAAAAAAATTATTGTCAGTACCTATACCAGACAATTGCAGAAACAGATTCTCAATGAAGATGTTCCTTTTATCCGTGAAGTTCTTCATAAATTAGGTCTAGATAACAATCTAGTCATTTGCTACAGAATGGGTCGTCAAGCATTCTTCTCGCCTGATCGTACCACTGCCCTATGCCATGCATTAATAGCAGCTGATAACAGCCGTAAGGATGAGTTACTAGGCTTTGTAGATACAGTAAAAGACATGTGCAAAGACGGTTCTGGTTTGTGGGCCGACTACATTGAAGAATACGGCGATTTACCTGCAGATATCGCCATCGATGATATTTGCCTACTGCATCGTCAGACAGTTGACAATGAAGCTTTTGAGTACCATCTACAACGTGTAAAAGAAGCATCAATCGTTGTTTCAAATCACCATAGTCTAATTCTTTCGAAACAAACCGGTTTAGATAAGCTTGATATACATACCATCATCTTTGATGAAGCTCATAAGTGCCGTGAAATTTGTTTCGATCTATTCAACTATCGCACAAGCATTTCAGAATTTAAACGTCTTCTAACCCATTTAGAGGACTATAAAGAACTTACAGTGCAAGTAAATGCAAGTTGGTCATTGCTCAATCAATTTGAAATTGATTTGAAAAATTACCCGCGTTTTAACCATGTGGAATTCATCACAGAAACATCAGACCGTAAGCATTTTGCAGTCTATAAAGAACAGATTTTAAGTTTTTCATATCTATTTTCAAAGTTGCTGTCGAAGTTCTTAAGCTCAATGGAATCTGACGATTTAGATATTAAACTTTCAACCTTAGCGCGTGATGCTGAAAAGGCAATTTCAGCACTGGCTCGATGGGAACAGCCTGTAGATGAGTACACAATCTCTGCAATCGGGTTTTCTAAAATAAAACGGAATATTTCACTTGCAACACTGAATGTTTTTGCTTCGGGTATTTTCGGAGTAATTATGGGCAAACTTGCTGATCGAATCATTCTCACCAGTGCGACCATTTCAGATTCACGCCGTGAACTATCATTTAACAATTGCCAATATAGTCTTGGGCTACGCTCAATACCGGTATTGTTCGAAGCTTCATTATCTCCACAGCATTATGCAAATATGGAGTTTGTTTTAACTCAAAATGATATCCCTTCACCAGTACTTGAATTTTCAGAAATTGAAATGACCTTTCATCCTGAATGGATTAAAAACACAGTCTTAATGATTGAGGCTGCTAGAAAAACCGGTGAAAACATTTTGGTATTAACTAACTCACATAGTGAAAGTAAAACCATTGGGATTCTACTCAAAAAACAAGCAGATATTTGTATTCATGAAAGTGGCCACGCTTTGAAAGAGTACATTGCTGATTTTAAATCAGGTAAATGCAAGACTTTGGTTAGTTGCGTAGCATGGGAAGGGTTAAACGTTAAAAAAGAAAATGGCGACCAGTTGATCTCTAATGTAGTGATGACTCGTATTCCTTTTAGCCCTCCCAATAGCTTAATTCAATTTGCATTGAAGTCAGGTGCATTGCTCAAAGGTGCATCGAACTTAGCAAAAAATAATGCGCTATGGGTCAATCAGCAAGATGATGTTATAGCAAAAATGAAACAGGGTTTTGGTCGTGGTACACGCGGTCCTGACCATAGTGTGAAGATTTGGATTGCTGATAGTCGTATGCCTTATAACCGCAACGTTAAAGGTAATTCGGCTCTATTAAATGCAATTCCAACAAGATTCATGAACAACTTTTTAAACGCAGAAATATTCTTACAGGAAAAAAAGGAGGTTTTCTTAATATGAAAAGATTGAAAATCACCATCCAGATAGGCTCACCCATTTTACAGCCTAAGTATCCGATTAATTTGGATGGCTTGCTGTACTGGGCATTCAAAGCAAACTCTGATTTGGATGATAACGCTATTTTGGCAAAGATCGATACTGTATTAGATAAAGACCCAGCCAGCGGAATCTATAAAGCTTCCTCATTGCGTTTTATTCGAAGTAAAGATTACCCAGTTGAAGCAATTGAATGGGCTATGGCCACACGAACACATTGGGAAGATTGGCATTTTCCGAAGGCTGAAAAAAAGGCAACCATTATTACCAAAAGTGGCGGCTTCCGTAAGCGTGTGACCACCCACAAAGGTATTAAAGCTGGTTTTATTGAATTCAACGCCGTGGGCGATGCCAAAAAAATTGAGTACCTTTTGAATAGTCTTGGCTTTATTGGTCTTAATAACTCTCAAGGTTTTGGCGAAATTCAAGATATTCAGATTTCTGAAATTGAAAATGATTACAGTTTTTTTGATGAAAACAATGAATTAGCCCGAAATCTACCTGTCAATATGGTTGAGAAAAAAGGTTATTTGAATGTTAAAAACTCTGTAAAACCGCCTTACCAAACGTCTGAACGAATTGATTCTTTTATCCCTAATTTCCGTCTTAAAACCATTTAAGGAAGTACATAATGAAAACAGTTAAATTTATCGGCACAATCACTACCGTTGCACCAGTAAACGTATCTCTACCGAGTGTAAAAGGCATTCCTAAAAATTCACACAATGCCTATTACATTCCAGCTTCTAGTTTACGCGGTATGTTGCGTAGCACAGCATCTCATGCTATTGCGCATGAACTTGCTAAAGTTGATAAAAAACTATCTGTTGATGAAATCTACATGAACTTTTCTGGTGTAGACACTGGTCGTAAAGTTAAGCTTGGTGGCGGTTATGAAACCGTTAATAAAAATGGTCCAATTCGTGAAGTAAACCCACAAATTTCAGTTTTTGGTAATTTTGCCATTGGCGGTAATTTAAAAGTTGGTAATGCTTACTGCAGCGAAACAGATAGCCCTATTACTAAATATGGTAATGGTGCGCGTAACCACGCATTTAATCGCCAACCAAGCCTCGTTGGTTTCGTAGATACCGAAGAATTAGATTATCTTCAAAAAATTATGAATGATGATGCATTAACATCACTAGAAACATCTGATTTAAAGAAAGATCGTAAAGACTTAGAAAAGTCTCTTAAAGGTGCGACTGCAGAAGAACGTAAGATTATCGGCGCTCAAATTGATGGGATTGATGAACAAATTCGCGCTGCAAAAGATGCACGTACAGGCTCAAGCGAATCTATTTTACGTCCGTTAGATGGTTTTGAAGCGATTGATGAAGGTTATACATTGTCACACCGTATGACACTGACTAACCCATCACATAAAGAACTTCAATATCTACTTTGGATTTTATATAAATCAAGCGTTAACTTTTCAGTTGGTGGCCATCAAAACCTTGGTTGTGGTGACATTCACGGTACTTGGAAAATTGTTGAATCATCTTTTGATGAACCTATGCCAAAAACAATTGGTGAGCTAACAATCAACGATGATGGATTCCAATTAACCGGTTTAAATTTTGATGCCAAAGCAATTGAAACCGCAATTCAAGATGGTACTTTTAATTTTGGTGCTTATTTCTAATTAGTATAGGGAGTCTCTTATGGCATTTTATAAAGCATAGAGACTCCCTAAGTTAAAAAATTCTTGAATTTGAAGGGCAAACTTAAAAGGAAATACGATGTTTTCCATTATTGATAAATCAGCACTATTTTGCTTTATCGTTGCGATTATATTTATTTCTGCACATATTTTCTTTAAAAAGAGAAAGCCAAAAACAAATAATGGTTTACTATTATTGTGCGGTATTATTTTGATTCCCATTTCTATTGGATTTCAATTTTTATCAAATTGAATAATATATTCATAATATGATTAATTAATACCACTTAAAAGCCTGACAATCAGGCTTTTTTCTTCGAATATCTACCGCCAGCGCTTACGCTACAGAACAAATTGGCTTGCGCAAATTCGTTTGTCTGCGGCGCTGAAATGCCCAAAAATAATTTATCAATTAGGGTCCGATTGCAGTGCTCTTAATAAATAAGGGAATTTAAAAAGCAAGGACAGATTACCTGAAAATATTAATAAAAAAACATATAATTATATTATTTTACATACACTTACACAATTTGATGTGGTATATGATTATAATTGGTTATCAGCAATGGAGCTTATTATGAACACTAAAGATATCAATTCAATTGAACAAGCAGTTGCTTTAGTTTATTTAACCGAACCCTCTTTTTTCTATAATTATCGTTCAACAAAATTTGAAGTAATGCCTAATTCTGAATCTGTAGATGATCAGAAAGTAACAACCGAAGTGAATATTAAAAATAAGAAACTCGATATTAACTTCAAGTTTAGAATTATTTACCGTGTAGCAGTTAAATTAGATAAAACTAATCATGAATGCAGCGCAAAGCTTTTCAAATCACCGACAAATCAAAAGTTTTTTTCAGTTGAATTGAATGAAAACAGTGATCAAATCAAAAATCTAGGCAAAGAAGGTACTGAATTATTCATTGAAGATAATATTGTGCTACCAAATAACCTTCATCTAGAAGCATTTCGTCAAGGTGTTGAGAGTGCCTTAGAAAAGGTTAGAGGATAATATTAAAATGGAAGCTGCAAAATTTATTACTGAAATGGATGCACTAGGCCTTCTTACTCCAGATAACATTTGCTTCAACATGGGGACAGATGCTGACAGCATTGAAGAACAAGAGAATGATATTTTCGAACATGACAGTGTTTCTGAAATGCCACTCTTTTCTTCTGAGGAAAGATTAGAAGGTTATGTAAAATTAAGCGTGGCCACTCAATTTAAAGTGCAAGAAGATGAAACAGGTATCAGTATTAAACTACTGACGCAGAGCGATGAAAATGGCAATCCTCAAAATTTTATAGTCTATGACGATTTTGAGGAATATTTAAATGTACGTTCTGCTGATGAAAACTTTATAGCAAACAATACAAAGTTGCCTGAATGGTTTTTGCTTTATTCATTAAGCAATGTTTTAGATAGCTATGTTGAAAACTATTGATGTATGTAAGCAAAGAACTGGCTAATGTCGGTTCTCCTTCACAGCTTATGCTGCACTAAAAACCGCGTGTGCGATGTACTACTCGACAATAGCAACTTTCTCTTTTATACACATCATGAAAACCGCATGTGCGATGTGTCACCTTATGACATTCGATTGACGTTTAACTTGCATCCAAAAACCGCGTGTGCGGTGTATTACTCATATAATTATAAAGAAGAATACTCTCAATTCCTAAAAACGCATGTGCGATGTCTCGCGTAGTTTTGCTCGAACAGATTGTAGTTTTGCTTCTAAAAACCGCGTGTGCGATATGTCACCGTATCAAAAGCAGTAACCTCCCAGCCATGTTCCTATAAACCGCGTGTGCGATGTGTCACTTAGTTGTGGTTCATGTGTTTTAGAATGCCAACCTAAAAACCGCGTGTGCGATGTATCACGCCCCGCCATGCCTATTTTGGCTTTCAAGTGACCTAAAAACCGCGTGTGCGATGTATCACAACTGACAGGCTTAGGAAAGCCGCATTAGCGGCCTAAAAACCGCGTGTGCGATGTATCACTAGAGAAATTTTACCATAAGCTTATAATATTTTTAGTTTTTTTAAGATAAATAGAGATAACCCAAATTATTAAACAATAATATAACTCAATGTATTTATTAAACTTTACTTTTCTGTAAATTTATTGGGTAAATAGGTTTTTATCTTATAGTCATTTAAATAATGCCCCAATTTAAAAAAAGGGGCGATTTTACTGAGAAATTTATATGTTTTTCAAAAATTCTGTTTCCCGATTCTTTTGAGCTTTATTCAGCGCTACGCCTAAGTACTGCAAAATTTTATTTGCAGTCAATTCAATGTTTTTTCGGGATTTCGTTATTTTCCCAGTAACAACGGCTCGATCTTTCCAGTCTGGATTAGAACGGTTCCAATCTATCCCGACTAAGCCATTGAGTATTTCAGGCCATTCAGAAGGAAATTTTTCAATGAGAGTTCGCCCCACTTCTGCTAATGCCGATAACGTTACAGCGTGGACAGATATTGATTGCTCACGAAGTTCTCCAGCATTTTTCTGGCCATCCCAATCTGTCATCACTGACGCTACAGTATTCCAAAACTGAATCAGTGTTTTTTGATCAAACATAGTTTCATCTGATGAAGTTTTGAGTAGTTCCTTATTGGCTTGATATATAGCACTAAATGTAAAAATATTGTCAGATTGAGGCGGTAAATTGGTACGCTCATAATCAGTATTATTTTTAAATACAGGAATTTGTTCAATAAGTACTTTCGAAAATGATGTTAGATAATCTCTATGGTTATATAGCATCTTAATTGACTGAGGTGGCTTTACTGCATTGATGTTGATATCAGCAAATACCTGTTGTGAATCTGAAAGGTTTCCACATATCAAAAGTTTGACTTGGATTACTTCATCGCCTAAATATTTGCGTTGTTGGAGTGCCAACTGAATTCCAGCGCAACGATGTTGCCCGTCTAAAATTTGAAGTTTTGAACCCATTTTAATTTTTAGAGTCACAATATCCCGCTGCAACTGATCAGGGGTCTGCTCAACCTCACCTATGATTTGAGCAACTAAAGGAGGGAGTACATAGCTGTCAGGATTGTCCACCAAGTATTTAGCAATCTGGTTCACACGAGCTTTATTCAACATTCGCTGCTTTCGTTCAATTACAGGAAGTGAAAAATCTTCTTGCTCAAAGAGAGTACCAACCATATTTAGAGGTATTTGAATAATATATGACATTTTTCGGCCTTGAATGCCCCGAAGTGCCGTAAATGAATAGAAGTTTTCCATGTTTATCACCCGTTATTAATAGTATAATCATATACCACAAAAAAACTGAATCAAAATTAATCCATGTTATTAATTGTTAATGTTTTTATTAGTATAAATTCAAATAAAACTGTGCATTTTTTTTAAAAAACATAAAATAATTACACAATGTTACGGCACATATTGCGGTATATGGTTATAATATTATTATATTGGATTGTCCCATATCACTTTTCTAGAAGGAATTTTTTCATGCAAACAATTAATCATGTAAACATTTTAGGCTATGTTGGAAAAGAAGCTGAATTCTATAAGAATCAGTATGGGACTAAAGCTATTTTATCTGTAGCAACACGTACAAATGAACGTGTTCAGTGGCATTTAGTGGCATTCTACGATAAAGATGCAGAAGCAATTGCACTTCTAAAAAGAGGTGATGAAATTTTAATTACTGGGTGTCTTGAATACTTTAAATGGCTTGATTGTAATGGGAATGAACGAATAGCACCCGAGATTGCAGTAAACAGCTTTAATATTGTGAAAGGTCAAAAGACTAATCTTGTACAGGTTGAACAAGTCAATCAGTCTAATGGCCAAGACCAGCGCTTTGATAACAACGATATGCACCATGAAGATATCCACTTGAATCATGGCCAAGACCAGCACTTTGATAACAACGATATGCACCTTGAAGATATGCACTGGAATGATGGCAAAGATCAGCATTTTGATAACAACGATATGCACTTGAATGATGGCCAAGACCAACTCTTTAATGTTAAAGGTGGATATGGAAATCATCATCAAACAATCAATAACTTTGTTGAAATTGATTTAAATGATAAATTTGATTTAGAACATTATCAGCATGGTGGTTTTGCGAATCGGAAGCAATATTAATAAGATGGAACTAAAAATGAAAAACAGCAATCATGAGCACAAACGCCATAAATGGGTGTTCAAAGAAAATCATAATGTAGTTGTCCAAAGATACCGTGCCTACCCTGTTGCAGGATTATCTGCCACAACATTACAAGGGCTTTATCAGTGCGTTTGTGGCGAATATAAATGGGGTTCCCCCCAGTTAAAAAAGCCAGAAACTCAATAAAAATTGCTTTAATTGATTTTTTGCCTTTTTTGAAAACAAACAAATCACCGTCTGTAATTATGTTGTTTTCGTGGCGCGGTTGACACCGCTAATCTCTGCGGCAATTTATCCCCGATTGGTCCTAAATTCCCAAAGCAATCCCTAGCCTACGGCTACACTCGTTTTATTTTTGGAAGTACAACAATAAATTACATTATATTTCAAAAGCTTAATTTAACAAATGGCAACATTATAAATTATGCACTTTGTGGTATATGATATAGGATATCCATTGAATTTTATGGGGAAGTATATGCAACATAACGAAATTTTAAACTTGATGACACAATCAATTCTAACGCCTGCAGAATTCAATCCTACGACACATTTTTTAAATCTAAAAAGCGTTGGTATCTTTGTTAATGGCTGCCCTTTAATGCTATTAGGCCCGTCTGATGATGCTGATTCTCATGATTTAGCAGATAGACTTTTAAACAACTCAGATTTTCATGAAATGATTGATACCAAATTTGGTTGTAGTGCGATCACCAAAGGTATCTATGAAAACTCCGAACTTCAAGAATTAAAATATATTTCCTTGACCAGTAGCGTACAAGGTGAAATTAAAAAAATTGGAAATAAGAAAACATGCCTTGGGCCATTATTAGCCATATTTGTTGGTGATTATGAGTCGAGTCGTCAAATTAGCATTCACTGCTGTATTCAAAACGATATTATGAAATGTTTTTCACCAGATGCTACAAATTTGAATCCCATAATTAAAAATGGCCCAGCCAAGAAATCAAATTTGTATTGCTAAAATATCTTTTAGCACCAACGTAGAATACAAAATACTCCAATTATATTGGGGTATTTTTTTTGAATATCTTAAGCATTAACATAAACTTACTATACATATTTGTGGTATATGATTATAATTAAATCAAGTTTTCAAAATTTCTTTATAAATCCCTTGAAAGACAGGACTTTTCCACCCAAGACAACAAAGGCTTAGGAGATCGAACGTGTGTGATAAAAAAGTAAAAAGTGAAAGTGAAAGCATTGGTTGCGATAACAACAGGTTCCCAGAATTAAATGGCCGAACGTGCAGTGAAATGCTCGACTGTTGCAATTGTGGAGAGACAAGCGATGGTTGTGGTTGTAAGTATTGTTTTTCTTGCAATGCGTGTGAATTTTGCTTGAACGAAGATTAAAGAACATATAAAAGCCCTACTTCAGAGGTTTTATATTTTAATAATAAAAAAAATATAATAATTACATAAACTTACTTTATATATTTGCGGTATATGGTTATAATGAATAATCAACAACAAATAGCAATGGTGAATAAAATGGGTTGGACTGGGATTTATGCAAACTATGTGAATATCAAAGAGTTCGCAGATGCTCAATTAGTGCCGAAAAATAATAGCGAATACACTCTAATTGATAGAAGTATTTTTGGTAATGAAGTCTATTTGTTGTTGGAACATAAACAGACCAAAGAAAAAGTAATTAATGTCGTTTTGGTTAATCGTAACGCAGGCGAATGGCTATACAAAGAAATGTCTGAATCTGTTGGGCCATACTATTACAACTGTGCTGATCGCCTATTAGTACAAAGTACTTGTCGTTATCCAGATGCAATCATTTGGAGAAATAAATGTACTGAGCTACGCCTAAATAAGAATAGAAAATTACGCGCAGCAAAAGAGCTAAAAGGTGGAGAAATTCTTAAATATGAAGGTGAAGAACTTATTTATGTTAGACCATATAACAAAAGCTATGGTCAATTAGTTTGCACTAAAGATGAAAAGCCTTACCGCTATAAAATAACAGATTTAGTTTTTCCAAATGCCTAAATAAAACATAACCAAAGGCCTGCATAAATTGTAGGCCTTTTTCTAATTGCCATTCAATAAAAGGCCTCGCTTACGCTCTAAAACCGTTTTGCTTGCGCGAATGACCTGTCGGACAAGGAATGGATACTCGAATTTTAAAACCTTCTTTCCCCGACTGGACTCACCTTACTAAAATTAAGGATATTTAAAATAAAAACACTATAATTTACATATATTTACTTTATATGAATGCGGTATATGGTTATAATAGGTTATCAACAACGGAGTTACCCTTATGTTAATCCATTCAGCATCATTATCAGTTGGAATTCTAACTTTAACGGTTTGTTCTTCACTTGGTCTTCAATTGATTGTGAATCATGTAAAGGTTAGTCGTGATAATAAACTTGCGATCAAGAAAGGAAAATTTAATTCTGAAATATTCAATGTTTTAAAAGCGAATGGTGTAGATATACAAGGTATTATCAGATCAAGCTTTATGGAACTGTCGCATAAATATAATTTAAATGCAGAAGAACTTGCAGCATGGACATTCCTTTTTCAAAGCCTAGAGTGTCTAGAGGTAAAATTAAATTGTGCAACGCTATTTAGTGCGATTTTTGGAAGAACAATTGCTATGAATGGTGAGCTTAGAAAGCCTATTTTAAGCTTATTACGTGAATTTAAAAGATTGGCAGTAGTAACTCAGAATGATAGCCTATCAGCATGTTTTATCTCTGATATTAAGCAATATTCTCTCTAATGTGAGTCATCATTATGTCCTTAAAAACCACCCTCCCATCTGACGATGAGATTGAAGAAATTGCAAATGAATTAGATGGACTTGAAGAAACCTTCTCTAAGAGCCAAAAGCGAGTTTTAGAAGAATTTGGTTATGACAACAGCATTGTTGAAAATAAAGTTTTTTTCGAAAAATTAGATAATCATGTATTCCATTGCGATTATTGTGACCAGTGGAAACAGACAGGTTTACGTGTGACGAATGAAAGCGCAGAAGATGAAATGTGCGAAGATTGTGACGATAAGTATTGATTTATATCGTTTTATTATCGGTTTATTTGATTTCAACTTTGAGAATAATTTAGGTGCTTATGATGGAAAGTCAAGCTAAAGAAATAAAAATCCAAGTTGGAAATGAGCTTAAAACCTTTATTGGTAGTCTATTAGAATCTGTTGATGGCACACCACGTTTAGGTTTTGATAATTATGTAGATTACTCGGTCTATAAGCGAGAGGCTGATAATTATTTTGTTTGTTATGACGAACAGGAAGAACGATTCAAGATCGTAGAGTCTGAAAAGCAAGTAGTTGATTTTTTTGGTTGGGACTTAGTAGCAAAAAATCTCTATGAACGTTTAGGGATAGCTACAACTCAACTCATTTCTACAGAAGGGTCAGGCTACCCTATCGAATTGGTTATAGAGAATGACTACAATATTTCATTCTATGGCAAGAGAATTATGAGAAGTTTTTCTGATGAATCTGATTTATTGGATGAGCTTTATCTAACAGTAGACGGAAAATACATTTTGTGCAGAAAAGATGCCCAAAGTTATTATGACGTAAAAGTATTGGAGAAAACCTAATGGGTAATTCAGTGGGACTACCAGCGGAGCATAGTGGACCAAGTGTATACTTTACTGCAATGTGGCTCCAAACATTTAATAAAGAACTCATACTTGAGCGTTTAGACTTAGTAGAGGGATATATTAATGAAGCTTATTTACGTTTCAGCGATAGTAAGTTTAATAACTCGCTTAAATCAGAAATGGATTGTATTACACATTTTCTTGAAAATGAGCATACCAAAAACATCCAATATAAGTTTACAGATGACTAATTTTGAATATCCATTCGGATTAAATGAATATTGAATAATAGCTCCAATAGGGGCTATTTTTTGTGGGCTAAACTATCTATTTTGCACTGATGGTCGGCTACGCTAGCGCTTCGAACCACTATGCTTGCGCCGTGGTTTGAATTTAGCTTACGCACTTTGGCCAATAGCTTACGCTCTTGTCTGGTTTTACAGAAAAAGGGGTTTTGATTTTTTTATGCCTTGGTTTTGGGTAAGCTACTTTATTATTAATTTTTTTTAAAAAGCCATCTTATTAAATTAAAATATCGATCATGCTACAAATTTTTACTATTATATTTTGCGGTATATGGTTATACTCTAAATATTAAGAATGTATTCAGCGAATTTGTCGCTTGTTAAGAATCTACGGGAAACTCTTATGACAGTATTAAAAAATATTGAAGTTCTACCGCCTGCAGTTGCAATTGAACAGCGCTTTAAAGAACTCAATTTAACAGAATTAGGTCTTGTTGCCGCAGATTTTGATCTTGTGGCATCGGCAGCCAAGGACCTTGACACTCTAGATACTACTGCAGTTGCCGAATATGGTAAAAATATCGCTTCCAAAACGGCATCTTGTACTGATGAATTATTAGGATTAGTTAAAAATAAAGACCTAGATGAAACTGGTCAAAAACTCAATCAAGTTGTACGTGTAGCTCAAAATGTTAATGTTAATGCACTGGTGAATCCAAACCGTCCAAAAGGTTTATTTGGTGTGATAATTGGAAAATTCCGTGGCATGAAACAAAACATGAATGAGAATTTCAGCACAACCAAAGAGCAGATCGATACTTTAGTTTTGGAAATCGAATCCACTCAAACAGGACTCAAATCACGCATTAACACGCTTAATAAAATGTATGAAGGTGTAACCGATGAATACAAACAATTAGGCGTTTATGCTGCAGCAGGAAAGCTTAGACAAGCTGAAATTCAAGAAAAAATTGCTGATCTGTCGAATGGTGATAAATCTCAAGCAGTGATTCAGGAAATTTATGATTTAAATCACGTAGCAAATAATCTGGAAAAGCGGGTTAGTGACTTAATTATTTTGCAACAATCAGCATTACAAACTTTGCCAATGATTCGAATCATCCAAGGCAACAATGCAATGCTTGTCGATAAATTCTATGCAGTGAAGAACATTACCCTACCCGCATGGAAGAATCAGATCAGCTTGGCTATTTCACTTCAAGAGCAAAAGAACAGTGTTGAATTAGCAAATACCATTGATGATGCAACAAATGATTTATTAAAACGAAATGCAGATATGTTGCATCAAAACTCTGTTGCGACTGCAAAAGCGAATCAACGTTCAGTGATTGATATTGATACATTGGAGCATGTGCAAAATACATTGATAAAATCTGTAAATGATGTGATCAAAATTCAACAAGATGGTCAGCGTGAACGCGAAGAAGCCAGTATTAAACTAAGTAATATGCAGAAGACCTTCAATTCTTCAATGGTAACGCAGATTGCTGAATTCAATAAAAAGCATTAAGTCTAGTAATGCCCTATATTGTGAAAAAATATGGGGCTTTTTTGTATTTGGGTATATAGAGGCTTTATTTGAATGAAAAATCACCACTTAATGTTTCAACATTTTATGCCATTAGATAACCATTATGATTACCTAAAAAAACTTGAATGTCTGAAACTTCAAGCTGCTTTAATCGAATACGAGAACCCTAGCCCTGCAGTGCTTGATTCAATTAACTATAAGGGGGCAAGTTGGAGAGTTAATCTACCTAACTCTGATTCGAGAATAATGTACAGTGAATTTGGTGACATGGATAATGAACTTCATGTGGTCCATGTAAGTTCTAAAAAATTTTACTATTTTTGGTTAATTTCATCACTACATTCAGATGACAAGCACAGGACTATAAACTGTGTGTTGTTGAGAGATATGCCGAAAGACTATAAGTTTGATCGAGCTACTCTTGGTTTTGCAATCAAAGATAAACCTGTACCTTTAGCTCAGCTAAATGCCCTCTATGAAAACAGTATTCTAAAACTAGCCTTCAACGGTGGTGTAACTAGGACGCTATGGTTATTGTCCCAAGGTGTAGAATCATTTCCAATTGAAGTATTAAACAGAGAAACAGCATTCTTAATACATGAGTTTTTTGGTACTGGTGACGGTCCATTGAGTTACCAAGAGTTGAAAGAGATGCATAACGTTAAAAAACCTTATTTTGCATGTTCTGGTGAAGAAATGATTGAACTGATAAATCAAAAGGATTTCTTCAAAAATATACAAAATCAAGAATTTGTTAAAAGCCTAGAACGTAATGCCTAACAAAATTAGCTTCAATCAATAAAAATTTAGGGTAATGAATCAATGTCATATAAAGCACAGTGTTTAGCGATAAATCCAAAACTCAAAGCGGAAAAAAAAATAATAATTGGCAAATAAAATATTACCAAAGTGAATTTGGGCGTATTTGTTCATCTGCAGTACAAGCATGGGAATCGGCATACAAACATCTACAATCAATCATGTATAAAAAAGATGATTTAGTTGTCATGGATAATTGCATGGAGGCTGGTTGCCCAACAAAAGGAAAACGAATTTGGCGATGCCGGACAGATCACTTTACCGCTTGTTCTGGTGATATAGCTATATTCTTAGAAGATAACCATGGTTATAACTATTCGGGTTACTTTCTTACTTATTTCTTACGACCAGCAAGTGAAGACGAAATTAAAGCGTTTGAGGGGCAAAGCCCTATACCGCCAAAGGCTGAAAAATTAAATTTAAGCAGCCCAAGCCTTTTATAAATCATCATTTTGTGAGGTGAGTAAATGAATATCACAGCTAAGTACTTAATCTTTTTTTATATTATTTTCAGTATCGACCGCAATTGCATTGTTTTACGTTAACGAGGTTGGATTAGATAAAGAAAATACATATTCATTCACCTCCCTATACCTAATTTCAATACTTTCGAGCTTAAGTGTTGCTATTGGTCTACCTGAATATATTAAAACTAAATAGTTATCAAAATATAGGTAATACTATGAAAACAACGAACTTCAAAAAACTAGAAATTGATGACGGAAATGGACATATATGGGTCGAAATACTAAATAGACCCATTGGTCTTATTGGGAAAATAGCATGTAGTCAATGCGGTTATTTACGCCGTGTTGATGAAAAAGGAACTCCATTAAACAAGAATTGTGTGGGTAAAGTTAAAGTTACTTTACGATAATCCAACCTCTATTTATTATTAATAGATAACAAGACAAATATAATAATTACATAAACTTACTTTATATATATGCGGTATATGGTTATAATTGGTTATCAGCAACGGAGCTAACTAATGAATAATGCCGCACATCTATTAGAATTTGATGATCTTCCTGAAAATGGAGAGGCTTTTGATTTTTTACTTTCTGTCCCAAATGCAGAAAACACAAATTTGTCAGATATCGACTTCTCAACACTTCTCCCAATACCGACATATATCATTGGACCAGATGAAACTCATGAATGGTGCATGAATAATTGGAATAATCTTGGGAACTCAATGCATACAGATGTTGTTGATGAACAGACATTAGAATTTGAAACAAATAGTGGGCATTGTCAGAAATTCATTGAGTTATGGGCTAAAAAATTCCAATTCACGGGGCAGTACAGAGCAATCAGCTCCGACTTAAAAGATTGGCGCATTGTCCATTTTACGAATGGGGAAATTGATAGTTCAAGCATTAACAATCCTGCAGAATTCAATAATCAATGTTATGAATTGCGCGGTTTTCATTTTTTTGAAGTTGTTGATAAAACCACGCCAAATTACATTAAGTATTTAGCTGATGTAATCGCATATTATTCAGCGTTTGATTTTGTTATGAATGAAGAAGTTGCTAAATTTTCAAGTAAAAATGGAAATCAATTTGATCTGTCGTACAGTGTCGAACAGGATAAACTCAAAGCTTCAGTTGGCAACACAGAATATTTTTCTGAGGTTATTAATCAAGGGTATTTCCCGTCTGAAAGAATCGAAAGGTTTGTAGACCTCATTAATGCTCAATTTAAGCGTATGGATGGCTTTTTTAATTAGATTGGTAAATTGGTGCATTTGTGATTTAGGCGCTGTACAGAGCAAATGAGGCTGTATCAGCGTATAATAATTTATGGTTTAGGTGACTCAAACATGAATAGTAAGTTTCGGATTTATAAGACCACGGATGCTTATCTAAAACAATCTTCCGACTTTCAGGAATTATTGGCAATAATTGATATTCCTAATCTACGCTTAACCGGACAAGATGGAACTCATTACAGAATTAATTTGAACCATTTCGCAATTAATGACGCGTATGCAAAATTTGATTTTAATAAGGCTGTTCCAGAGCCAATTTTTTGGCTTATTCCAATGGACGACTTTATTTGGCATTTAGTTAAATTAAAATCAACAGAGAAAAGAGACTACGTTCGCTTAGCAGATGGAAAATGGCGAAGCTTTCGAGATGGTCTTGTTTATGAAATTGATGCAATTGAACATATCGATAATAAAAAAACGTTTAAACGTTGTCATCAGTACTTGTTTAAAAACGGCTATAAATATTTTAGCAATGTATTTGTCCGTGAAACGGCTAAATTTTTAATTCGCTCTTTAGGAGACCAGAACAGACGTTATACAAAATTAGAAAATAAACGGACTGACCTAGCTGCAGCATTCATTGAAAATGATTTGGATGGTGATGAAGATAATATTCAAGGCTATATCTACCCCGCCTAAAGCGTTACTAAATGTCCAATTAGATATTAATTTTGCAGGCTAGTGAAGAAGGCTCCGCTTACGCTCTTGCGCTATTTGTTCGCACAAATAGCTTATGGCTGCCGGAGGTGGTAATCGAAAAATATAAGCATCTCATATCTTTTACTGTTAGATGAATATTTGAAGTATTGGAAAAGCAAAAATGGAGCTATAAGCTCCATTTTTTTGTGACTGGTGACGATCTAAGTCAAATTAACATTTGAATCATCAAAAGTATTAAATCTCAAAATAACACTAGCTTCTTCATTTGTTAATTCTTCTGGGAGTTCAAGACGCTTAACAATATCGCCACCCATGTCCACCCATCCTTCATGTTCACTATATTGATCAAAAAAAGCTGATTCACTAGGTTTTAGTGCATTTTCGTCTAGTATATCTTTAATGTCAGAGTATGTTTCTACACTACAATCTGAGTTTGTTAAAAATACAAATCCAGCCCATTGTTTTGCTAAGACAGGATTACGGGCAGCTACAACAAATGTATAATTTTTATCATTCATGTCACCATTTGCCATCCAATGCTTTTCACCCTGAATGATATAAATACAATAACCTTCCGGCAAGTTATTTAGCTCAATACGATTATTTAAAAAATCTTTAAAAGTAGCCATTTGCGGTCTCCGTTGCTGATAACTCATTATAACCATATACCACAAATAAGACAATAAAAAGTTTACTTTAAACGCCGATAATTGACGCTTTTATTTTTATATTATTATATATTTTCATTAGCTTACATAATTTAAATTGATATAAATGCGGTATATGATTATAATTAAAAACATCAACAATGGAGCTAAAAAAATGAATTTCAATCACAACGTAAAAAACTTAATAGTCATCACTGGTGGGGATTTATCAATAGCGCTTCAAGATGTTAATTCTGAAATTTCAAAATTTGATTTTTCCAAAGTAATATCATGCCCTAAATTATTTACTAAAGAAGATGGAGTGGCATTTTATCACTCATTGATGGGGTATTTGAGTGCCTTAGAACTAACAAAAAAAGAAGTTAGTGAAATTATGGCTCCACATTATGCATTTTTCTCAATCGAAAATTTTGATTCATTAGTGAATGAACATAAGAAAACGCTAAAGCTTCGATATGATCAAGAGGGCAACTTACGTGAACCAAATATTTATAAACTTTACCCTGCTACAAGTGCTGAATATATTGAATTAGGTAAGCAGGCTTATAATTTTTTAATTAAGCATGAAGCATTCACGGATATTGTTTGGATGCAGAAAAACTGGTGTTCTGGTGCTCAACCAGAAAACGTGGAAGTGGTAAAAAACACAATTACGTTTAACAGCTTATGGACTGTACCCTTTCCAGTGATAGAAAATTGGGCTAATAAACACAAGCTTTCGTTTGACTACTTAACTCTAACAAGCAGTACATGCCAATGGAGCTATGCAAACTACATTGACGGCAATGTAATTAATAAGCGCTGGAGCGATGATATTGACCTTGATTACATTATGAATGCATTCAAGACCGACCAAGAAACTGCATTTACACATTAAGAAGGTATTTGATAAGCCCTACTAAATAATATAGGGCTTATCCCCTTTAATTTACAGCCTATGCTTGCGCTCAGAGCCATGTGTTTGCACACATGCTCTTTCAACTCGCTAATACTCGATGTCCAATAGCTTGCGCTAGTGGAATCGCTCCGCGGGTATTCAGGAAGGTGAATCTCTGCTTTTAAATTAGTGGGGGCAATCTTAAAAACATAATTCCCAAGTTATTAAGTCTAATGGTTCAATGCTTTTTGGGAGTATTCAAGTCGAAAGTTGGATTTCTAATGGTTGATAAACAGCGTAGTAGACAAAGAAAATTAGGGCCTTCCATTCTTTTTCTGAGAAGTTGAAGCCACTATATCCGGTGGCGATATCAATAAGCTTTTCTATTTGAGTTCTTGATTCATTAACTTTGATCTTTAGATCAAACATTTGATTAATTTGTTCAATCAATTCTATATCGTTTAGGACTGCAGCGAAGCATAGAAAAATCATCATTATCTTGAATTTCATGAATTATTTCATGAGGAATAGGTTTATCAAAATCAAGTGTGTCTAGTGAAGTCATAATTATCCAAGCATAAATTGTTTTAGAAAAAATATACTAAAAATAACTAAAATAAAAGTGGTATATGATTATAATATAATGTAAACTAATTGTATTCAATTGATTCATGTTTATCAATTGGTTAGCTGTTCTTATCTATGAATAATTACAGTGTTAATTGGGTTCCTTAATCTTTATCTAATTAGCTAAAGGTACGTTTTTATAATGTTTTTAATATTTATTAAAATATTGAAAATATTAATTTAATATTTTATAATAATTGAATAGGTTTTATTTTTAATGAAAAACGAATTATTTATTGAGAAATCAAATAGTTGTTCATCTTGTGTTAAGTTATCTAGTGAAAGACTAGAATTAATTCAAGGCATTAAAGATTTATACCACAAAGATTTGGATGCTTTTTTAAGTATCAAAAAGAAATGCTAATCGGACTCTCACTCAGCTCCGATTTTCATAAGCTTTAACACTGAATTCATTCATGCTGCTAAAGCTCAACCTGCTAGGCGCACTGTCCTCACAGTGCGCCTTTTTAATGTCTGCAGAAAAGACTTTAATAAGTTGTAAAAATAATTCACATAGAATGGGATTATTATTGATACCAGTAATGAATTTTGAGTAAGTAAAAATAACACAATGATTTCAAAAATATTTGATTTTATATTCATTGGTAAATTCAAAAAGAGTTAACCTTACTTAAAGTTACATTTAAAAATAGGGATTATTTCTGATAATCAATGACGCTGTAAATTATTTTTCATTTACTCGACTGGTCAATTATTGAAATTTGTATTCAATCTATTATTAATTGAATATTATATTAAATAATAAATCATTAGACAAATAATTATTATATTAAATAATAAATCATTAGATAAATAATTATTATATTAAATAATAAATCATTAGATAAATAATTATTATATTAATAATAAATGAATTTTTTATAGTATCAAAAATAGGGTTATTTCTGATAGAATTTTTATTCTGAAATTTTTAAAATCGGAATTGGTTTTTCTAATACAACATATTTGAATTTAAAAGCATAGGGAGTCATGTAACTAATTGGTTTTAATCACTAATCACTATCCATTTCACACATCAAAACAATCATTTCACACTGGAATGTATCCATTTCACACATCAAAACTATCATTTCACACATCAAAACTATCATTTCACACATCAAAACTTGCTTCACACATAAAAACTATAATTACCCACAACCTTATCCACAATCAGATTGTTTATTGTATATTTTAAATTAATATTGCCGTTTATAGATGGAACAGATAAAAATTTGATTAAAAAATGTTTAAAAAATTAGGCCAAATTATTTAAAATTATTTTTTGGTTCTTAATCATACATTATTTTATTAAAAATGATTTCAGAATATGGTGAAAGTTTAAAATCTGCTGCTTATCTATTAACTTTTATAATTGCACTTATTTTTCAGAGTATTTAAAAGCGATTTTCAGCTTAAAAAGTATATTTTATATAAATTATAATTATATTGGGTGATCAAAATCACAAGATTTGGTTATATAGGCAGCATTTCACACATGAAAACTATATATATAGTTGATTGAAAGGCGCTTCACACATCAAAACTAAAAAACTCAACTTCCAGACGGTCATTTCACACATCAAAACTAAAAAAACGAGCTTTTAGGGGGACATTTCACACATCAAAACTAAAAAACTGAGCTTCAAGAGGATCATTTCACACATCAAAACTAAAAAACTGAGCTTCTGGAGGGTCATTTCACACATCAAAACTAAAAAACTCAACTTCCAGACGGTCATTTCACACATCAAAACTAAAAAACTCAACTTCCAGACGGTCATTTCACACATCAAAACTAAAAAAACGAGCTTTTAGGGGGGCATTTCACACATCAAAACTAAAAAACTGAGCTTTTATAAAATCATTTCACACATCAAAACTAAAAAACTGAGCTTCTGGAGGGTCATTTCACACATCAAAACTAAAAAAACGAGCTTTTAGGGGGGCATTTCACACATCAAAACTAAAAAAAAACTTTTGTGATGAATATCTTAATTATAAGTCATTGATTATATTATTTATTTTTAATGATGAGTTGATTTCTGCATTAAATCTAATAGAAAACTCAATAAAAACAATTAAATACCTATTTTTTGATCAATTCATCAATAATTACGAATATTATTTGTAATATTTATATTAAAGGTATATTTTAATACCACACATTTGAAACTTAGTTTAAATCATGGCTCAAAAATCAACAGACTCAGGAAGTAAAAAAATATTAAAAAAAGTTGTTCACGCACATGATGAAGTTGCAACTTTAAACACAATGACTTACTCAAGCTATAACTTAGAATTAAGCCTTGAAAAGTTAATGTTCTGCGCAATGACGGTTATACATAAATTTGAAATGGATAAAAATACCGCGTTCAGTCCGACTGACAAAATTGAAATCACTGCAGATAACTTTTTTAATTTAGTGTACGGCGGTGAGTTTGAAGGTGCTCTTACAAAGGAGCAGTTGAAAGATAAAGCTTCAAAAATGTTATCACTTAGAAGAACTATGCTGAATGCCTATAATCGCTTTGAGGCCAGCCCTATTATGTTGGTGCATAAAGCAGATAGTGACTTTCCTGTAAAAGTTCCAATGATTAATAGTCTTCACTATGACAATGGGAAAAAAATATTTAGTATTGAATTTCATGCAGCGTTTTATGATTTTTTTTACAAGTTAAATGAACAGGATAAGAAAGCATCCTTTAATAAGCATGAGTTAAAACAGATTCTTAGAATGAATAGTTATTACTCACTTCGATTGTATCGTATCTTTAATAGTGAATGTTGGAGAACAAACGAATTAACAATGACTTATGATTCCTTGAGGAAGATTTTTCAGAAGGAGAATCAATATAAGCAACATGCTCATTTAAAAGATCGTTTGATTATTCCTGCTATAGAAGAAATTAATACTTTGACAGACCTTCACGTTGAATATGAATTTGTGAAAACTAATGGTCTTATTTATGACGCTGTTACTTTTAAACTTAAACGTAATAGAAAGTATATAAGTCATAAAATGGTGAAAGCATTAGAGAAGATGAAGATATCTTATTTGAGTGAGGGTAAAAGTTGGTCTGATGATCTCTCACACTTTAAAGTTGAGGATAGAGAGAAGCATTTTACGGCCCCAACGAAATTATCCACTAAGCAAATTGGATTTCTTATATCATCACCTGTTTTTATGAATGATTACGGTCATTTTTTAGGGAACTTCGACCTTGCGACTGGTAAGGTTATTATGAAAGCGCTATTAGAAAATAGCCTTGATAAAATAAATGAATTTAGAAAGTTGGATTTGGATTGGTATTTTGCATTGTCACACGCAAATCAGAATGGAAATGAAGAAGATTTGGAGGAAGATGACAATCTTGAAAACACTGATTGAGGACGATTCGGATAATTTCGCTATAAAATTAAAAGGCCCATAAATAATTTATGGGCCTTTTAACTTGAAGACTTAAAATTTTAAATCTGGGGTAACATCTTGCTTAATAACTTCGCCTGTAACAAGGTTCTCAATCTTTTTACTTCTGCAGCCAACAGCTTTTAGAAAAGGCCAGTATTCAATTACTGTTAGCTTATCCATTAACTTCTTTTCAACCCTGATCATAAAGTCTTTATTTAATTCATTCTCTTTTATGTAAATAGAGCGAAAACCAACATGATCAGTCAATAACTTTGAAAATTTCTTTCTTTGTTGCGCTGTCAATAATGGTCGTTCACTTTTTTTCTTTGAAACAGCATAGGCAAAGTCTAAATCACGTTCAGGGAATTCACATATAAAACGATACTTTGTGATCTCCTTCCCTTCCTTAATTCCTTGTAGCGTAACTTTAAGCTGAGTATGCTTTTCAATTAACTTAAGAGACGGTAATAAAACTTTATTTTTAAAATCTATGTTTCGTTCATAGCCGTTGATTATACCAAATAATTTTCGAAGTTTAGAATTACCAAAGATGATGATCTTTTTCCCATCTTCAATCGGGGCAAAGTTTTTTTCTTTTTGTAGATTCTCGTAAAGTGTCACAGCATAAGAGCTGATGGCATACTGCTTAGAGTCACTACCAAGCTTAATAATATTTTCCAGATAGTACCAAGTGAACTTATCCATTTTTTTTAGGTACTGAATGAAAGGTTTTGGAAATCCAAATTTTATTGTTTTATTACCATATTCGATATAAGCGAAGTAACTTGATTGAACTGGTGCATTTGATTCTAGATCAAGGTAACGGAAGATTCTGCTTTGGAGCCGGCTAAGAGAATTTTTTATGTTGTGATAGATTAGTCCTAACTTTTTATCATCATCACTAATTTCGATTTTCCAGAGTTTGCAAAACTTATCAAGATCAATTTTAAAGACTGTCTCTGCATCATAATGGACTCTACTTTCATTGAGTTCATGAGCCATTAAGAAAGTAGTTGTCAAAATCTGAGTATCAGTAGAGCTTAAAGGCCCAATTATATTTTTTTCATCTTCCCTGAATTCTTCAATGGATACGAATAGATTGTTTTTAATCATGAAATCGGTGCTTTGATCACCCAATAAGTATTCTGTTATAGCTGGTTCGACAATTCGTGTTTCGTCCTTCACTTGAGCCTGTCCTTTTTACTGAATGAGTTTTCCACTGTTAAGCACTTTACTGGTTACTGAATTAGTTTTCCACTTATTAACATTGTATTATCGAATTTTGATTAAAATATTTACAAAAAAGATTATAAAAATTGGTTTTACTGAATCAGTTTTCCACTCATTAGACATTTTCATTTTTTTACTGAATTAGTTTTCCACTTATTAACTCAAAATATATGAAAAAATTCCTATTGATTTCAAGATTGGAGCGAAAAGTCTACTATTTAGCACATTTTCTGTGGATAAGTGTGTGTATAACCATTAGGAAATCAATGTTTTTACTGAAATAGATTCCACTCGAAGATGTTTTCTACTGAAATAGATTCCACTCGTTACTGAAATAGATTCCACTCGTACTGAAATAGATTCCACTCGAAAGTGCTCTGTACTGAAATAGATTCCACTCGTACAAATCCAATCACCGCTTGTATCCCTTTATTTTCAAAGGTTTCAAGATTTCTATAAGTTCGTCTAACTAACTTATTTAATCCGTTAACTGAGTAAACTTGTTATTAGTAATGTTTTTTTTGTGTATAAATCTTATTGATTCTTCTTTTGAATTTAAAAACATTCTTTGTTTTTCATTGGCAGTGCTTTGTGTAACTCTTTAACAAGTCATATTTTAAAAAATTTTATCTTATTCGTTAATTTAAAATGATTTATATAAGTAAATTTATTAATAATTTATATTTATCAATTCAGAATGATATTTGTACATATTTATTATTTGAATAAATACAAACCAGACAAATAAGATAATAAGTTAGTGAAAAATTTATTCTAAACTTGCCACGTATTTCAAGACAATTGTGAGAATTATCTTTCCATTGTGGCGCGGTTAACACCGCTAATCTCTGCGGCAATTTACCCGTTAATGACTCCAAACTCCCAAAGCAAGCCCTAGCCTACGGCTACACTCGTTTAAAAATAAAAGTATGCAAAATTTGATATATATTGTTCTTAATACATAACTTTACGCACTTTTTGCGGTATATGGTTATAATAAAAATATGAGATAAATTTTATCAGGTGATTCATGAACGATATAAGTAAGGATGTAATCCAAATTGCTGGTGGTAAGCGAAATAAAGCAGCTACTTAATTACTTGTCCTAAATGTCTAAAAATGGTCAATTTAATCTAACTTTTAAAAATAAAGGTGCATTCAATATGTCAGAACTTAAAGAAATAACTCAAACTTCAAACCTTGCGGAACCATTATGGCTTGGTCATTCTTACATGTGCGAACTTGATAATGGCAATGGCCTAAAAGAGTTCGGTGTGATCGCTGTACAGGGCAATACAGGATTGACGGACGATTTAGTATTCACAAATAATCACGGCGTTAAACTGGAATCTATTGAAGGCTTAAAAATTAAGTCTTGCATTGATTTAACCGAACTAATGGCATCATCACCGGAACTTAATGGAATTGGTTGGATTGACTTGCCAGCTGTAAAAAATCAGGCAGAGAACATTGGTATTTGCTGGATTAAAATCGAAATCCAAGAATTGAGTGATACAGATGCACTTACTGAAAGTTTTTATACCGGTGATACCAAACAGCATGTAGTGTTAGGCCAATTAGCATATATAGACGTCCAAGGTGAGTATAAGGCGCAGGCACACTATTATGAAGAAGGTGCGCATGGGTTAAGCAGTCGTATCAGACCGACTGATTTTGATGCAGTGGTTTTGGCAATGATGCCTTACAACGAAGTAGAATAAGGAACTTTTATGAAAAATAAGATATCAAGTTGTTTATTGGGTTTTGGGGCATTATTGGTCTTTGGTGGATTGGTCATTGCTGCATTGGTCATTAGTTTATGTTCAAATAATAATGGAATGGCAAGTACGAAACCTAAAGTAAGTACGGAACCTAAAGCTGGTGTGGTGGTTAAAGATGAGTTTAATACCGCTAATTTAGATAAAACTGAGTACATTGCAGATACCAAAATTTCATATATTGGACGTTACGTTGATTGCAAAGCAGGAATGACAATTTATACACATAGCAATAGTATTGCTGTAGTGTCTAATAGCCAGATCAATCAGGATTTGATTAAAGAAAAGTGTAAGTAATATTCAAAGGGACTCCCCTGCTCAGGATAGCCTGAGTAAATTTGCCAAAAAGCCCCATTGAATCGGGCTTTTTTTACGGCGTTACAAAAAGATCATAATTATTTTTTCAGTTTAGAAACGTATTTTTGAGATTATTTTTAAATAAAAATCGCCGTATCTAAGTTTTGTTTTACTCAAAATGATCATTTTTGTTCTCAAGATATTAAAAAGTGCATTTATTTGGAATATTTGAATTTCTTATGTAATTTTAGCCTGTTTGACTGTTAATTTATTATATGTTTTCATTGGCTTATCAACTACAGAGTGTTTTGAAATGACTGATTTGCTTACTGAAATTAAAGAGAATTTTGAAGAAAAATTGGCTACTTTGGTTGATGCCTTTGATGAATATGATTATGAATCTGCAGAAGGCGTTACCCAAGATGATTTTAATGATATAGAAAAATTCATCTTATTTATTGTGATTAATGGAAAGGATATTAGTTATAGTAAATTTGAGAAGAAAATTCGTAATGGTTTATTTAGTAATGATGGAGCCGATCTTAAAGACTTTGATTGGGATATTCTAGAAAACTGTTATTCTGATTGTATAGATGCCTATACTGAATACAGTAGTATTTGTGAGCAAGTTACAGACAATCTAACTGGTGATCAAACATTAACAACAGTACAAATTCTTAGTGAAGATGAAATTAAACAAAAATTATTAGACTATTTTATAGAAAACGACAGGTTATACGAAATTAATACTGGAAGTGGTACAGGCTACTTGCTGAATGATTCATACAAGAATATTTTACAAGAATAATAATGGATAGGGCCTAAACAGCCCTTTTTCGTTCCAATCTAAAATCGCATGTGCGATAGATCACTTTGGCACTAATGCTTTCTATTGCAGGGTATTGCCTATAAACCGCGTGTGCGATGTGCTACTTCGAAAGTGTTGCTAAAACACTGGCTTTATGTCTACAAACCGCGTGTGCGGTGTACCACGGAGACTGCTTTTGGACAGCAGATACTTAAAATCTATAAATCGCGTGTGCGATGTAACTCAACTCAATTCGCTTAATTTTTTATTTAGTGTCCTACAAACCGCGTGTGCGATGTATCACTAAAGACGAATTAGATCAATTGCTTGATTATTCCTAAAAACCGCGTGTGCGATGTAAGACGAAATACTTGGATTAGGTGTAAAAGATATCGACCTAAAAACCGCGTGTGCGATGTACCACAGTTAAATCTGAAGGTAAATTGTCAGATGTATCTACAAATCGCGTGTGCGATGTACCACATGATTTTTGGGCTTAACGTACTTTTTCTACTATCTACAAATCGCGTGTGCGATGTACCACAGTTGCTATTTTAGCATAAAGTACTAAATAACTAGAATTTTTTGACTAAGATTGATATATACCCAATAATATTATTAATTTTTAAGTTTATGTATTTTATTGTTATTTTTAATGGTTGGTGAAATTTGGTGTTTTTTAACATCAAATGCTTATTAAAACTTTTGAGAGATTATTTAGGCCAGAAAGCCCTTTTTTAATGTAAGTTATTTTTTGTAATAAGTGTTTTAGTACACTCAAAGGTGTACTAAAATAACCTCAGATGAATTAAGGCATTATGGAAATGAACAGCAATAATAATATGATGGTCAGTGCTGCAGTTGAGGAACCAAAAGTTGAAAGACTTGGAAATGAAGTCTTTATTCAATCTGGTAATTTTTGCCGTGCGCTTGAGCAAATTGATGCCGGTAAAATTGGCGACCATGGGATTATACCTAAAGGCGAACTGCTTCTAATTTCAAAATTAAAATATGCACATGACTTGATTCACTCAGTCGTGATTCGTCCACACCCGCGTTGGTACTTGGACTATGGAAAAATTACCCAGTACAATTTTTTAGTTGAAGATTTTCTTGATAAATTTGAACTGATATCACGAGAAGAAGGCAATAAAATCCGTGCGCAAGAAATGGCACAGATTCAGGCACAAATCCAAGAGAACCAATCTGAATTTTTTAACATACAAGCCAATCCAGAAAAATTAATGAATATAGCGCTTGAAATTTATTCGCGCCGTATTGAGTCCAAAGACAATAAGATCGATATTCCGCGTAATGGTGAGTTAGATGCGATTGCTGTGATCGAAGCTGGCCTCACACCTGAAATGGTTGAGAACTTAAAAGATTCTTTAAAGAAACCACAAGACTTGATTCTTATTCAGGCAAATTGGCTCAAAGAAGAAAGCCAAAAAATTCAAAAAATGTATGGTCGTATCCTCCCCTTCATGACTGAACAAGCTCAAGCACAGAATTCATCCTTGGATGATGTGACAAGTGATATTAAGCAGCGCTTATCCGGACTAGAAACATTAGAACTGTATTTGGGTAAAGATATTGTTGTGCATACGATTAAAGAAGGAGACGGCGCTGCAGATGATGTAAAACTGTCGTTGGTACAAGAAGTACTTTATGCCGATGTTGAATTGTCGCTCTACAAAGATTCAGCTGTTCATTTTGATGCTGGTCGTAAAGACGAACTATGGGATGAGTTTAAAGAAAATCAAAAATTTGTAGATCAGATATTCCCGACTGAGCGTTGTATCGTTTTAATGCGCTGTAATTATGAGGAAAAGGAATATCACGATGCATGGGAAAATGCAAAACAAAATCAGAAGAACATGAAGGTCTTTGTATTGGTGCGTAATGGCCAAAATATATATGCCCTATTCTCACCAATATCATCACATTTGAGTGCTTCACGTTTATTCCCTGCCAAAGATGAAGTAGAACGCTATCTATTTCGCGGAAATGAGAAGATTCAGATCAATGTGGACGATTTAGCCTATTCAGACAAACTAAGCCATGTAGAGCGCGAAATACTGCATTACAAGCGCTTTATGTTGATGATCGCTGGACTTGATCATCGTGATAATTTATTTGGAGACTTTTACCCGAAGCAAGAATTCATGTCGATGTTCTATCCGGAGTTTCAGAATAAGTACTTTAACTTTATTCATGATGGGGATGGCGAAGGTATGCTCCCTACATTGGAAGAACACCGTCCATCACTTTACCAGTACTTTAGAAATGCAAATAAGCGTTTAACTGTAGGTAGTCGTGTAATCGTTGATTTAAACAGGGTAATAACATCAGATTCAGCACCGTCATGTTATGTGGGGCGTAACAACGATAGACCTGAACAAAAATATAGGTCTCTAAGCCGTTTTATGGTCTTACGTGTTAAATCTGATAAACATGGTTTTCACATCAAAGTGCCTGTTGAAAGTCGATGGGGTATGGATACACGAAGTTTTGAGGCAAGAGTGGACTTATCATGTGATCTAAGCATAAACGATCTCATCTGTCTTGATCTGGTAACGCCACAGGATTTAGAGTTCTATATCACATCTCGTTTACACCGCAGAAGTTTTGTTGGCTATATCGAGATGTTCAAGTATGCAAAATCGTTTATAGACAAACAGTATGAATGCTATGAACCAGCTATTACCTATTTGAATAAAGCCCTATCTGGAATTCCTGATTGCCAACTAAGTGACTTTGATAAAAACAGCGCCGTGCTGCAGTCTATCAATGCATGGTTTGTACAGAATGACGGCCTTAAATTATTGGATACTGAATCTGAAAAACATCGTGTGGCCATTGAGGGTGTTCTAAAGCAGTTATACTTCCGAGCTTCCCCCGCCGTGATCAATCAACATAAAGCATTTGTTGAAGAATACGCGCTTAAAAACTCAATTACACCGTTAAAACTAACAGTGGATGTAAACGGAACGCTTTGGCTTTACAGTGAATTACCAATTAATGAGCAATTCGAACAACTTGAACCAAATCGTTTTGTGAATCGCAGCAATTTTAATGTGACCAAAACAGGTAAAACATCAGTTAAATCTACTTCACCTGTATTGATCAATCAATATGAGCCAGATGAACATAATATCGTGATGTGGGAAGGTGCAGACCATTATGAGAAAGTCTGCCAACAGTATAGCTTTGAAAGAAATGGGAAAAAGTCTTACTTTAAGTTTATCAACTATCAAAGCAAAAAAGAGCTAATCCAATATTTAGATCAGGGTAAAGATTTAATTACAGCTTTATTTAACCAATTGGAGTTTGGTCTAGATGTTGCTGAGCAGCTGGTGGATGCTTATCTTGAGCAAAAAGAAGTCTACAGAAAAAAGAAGTATTTCAGAGAAAAAGTTCGCTATCACTTCCCTATCGCATTAATAGATAGTGACTTGTACTCAGTACAGATTGAGAATTCAAACGAGTTATTTGAAGCTCTAAAATGTAAGTACTCGATTGGTGAATACGAGGATATCAATACAAATAATATGGAATCATTTAACCCTGTTTTTACAGTGACAAAAATTGGGTTAAGTGGTGATTCTGTATCGAACATCATTAGGAGTTACAAACAGAACTTTACAACACACAAATTATTGACAGGATTTGGTGTGTATCAGAGTGAAGTCAGTCAAATGAGTAATTCTTGTGGTGGGAAATTATATAGCCGTCTATTGCTCAGCCTATATGTTAAATCGATAATTAAAGATACACGATATAGCTACCAATACGGTAAAGAGCCAACGGCTAAAGGTTTTGAGTCTTCTGTTGATTTCTATTCATGTTTCAGTATTGATGACTTTTTTGATATTGAGAATATGGCATTAGATAAAATTGTAAATAATCCTAACTGTACTCCAGAATGTAAAGTACGCAAGACTTCTGTTCTTATATGGGGCCGTAAACATAAAAACAGAGACACCGTTGTAAATGCCAAAATGGTTGTTAGCGTAGGTACAGCTTCTCAAATCACAGATTATGAAAAGACCATTCCAGAATGGGAACATAAAGAAGATATGGATTTTGATATCATTAAACGTAGTTTCTCCCATTCAGGTTTAGCTGTATTTACTGATGTGGAAACATGGTTTACTAATTTTATAGAAAAAAGTCTAGAAGGTTTCTTCTCCTATGAGGCTCAGACAAAAAATTGCTTACTCTCAATGAATGTACGCGAACTCAACCAACTTGAGCTTATTCGAGAGCAAGAGGACTTACTTGTTTTTCAGGTGGAGTCTTAAATGAAAAATATGGATAGATTTGAGTTTATTGTTTCTGGACAGTTGCTATTTGGCCAATCTTGGAAAAATGATATTGCTCGAATGCTTGGGTTTAGTGTGACAGGTAAAATGGTCGCAAAAATCAGTACTGGTGAACGCGCCGTGACTGAATATGTGAAATCAGAAATTGCTATGTCACTACGCATACAGGCGGAAAGAATAGAACAGGCAGCAGAGTTTATTGAACGTCCGTATAAAATTGATTTACACAACACTGCAGGCATGTATCTCTATATAGACAAACATGGTATTTCTGGTGAAATAGGCTTGGTTCAAGACTTAGTTGATCAAGGTGCAATTGTTCTAAGTAATGTATCAATAAAGCCGGCCATTTTTTTTGAATCTGGCAATCCAGAAATGACAAGAACAATTGTCGATGCAGAATACAAATTTCAAGATATGGTCTTAAGGGAATGTTTTAAATCATGCGTAACCGAGAATGATTTCAAACCAATGATAGATGTTATAAAGACTTATTTTGAGTTATCCGAGTGCTCAGTTATAGAACTTGAACACCAGTTGAGTTGACAAAAATCAAGTAAATAGAGCTAATAAGACCAAACATTGCTTTTAGTGTTTTAGCATATTTGGTCAGATTAATATTTCACTCTTAAATGTGTAAGAAAATTATATGTATACTTTCATTATAAACTCTCCCCTTGTTTCAGGATTAATAATTGGATTATCAATCCTTTTACTTCGTATATTCATTTTGCCTCTATTTTTAAAGCATAATGATTTTTTAAGTGAGCGTTTATACTTTAAAAATTTGATTGATATCTTGAATTTGGGCCATAGTCTTGTACTGTATGATGTTTCTTCGGATGGAAAGAATCTACAAGAAAGAGACAGTACAGCGATTAAAAATCCGCTGCGTATTGAAGATGATATCATCGCAAAAAAAACAATTCCCTTCATATTTTTTGACCCAAAAACATTGAAGGTCAAGGGCCATTTTCATGCGTTAAGTCCTGATTCTTTTAAAAATAAATATGCAGAGACGATATATGAAGGTCATCTTGTTCTAGTGGCAAGTGGTGAGGATGAAAAAAAATGATTGAGATATTCTTAAATATTTTGGCTTTCACATTGGTTGTCTACATCATTAATTTTCCAGTTTACGCACTTATAAAAAGAAAAATTATGAATAAGCAGGCCTCTGATTCTATGGGCATGTTGAAACCTTTTAGAGAACATGTAGAAAAATATAAGTTAAATGCGGCATTCGTTAAAAATGGTATTCCTGAATCTTATGGAAGTAATCCAAAACTTTTAAAGGCTTTAAATCTAACGGATGACTTACATTTTTATTTAAAGATGCATAGTTTTTACTTATCAAATGAAAACTGCAATTTAGTATTTGGAAACTGTATTATAGTGATGAAGAATGATACTGGTGATGCAGTTCAGATTTATAAAATCGAACTTAGACCGGTTAAGAAATAAATCCCTTTTATAACTTTGGGATTTAATGAATTATTTTAATCCTTAGCAGAAACGATAGGCCTGATTGATATAATTAGGCTTTTTTATGTCCTGTAGCTCCACATCCTGCCCTCGCTTACGCTACGGCATACAGCTTACGCCGTATGCTTTTTTGTAGTGCGCTTATGCTTAAGCATCCTGCTGACGCAAGAATGCTCTTGTTATTCAAATAAGGGGGTTATGAATTTTTTATTCTAGGTTTGAATTGTAGGTGTGTATTTATGTAAGATTTTGAAAAGCATTTTTTATTATAAAATTAATGGTTATTTATTTAATGTTTTGTTATTATTTTTTAAATTATTTATCTAATGTTTGGTATTGCCTATGAACTTCTTTAAAATGGCATTTTGTACAGTGATTATCATTCCTGTGCTAAATGGCTGCGTAAAGAAAGAACCGCCAGTACAAGAAAATAGCCAAGGTAGTGAAGCGCCTGTACAAATGAGCAATGAAGTTGCATCATTAAATGCAAATATTAAACAAGGGTTAGGTAAATTATCGGAGCTAAAAGACCCGAATATTAACCAGATTTATGAAGCTATTAATGGTTTAAATGCGGATTCCTCAATAGAAGAATTAAGTAAAATAAATGCTATGATTTACCAACACATTGAAATTCTTCAAAATCAGATTGTTGCGCCGTCAGATCAAGAACCAGCTTCTGATACAAACAAAATGTTAATCGTCAATTCTATTTCAAATGGGATGAAACGACTACAAGAACTGCAGGACCCACAGTTAGCAGAAATTCAAAAAACATTTAGTGGATTGGATGAACAAAAAGCAACATCAGCGCAACTAGCCCAAATAAACAATATCATCAATAACCGCATTGCTGAAATAGAAGGCATTAATAAACAGCATTAAAAAATTAAAGAAATATTTTAATAATCCCATTTTAAACTGGGATTTTTTATATTTAAAGATACATAAAGCGACAAATATTGTCGCAAAGAGTTTTAATTTAAGTGCTTTATTTGCGGTATATGGTTATAATATCATTATCAGCAACGGAGCTTTAAAAATGAATCTTAATATTGATTTTAATAGAGAAAATGAAAATAGATTTAGTCAAGTATCAAAGTTTGAATCAAACATTTTAGCAATTAAATTATTAAAAGAAATTGAAGTATCGAATGAATTGCCTAGCATTGAACAAATTGAAATTTTAAAAAGTTATGTTGGTTGGGGTGGCATCTCAAGTGCTTTCCCTAACTCAAAAAAAGAGTTTATTAACCCTGCATGGCAAGAGCGAAATAAAGAATTAAAAAGTATTTTGACAGAAGAAGAATACAAGACGGCCAATGAATCTATTTTAGATGCTTTTTTTACACCTAAGACCATCATTAACGCAATGTGGAAAGCTGTTGATCGTTTAGGCGTTAAGGGCGGTATTGCGATTGAACCCAGTTGTGGTACTGGGCGTTTTATCTATGAAAATGATAATGCAGATAATTTTAAATTTGTGGCAATTGAAAAAGATTCAATCACAGCCCGACTTGCTAAGTATTTAACCAAAGATAAGGCTTATGTTTTTGCAACAGGCTTTGAAAAATTATCTATCCCTTATGGTTTCGATTTAGCAATTGGGAACCCTCCATACGGTGATATTAGCATTGATTTTAAAGAATCAGGCTATGCCGAAAATTGCTCTATTCATAATCAATTTATTTTACACACGCTGAATAAGCTCAAAAATGATGGCGTTGCTATTTTTGTTGTATCTCGTTATGTGATGGATGCAGAAAACAGTTACACACGCTATGAAGCTTCAAAATTAGCATCATTAGTAAGTGCTATCCGCTTGCCATCATCGGCTTTTAAGTCAGAAGCTGGAACAGACGTTATTACTGATATTCTTGTATTTAAGCGCCATAGCTCATCTACTGAATATAGCATCAACCAAAGTTTAGGAAACCTAACCTATGAAGCACCCTACTGGGTAAAAGATTTATCTAATATTGCTGATGAAAATGGTAATAGCGTTAAATTCAATTCATATTTTTTAGATCATAAAAATATTGCTGGTCGCTTAAAAGTAAAAAGCAGTCAATTTGGGTTTACTTTAGATGTAGCAGAAACGGCCCCACTTATTGAACACTTGAATCGTTGGACGTTGACTATTCCAGAGTTTGCGGAAGTTGAATATAACCCACAGGAAACGAATGCAAATTTTGAAGCAATTGTTGCACATCTATATATTGAAATGTCAGGAAAGCAAATAGGTGTAGTTGATCGTAACGAAAAAGGCGAATTATATAGAATTATTGAACAAGATTATAATGACCGCATCTTATATAAAAGCCAAATATTAAGCACTTTAACAGTTTGGTCTCCACGTTATGCTTTTGATAGTATTCATGGTTATTATGAAAATTTACCTATGTTGGACAAACTAGGAAACAAAGTTTACTGTTTAGACGAATCAGGTTTACCTACAAGCCGTTTAGAATATACAAAAAACTTTGTTGATGAATCAGAAATCAGCTCTCGTTCTAAATTAGGTCTAGTCCGACTTAAAAAGCTTGATTTATTAATAGATATTCGTGATTTGCTATTGCTGCAAATTGAAGCTGAATCTAACGATTATCCAGATTCAAAAATTGAAGAAAATCGGGTAAATCTTAAAAAAGCATACGATAAATTTGTTAAAAGAAATGGTTATATAAACAACCCGTCTACTGTTTCATTGATTAATGAATTACCAGATGCAGGCCTGTTACTTTCGCTTGAATACGAATATCGTAAGCCAGTCAAAGAGTTTGTAAGAACAACAGATGACGGCAAGAAAGTATATAAAACGATTAGCCCTGAACATGCAGAGCAATCCGCTATTTTAAATCAGCGCGTTATTTATAAGTCTAAAATGCCTGATTCTGCTGAATCTTGCGAACATGGCCTTTTATTATCGTTAACTCACCGTGGTTTTGTTGATTTAGAATTTATTGCTAGTTTATGCGATTGTTCTGTCGAAAGTGTAGTTGAGGCTTTGTATTCAGAGACAGCTAAACCGCAAATTTTTTATGATCATGATGTTGGTGCATGGGTGCATCATTCACAATTTTTATCTGGAAATGTTGTAAAAAAATATCGTTTAGCATCATTAAGTAGTGATGATATTGCGGTTAAGGCATTAGATGAGGTAATGCCAGAACGTATTAGTATTGAAAACATTGGTATTTCATTTGGTATGAAATGGATTCCAGATACTATTTATCAATCGTTCGTACAGTATTTAACGGACGATGAGAAGGCCAGCGTTAAGTATCATTTAATTGCCAATACTTATGACATTGTGCTTAATCCATCAATCGGAAAAGAAAGTATTTATGGTACTGAGCAATATAGCCTATTTAAAATTCTAGACAAATTAATTAACTCAATCACAATTCGCGTAAATAAGACGGTTTTAGATCATTTAGGCCATGAAAAAAGAGTCTTGGATGAAACAGCAACCGAAGCCGCTATTGAACAATCTGAAATAATTAAAGCTGAATTTTTAGAATGGATTTATGCGCAACAGGAAAGCTTAGAAGATTTAGAAAATATCTATAACGAAAAATTTAATGCTTTTGTGGTTCCTAAATTTGATGGAACTCATCTAGTTATTCCTGATAAAGTGCCTGATGCTGTTTTTAAACTTCGTCAACATCAACTAGACGGGATTTATCGAGGTATTGTAAGCCCCTTTATGTGCGCTGCACATTCAGTAGGTGCTGGCAAAACTGCGTTAATGATTTGTATTGCAATGATGCGAAAAAAATTAGGTTTGTCTCAAAAACCGGCAATGGTTGTACCCAATCACTTAATACATCAAATGGCATCTGACATTTATAGACTATTCCCTTCTGCAAATGTTTTAGCGGCAACAGCTAAAGATTTCGAAAAGAAAAGTCGTAGACGTTTAATTAGTCGTATTGCTACGGGTGACTATGATCTAATTTTAATTCCTCATACTTCATTTGAATTTATGAAGTTGAGCGATGGTGTAAGAAATTCATTTTTAGAAGAAGAAATTAAAATTGTTCAAGATGCTTTAGCAGAAAGCGAAGATCGAAACGGCAATAGCCGTAGTGCTAAATCAATGATGAACTCGCTACAACGTTTAGAAAAGAACCTGATTAAACGTATCAATGAAAAGAGAAATGATAATTTAATTGCCTTTGAAGATTTAGGTATTACTTACATAGCCGTGGACGAATCGGACATTTTTAAGAATCTTCCTTATGTAACTCAAATGCGCGATATTGTAGGCCTTGGGAACCCTGCAGGTTCTAACCGTGCGCTTGATCTATTTTTAAAAGTAAAGTGGTTACACCGTTCTGGTGGTGGAGCCAGCTATTATACAGGTACGCCAATTTCAAACTCAGGCAGTGAAATGTATAGCATTTTGCGTAGCCTTTGTCCTGATGTGCTCGATGACTTGAACATTTTATCTTTTGATAACTGGGCCAGTACTTACGCCGAAAATATTACCAAGTTTGAAGCGACTGAAAGCGGAAAATTAAAACAAGTGACTCGTTTTGCGCGTGAGTGGCGAAATTTAAGGTCTTTAATGGGAATTTGGGCGCAAGTTGTAGATACCATTACGAATGATGATATTAAGCGCGTCTATTTGGAGCAAACAGGCAAAGAGTATCCACTGCCACGTATTAAGGGCGGTGTACGCCAACCTTTCGTTACAGAGCCTACCAAAGAGCAAGAAACTGTATTAGATAGCATATTAGCGCGTTATGCAGAATTAGAAAGCATTCAGGACTTAAAAGATCGTAACGCTGAGCGTTTGCGTTTGATGGACTTAGCAAAAAAAGTATCATTATCTGCCCGTTGTGTGGACCCTATCATTTATGCCAATGAAAAAGGGGGGAAATTAGAGTTAATGGCAGATGAAATTTTTAAAACACATCAAGAATGGGATTATTTAAAAGGTACGCAATTAGTTTTTCTTGATCGGTCAGTACCTAAGACTAAATCAGATTTAGCCGTGATCAAGGTTTATGACTCATTAACAGCTCGATTAGATCAAGCGATTATTGAAGAAAATGAAGGATTGATACAGTCATTAGAAAATCGTTTAGAGCATTTTAATACGGACGAAATAGAAAACTTGCGATTGGCTCAAAGTACGAATTGGAGTGCATACCAAGAAATAAAAGACCTTCTTGTATTACGAGGGGTGGCTCCTGATCAAGTGAGGTTTATTCAAGAAGCCAACACGGATATCAAAAAAAAAGAACTTTTTGATTTGGTCAATGCTGGTGAGGTTCGTGTATTGATTGGCTCAACTCAACGTATGGGCGCTGGCAGTAATATTCAAAAACGCCTTGTTAGATTGCATCATGGGGATGTAACGTGGAGACCACGCGATTTAGAGCAACGAGAGGGGCGCATTATTAGACAAGGAAATATGATATATGAACTTTTAGGGCATGAAAATTTTGAAGTAGAAATAAGCTGTTACTTAACGGAGCGCTCTTGTGACGCTAAGTATTGGGAAGTAAATAGCGCTAAGTTAAAAATGATTTTGGCTATCCGAAATTATCAAGGTGAGCATTCGATAGATTTTGGTGAGGACGTAGACGCGGTAAGCATGGCTGAAATTGCAGCTTTAGCAACTGGCAACCCTCTTATGCTAGAACGTTGTGAGTTAGATGTAGAAATTCAGCAGCTTATGCGCTTGAATGGCACACATTCAAGAAAGCAATCAAGTATTACAATGCAGTACAAACGGGCAGAAGCTAAAGTAATTAGCTTGCCTGAAAAAATGCAAAGCTATCAAAATTCATTTGAAAAAGTGTTTAAAAATTCTTATATGGTTGCTTTGGAGAAAGCAAATAACCTAGAAATTATGGTTAATGGCATCAAGTTTAAAGATGAAAAATTCACTATCGAATATTTGGAAAAAATGAAGTCTGAGAAGAAGCCTATTAAGTTGGCTGGTGCTGTACTCTCATTCACAAAAGCGAAAGATTTAGTAAAAAATTATTTTAAAAAATCTGTACCTTATTCATTTACAGATAATGAAGGAAATCATAGCGATTCATGCTTGGATATGGGCGTTGATGTTTACAAAAAAGCGCTAAAAGTAAGTAATGATTGTATTCAAATCGGTTCATTGTTTGGTTTGCCAGTATTTACTGAAAAAGGACTTTATGACTCTGTATATACCCTATTTGTTACTGGTTTAGATGAAGCAACAGTTCTTGCAAGTCGCCAAACTCGGAGTATTTCTTTTAATCAAACAGAACTCTCAGGCCTGTTGTTAAGACTTTCTCAAGATTTGGAATTAGAGTTAAGAACTGGGCCAAAATATTTACAGTTAGAGCTTGATAGAGCGATCAGTACAGCAAAGCAGTTAAAGCCATTACTAAACTTAGAGTTTAATAAGGCTGCAGAACTCAAATATAAGCGGTTAAGGTTAAAGCTGGTACAAGAAGCGCTTACAAGTGATGATTCAGAAACTCATTTTCATTCATTAATTGAAGAAAATAAGGCTGTAATTGATGATTTGATGCTGTGTATGTCTAAAGCTCAGACTAAAAATTCTGTTGATGCGGTGCTTGGCTGTAATGAAGTGAAAAGTGAAATTCAGGAAATTGCGATTCAATGTACGACTGCGCCAGAAGTGTCAGAGCCAGAAAGAATTACTATAGATGCTATTACGCTTGAAAAAAGCATAGAGGACTATGTGAAGCAAAGTAAAACAGAGGTAATTAAGATTAAGAAAAATAAACAAATAGTTTGTAATGTTGTTGTTGATGGAAAGATGGTAAAAGCTGTTCAGATGGATTTATTCTAATAAAAAAAGGGAGGAGAATTCCTCCCTTTTTTTATTATTGGAAGAAAATTTTTAAGATTGCATAGACTAAATATAGGAATAAGAGAAAAGCCCCTACCCCATTGAAACTACGATGCATTTTTGAGTAAGAGTCACTATTTACAGGATTGAATATTTTATTTATACGGCCCTTAATAGTAAAAATAGACAAAGCACATGCTAGAGTTAGCATCATCCCACCAATTCCGTACAAGTAGTAAATAAAAGGCCAGTATGAATTTAGTTGTACTGATGCAAATACAATAAATACAGTGCATAAGCATACGGTACTTAACCATGGCTTAGAAAGTTTCTGCTGATCATATTTTTGATAGCTTAACTGTTGAATGTTGGTAAGAGCACTATAAAAGAAAAATGGAATTGCAAGGCCATAAAAAAAAGCTGGATTCTTAATTCCTAAATTTTTTAAAAAACCTCCCGTTAAAATTATGATAAAGATAACAAAGGCTGTAAGGATGGGGTAAGTAAATTTTGTTCTATAATCTGTCCAGTTAGTCATTTTTAAATCAGCATATATATTTATTGTTATTGTATCATTTATTAATATTCATTAAATATTAATTCAATTTGTTTGTGTATCGTTATATAATAATTTAGTTTTTAAGTCTCGCATATCTAATGCAAAAATCCGCTTCGCTTGCGCTACGAACATTTGCTCACGCCAATGTTTTAAAATGAGCTGGCGCAACTAAAAACTCTGCTTACGCAGAGATTTATGTTTTTCAGATTAGTGATGCACGAATAATTTCTTATAAGTTAGGCCTTAAATACAGTCATTATTATCAATCATTATTTCTTAAAAGCAAATTCTATGGAGCTATCAAGATGCACTCAATTTGGGATTACATAGCCTATGGAGCATTAATTCTAGTCAATATAGGGGTTGCTGTAGCTGCTATCGTAGGTCTCTTAATTTACCTCAAAAACTGCATTGTTAAGTTTTTAACAAAAAAGGCAAAAGCATCGAAAACGGTAGTAGACGGAAGCAAGTGAATTAATATGAAAAATTAGCTCACCGAATGTCTGGGATAAATTTTTTATTAATTACAATTTTAAATGTTAATGAAACATTTATAATGATGTTTATTATAATTATAAAATGTATATTTAATTAATTGGTTGTTGTTTGAGACATCTTTGATGGCTGTGTATGCAGGATTGTCATTACCATTCTTTTTTGCACTCTATATCCTCTATAAAGTAGCTAAGAATTCTGATTCAAAATTTGAAATATATTTTGTTTTTTTTAATTGTTTAGGAATTATAAGCAGCCTAATATTTATTTCTAGATTTTAATATTAAATCGAATAATAATCTTTGCATAATAAATATATTATATATAAAATAATGTATTATTAACAAAAGTGAGATTTAAGCTTGCTTGCTTATTATATGTTTTGGGTCTATGTCTTCGCTATTATCTGTATTGCTATCATAGCTTTATTGATTGGGTTCTCTGAATCCCGAACCAGAAAAAACCTGTGTGTGGGGATGTTTGGTTTGGCTGGCGTGTGCTCTATTGTTCTAGCATTTAATTCAAATAATTTTCACCTCTCCAATACCGAATTCAATGAAATTGTTACTTTCACTGAGAATCATCCAGAATCTGAAATTAGTGCCTATGTTAAAACGCTAACAAATAAGGGCTTTATCACTAAAGCCGATGTTTCGCTTATTAGAGATCAGATTGAAATGCGGAAAGGTGCTGCTTATCGAAATGAAATCGAAAAGGTAAAAACGAATATTAAGTTTTTAATTGAGGCAAAAAAGTGAAAAAATTATTTATATCATTTTTTATGGTTGCAACATTGAGTAGTCAGGCATCAGCAAGTGCTGTGTTTATGATAATGATGGGTGATGTAAATGGAGCCGATGAGATTTCACTTAAAAAATATAAGTTAGTTGAAAATACTATTAAAATTCATAAAAATAAGCCTAAAGTTATTGAGGCAATTCGTGCGGCTATGGCTAATGACGTTATTACTAATGATGAATTTCAGTATTTGCAGAAATTCCTAAAATCTGTAAATGAGAAATAGGCTTACAAGAGTTTTTTTGAGGTCATATTTGTGCATACATTTTATGTTTTTGTTTTTTGGTTTTGTTTAATTAGTCTAGTTTTATGGACGGTGATCGGTGTTTTATACTTCAATGGAAAACTAGATTTACAGAGGCTCACAAGTAAAAAATGGTTTAAAGAACATGGTGAGTGATTTAGTAATCAATTAAACTAAGCAAATCTGATTGAAATTAAAGAAAAACTTTATAAGGGTTACACATGTTAAATATGTTTTTAACACTAATATACAGTAATACAATTGTCTTGATTTTATTGGCCGTATTTACGTCTTATTTAATAACATTGTTAATAAATTCTCGTTTTAAACTAAAATCGCCATATAGTCCTATTTTTCCACTTAGCATTTTTATTTACTTCGCGGTTCAGTTCGCCCCACTCCCCCCACCATTACAAGCAAATATAATTCAAATGATGAATAGTCTTGCAGTAAATAAGACGCAATCATACGGGACCATAAATTCAGTTCTTTTCTCTTGTATGGATAAAAATAAAGGCTCAGTACGTGGATATCAGTATGAAGATGTATTAGATGCTTACTGGCGTGATGTAGATAACCATTTCAATAAAAACAGTAGTGGTTTTGATTTGCAAAAAAGAGATACAGGGCTTCTGGTAAAAGAGAAAGACCTTTGTGAAGCTGCATATAAATACAATGAATTGAATGCATCAGATCATTTAGATCAGACAGTAGAAAGTAAAGAGCTTTAATGAAACTAATTTATATTTTACTGATTGGAGCCGTGGCTATCCATACAATGAAGTTTTTTGCAAATCGTGCAGACTATGCAGAGGTTTATTTAAAGGATTGTACGGAGATTAGTGACTATTGCACGGTGCTTAAGGGGAAGTTGAGAACTGATTATTTTACAAGGGAATACATCATTAGTTCTCCAAATGGTACAGCATATCTTGTAAATGAAAGAGCAATTGCTAGAATCAAATATCCAGATCATGAATTAATTCTAGATATTAAGGCTATTTCGGGTATTGATAATGAAAAAAAAGTACCACACTATGTTGAAAAAGAAACCGAGAAAACAGTTATTGCTGACAGCGATTTGTAAATTCAAGTGAGATAAGCCATTAATGTAAAAAGCCCATCTTTTTGATGGGCTTTTTACATTAATGGATATTTAGCCTCTATTGAAATTTCTAAGCAATGTTACTTTTTTTGTTGATAGGTATCCAAGGGGCAAAGAAATTTAGACTCTAAAATTGATATCTGAAATAGCTTTTTTAATTGTTAATTAATATATTGTATTGCACAATACAATATATTAAAAATTAGAGAAATCTGCAGTTATGGAAATCGATAACCTAAAAATTTCAAGTACTGGGAAAAGCCCCTCTTTAGAAACCTATAAAGAATTAGAGCTGGCATACGCATTTTTTAATGAGCGTTTATTTGATGGAAAACTTCCATCTTGTTTGATTACGTTGCAAAGAGAAAAAAGAACACTTGGCTATCTGTCGCATGGAAGATTTGTTAACTCCAGCGGAGAGCAAATTGATGAACTGGCGATGAATCCAAGTTATTTTGGTGTACGGAGTATTAAGCAAACATTAAGCACCCTTGTACATGAACAATCTCACAAATATCAAAGGTTTATAGGTAAAAGGCATCGCGCTGGCTATCATGATAAAGTTTTCTCTGAAATTATGGAGGAAAGAGGTTTATTTACATCAAATACAGGTAAATTTGGTGGAAAGCGTACTGGTCAACAGATGACGCATTACATTATTAAGGATGGGCCTTTTGATAAAGCATGTGATGAACTTATTGATAGTGAGTTTTCGCTATCTTGGTTTGATCGCTTCCCTCCTTGTTCACCGATGGACTTAGATGCACCACTTCCAAGTAATTTTCTTGTCACTACTGTAGCAATTCAGAAAAAAGAGCCAATTAAACCAATTATTTTTGTTAATGATGATGAAGACGATTTTGTGGATGAATTGGGGGCAAGTCGTGTTGATTTGATTTTTGGAGGCGCATTAGGCAGTCAGGTATCTACTAATTCCGCAAATGATGACGATGATCTTGTTGCTGTATGTGCTGCAGATGCGAGTATTCGTTTTCCTACACTTACATCTGGTGTAGCAACTCCTAACGATACAGGCGGCCTTACAGCAGCAGTTAAAGGTACTGTAGTAGAAGATAATGATGATGTGACAATTATTGAAATAGATGAAGGTCCAATATGTACAAATCCGATTGATGCGGGGCTTTTGTCTAAACCGCCTATCGACAATCATTCAAACCGTGTGAAGTACCGTTGCCCTACGTGTCTTGCACAAGTTTGGGGTAGCCCCAAGCGAAAACTTAAGTGCGGTGAAGATAAGTGCAATTTGGCTGATCTTACAGTAGTTGATTAACTAGAAATTGAGTCATTACGTTAATACCAAATTAACTTGGTATTTCCATTATCTAGCATAGTTTTAAAATACACAGCACAGTTGAGCGCTAATTCAAAATCAAATTTCACTCCTATCTTTTCCAGAAGCTTAAGTTCAGATTTGAAGGTACGGATGTTAACTGAGTCCATAGAGGTTGATGAGTAATATGCATATTGGCCACATAAGTATGTTGTTGTCAGTAAAGGATGTCGATCTATTGCACCCTTGTTAAGAAACTCTTTCAAGTCATCAAACTTGTGGAATCCTACATATATTTTTGAGCTTAAAATATATTCTGTTTTCAAAGTGTAAACTGCCTGTAAAGCACTAAGCTTAAAAGGACTTTACCCTTAATTTTAATTTCATTCAAACCTGTTAATAATGGGCGCATTCAAAAAAAATAATGAAATATAGATTTAGAAAAGATTAGAGCTAATGGCATTATTTAATTTGCTTAATTTTAAAAAAGTGTATTGCGTATTTGTGGTATATGGATTATCATAACAACTATAGCGAGAACGAAAGTTCGCACGATTTTTAAAGCAAGACTATACAGTTTGCTAAAGTCATGCTTCCAATACTGTTGATATGCAAAAAACATTGGAAGCTCTTTATAAGGTAGTTTACTACCAAGTGTTATCCCCCTCTTTATCCGTTGCTGATAATTCGAGACCTAAGAGGGGTTTTTTTCCAACTCCACTGAGCTTATAGCTGGTGGAGTTTTTTTTGATTAGAATTTTATAGCGGTAGTTACAATTCAAAAACAAGTTATAAGGCGGTATATGGTTATAATGAATCATCAACAATAGAGTTACCATCATGATGATTTTTATAGAGGTTGCTGCAGAAGTATCAATAAAGATAGAAGACAGCAATTGTGATTTGGATGTATTATACTTGCCCAAAGATGCTATCAGTGACAAAGCATTCATAGATAAAAAGATTATTAGTGTGAAGATAAACAACATTCCAATTAATCAAAATTTAATAGGAAATGAGTTTGGTAATTTGATTGAGATCATTAAATTTCTTAACTTTCATGCAAATGATGTGATTAATGCAATACATCTATTGAATACTGCCAACGATATCAGTGAAATTTCTGATCAAAATGGTAAAAGAGAACATTAGTTAATGAAAAAGTTGGGTGAGATTAATTTCGCAAAGGAAGTAGATTACTGTAGTGAGGGGGTCTACTTCATTCCAAAGACAAAAAAAACTACTGTTTTTTATTTATTAATGGGGTTTTCTGTTTATGCAGTAATTTGCTGGCTTTCATTCTTTGGAGATTACCCAGACTATGTTTTAAGCATATTAAGCTTAATTCGCACAGTTGTATTCTTTGGGATAATTTTTTTTGTATTTAATAAAATTAGAACGTTATCAGTAGAATACAGTGGAATACCAAATTATGATTTACTAAGTGTAGACGAACTTGAAAAAGTTTTGTTTCATACAGCTAAAGATAAAAATTTAGTTTATATAAAAAAAACATTAGCGCTCATTGTGCTAAATGATGAAACGCTAGAAGATGTCTATGTGGATTATCCTGTTAATTTGCAGAAATCAATCTATACCCCTACCCCGATTGGTCTTCTAAAAAAAGAATTAATTAATGTTAAAATAAGCAAGGAAGAAAAAAACAGGATTGTTTGTACACTAGCTCATTTTGCAGTAAATGAATATTCAAATAAAAATATGAAGCTAATATATTCAATAATTAAACATTAATAAAACATTTATAATATGTTATATTTTTTCCATTATATTTTTGTGGTTATTTGAGATGCAAACACATAATCTAGTTCAAGTTCAAGGACGTTTAGGAGCAGACATTCAAATTATTAAATTTGATAATGGGATGAAGGGAGTTCTTTCTGTTGCGACACAGAAAGGGTTCGGAGAGAAGCAAAAAACACATTGGCATACTGTTATTTTATATAACAAAGCAGCACATATAGCGTCTAAGCTTGTTAAGGGTAATACTGTTTTTTGTCAAGGTGAGCTTGAGTATAGACAGTGGAGGGATTCAAATGATAATCAGCGTATGACCGCTGAAATTATTAGTGATAAATTGATTATTATTGTTGGTGAAGTTTGTTCACTCGCAGACTATCCATTTGAAAATTCTAAAAAAAGTATAAATTCAGGTCCTGAGTTAGGTGGGTCTTATGCAAAAAAACCACCTGAGCAACCAAAGGCTGAAATATTAAATCCTGACGATTCATCCGTAATTGTTCCACCTTACTAACGGACCACTATCAGTACATAGTAGTCAATTTTATTTTGAGAACATAACACCTTTGTAATTGTGTCTTAACTTTTTTCATGAGTTGAGGCGCAATTTTTTTTCATATAAATTTGAGTATTTTTTATATTTAGTTTCAGCTTTAGTTATAGAAAAATTTATAAATAATTGTTAAATATTATTTTTAGTTAAATAAACAATGTGTTGAAAAACATATTATTTTTATTATTCAACACCATTTATAAAATTACAATTTTACACATTGCACTATTGCGGTATATGGTTATAATTAAGACCTATCAACAGTAGAGACATAACTCATGATTAAATCAGAATCTTTTTCAAAACCAATTGTCGATTTCAAAGTAACAACATGGGGGGCGACCAATTTTTTAACTGGCGTTTTGCTGGCCAAAGTTGTGTCTTATTCAGTATTTCATGACAGCAAATCAGCTACTATTAGTAAGCTTGGTGGTGATATTTTTTCTTTTCTAATCCCTGTATTTTTATTTATAGGGTTGATCGCTTTTTTTAGTTATTTACGTCTAAATAAGCTGGAGAAAGATTTCGATGGTAAGTTGATATCAAAAAAAGAATTCGATATTTTTTCATTAATTTTAAACACTATAAAAAATGGTATTTTTTTCATCCTATATGGCGGCATTAGCTATTCAGTCCTTTTAATGTTTTTGACTTACTATGTGGTTTCTCCGATTCAATTTGGAATATTCCTAAATGCTGTCCTTCCCTTCCAATGGTCCATTTCTATATTTATGTGTTTAGTCTGGGGGAATATTGTAAAGCTAGATACTCATTATAATCTTCGATAGATTTTTTCTATTTTTCTATTTTTGTACTAGAGCTTTACAAAAACCCATTAATAAATCGTATTGTGTATTTGTGGTATATGGTTTATATTCTTATTCATACCGGATATCAGCAACGGAGTTAGTTCATGAATTCTCAAGTTATTTTAAATAATGATTCTCATAATAAAATCAATTACAAGTATATTGGTAATGTTGCTAATGCCCTTTATATTTTATCGCAAAACGCGCTTTCACAAAAAATGAAAGCCATTGAAATGACGAATGATCTTGAAATTGGTGATATTCCTGATAGTGAAATTGATGTGCATCAACAAAGAATAAAATCGATTTTAAAGGAGCAACAATTTTTTCATGCTGAACGTCAGGTAATCATTCGTCATTTGATTAACTCAAAACAGGCTAAATTATTGGGATACGTGGAAGTAAAAAATATAAATTATGGTTTGGTTAAAATTGATTGCCATAAATTTTATTGCATTATTACTAAAAAATTAATTCATAAATTCAAATTAAAAAAGTTAAGTGACAAGTTTGAAAAGTTTGATGTTAAGAGTGACGATGAACTCAAAACCATTATGACGTTGAGTGAGGCTAAACGTGTTTTTAACCTTTTCCACAATTTAATTTTGCAGAAAAACCAACAGAAGTTAACGGGGTCACAAGCTAAAGTAAAACAATCAATTGCTACGATTGTGTTGAGTAATACAGTTTCAGAAAAAGGTAGCATTATTGTAGTGAAGAAAAAACCTAAGAAAATTTAACAATTTTGTTTAAGAACCACCTTTAAAGTTAAGGGTGGTTTTTTTATATCTAATTAAAAGTTTAATGCCCTCCAGTTTCTAATTATTGCGACTTTAAAAGCTTGATGCGCATCAAGGTTAGATCAGCAAGTATAATTTAAATCAATTGAATGTAACGACTGGTGCAGCTTCATATCTGCAGTAAAAAATGTGTCAGGTACATTCAGGCTTGATGCACATCAAGACAGGGCTGAGATCAGTGAAGGATGCCTATATTTAAAAGAGTATCTAGGTTCCAGAGATCAGTCCAAATGCCAATTATTGCGACTTTAAAAGCTTGATGCGCATCAAGGTTAGATCAGCAAGTATAATTTAAATCAATTGAATGTAACGACTGGTGCAGTTTCATATCTGCAGTAAAAAATATGTCAGGTACATTTAGACTTGATGCACATCAAGACATGGCTGAGATCAGTGAAGGATGCCTATATTTAAAAGAGTATCTAGGTTCTAGAGATCAGTCCAAATGCCAATTATTACGACTTTAAAAGCTTGATGCGCATCAAGGTTAGATCAGCAAGTATAATTTAAATCAATTGAATGTAACGACTGGTGCAGCTTCATATCTGCAGTAAAAAATGTGTCAGGTACATTCAGGCTTGATGCACATCAAGACATGGCTGAGATCAGTGAAGGATGCCTATATTTAAAAGAGTATCTAGGTTCTAGAGATCAGTCCAAATGCCAATTATTACGACTTTAAAAGCTTGATGCGCATCAAGGTTAGATCAGCAAGTATAATTTAAATCAATTGAATGTAACGACTGGTGCAGCTTCATATCTGCAGTAAAAAATGTGTCAGGTACATTCAGGCTTGATGCACATCAAGACAGGGCTGAGATCAGTGAAGGATGCCTATATTTAAAAGAGTATCTAGGTTCTAGAGATCAGTCCAAATGCCAATTATTGCGACTTTAAAAGCTTGATGCGCATCAAGGTTAGATCAGCAAGTATAATTTAAATCAATTGAATGTAACGACTGGTGCAGCTTCATATCTGCAGTAAAAAATGTGTCAGGTACATTCAGGCTTGATGCACATCAAGACATGGCTGAGATCAGTGAAGGATGCCTATATTTAAAAGAGTATCTAGGTTCTAGAGATCAGTCCAAATGCCAATTATTGCGACTTTAAAAGCTTGATGCGCATCAAGGTTAGATCAGCAAGTATAATTTAAATCAATTGAATGTAACGACTGGTGCAGCTTCATATCTGCAGTAAAAAATATGTCAGGTACATTTAGACTTGATGCACATCAAGACATGGCTGAGATCAGTGAAGGATGCCTATATTTAAAAGAGTATCTAGGTTCTAGAGATCAGTCCAAATGCCAATTATTGCGACTTTAAAAGCTTGATGCGCATCAAGGTTAGATCAGCAAGTATAATTTAAATCAATTGAATGTGACGACTGGTGCAGCTTCATATCTGCAGTAAAAAATGTGTCAGGTACATTCAGGCTTGATGCACATCAAGACATGGCTGAGATCAGTGAAGGATGCCTATATTTAAAAGAGTATCTAGGTTCTAGAGATCAGTCCAAATGCCAATTATTGCGACTTTAAAAGCTTGATGCGCATCAAGGTTGGATCAGCAAGTATAATTTAAATCAATTGAATGTAACGACTGGTGCAGCTTCATATCTGCAGTAAAAAATGTGACAGGTACATTCAGGCTTGATGCACATCAAGACAGGGCTGAGATCAGTGAAGGATGCCTATATTTAAAAGAGTATCTAGATTCCAGAGATCAGTCCAAATGCCAATTATTGCGACTTTAAAAGCTTGATGCGCATCAAGGTTAGATCAGCAAGTATAATTTAAATCAATTGAATGTAACGACTGGTGCAGTTTCATATCTGCAGTAAAAAATATGTCAGGTACATTTAGACTTGATGCACATCAAGACATGGCTGAGATCAGTGAAGGATGCCTATATTTAAAAGAGTATCTAGGTTCTAGAGATCAGTCCAAATGCCAATTATTACGACTTTAAAAGCTTGATGCGCATCAAGGTTAGATCAGCAAGTATAATTTAAATCAATTGAATGTGACGACTGGTGCAGCTTCATATCTGCAGTAAAAACTTTATCAGGTACATTTAGGCATGATGAGCACAAGATAATTATTTCTTGGTTGGTAAATCAAATTTTGTAACGAATATGGGCAGTAGTGATAATGGCTATTCATAAGTGTTCTAGAACTAAAAAAGTAAGAACGATGCTTAATTATAGGTAGGTTAAACAGATTTCTAGATAAGCTGTAAATTAATTATTTTTGCTCAATTCAGCATGTAATTGGGAAATTTCTGAATGCCTAATTTTAGTGATTTCCTTTATTCTAGGGTAAACCCACTGAGGAATTCTATCATCGCGGTCCCAACAAGCAACAGTGTTTCGAGTCACTCTTATGCCTGATATTTTGGATATATGACGGGCAAGTTGAGACATCCAAGACTCACCAAATAAAGCTATGCCGATCAGTCTGATTTTTGATTTTTTGCTTTCTGTATCCATAATATAGTGCATTTTGAGATTTAATGGGATAATTATAATAAATTAAAAAACTAAATGTAATATATTTGGAAATTATTAATTAATGCTGATATTGTTAATATATACATAAGGTTTTAAAGTTTAAATAATTGATATTTATATTTTTTTTGTTTTTATTTAAGCATTTTTGTTATGTTACAATCTGTTTTTTATTATAGGTGTTTAAATGATTAAATTTTTAAGATTATCTATTTTATTTGGAATGTATTTCAATTGTTCTGTATCGAGTGCAGAAACATTCGATAAATGTTTGGTTAATTTTTATAAAAGTAAAGCACCTGTAGTAGTGAGTGAAAAAGTACGCAGATTAAATTTTAATTTATGTTTTTCAAATAGTGCGGTTTTATACTCAGGTCTTTCTAAAACAGGGTTGTATGCTGCAGAGTTTGTAAGTCCTGAATCATTACAATTAGCGAAAAAAATAAAAAGAGTGGATAATTTTCATGAAGAACCAAGAGTTCCAATGGTTTATAGATCAATGTTAAGTGATTTTAGGTCATCAGGATATGATCGAGGGCATTTAAATGCATCAGCAAATAGAATTAGTATTCAAGATCAATATGATAGCTTTTCATTAGTAAATATAGCACCACAATCGAATTACGCAAATGCGGAAGATTGGAGGTTGGTTGAAACGGCAGTAAGAGGTTTTATTAAAAACACAAATCAACCGGCTTACATTATAACCGGCACTTTATTTCTGGGTAAAAAGTTAAGAGTTATTGGTTCGGGCGTGATGGTTCCCAGTCATTTCTATAAAGTAGTAGTTTTTCCAAATTCTAATGTTATTGGTGCTTATGTTCAGGTTAATGACAACTCAGGGAAAATTGATACAGTTTCTGTAAGTCAACTGGAGAGTTATAGTGGGATTAAATATTTCCCAAGCTTAACGGGTAGTGATGTACTTAATACTAGGTTTAAGCTGCCAATGAATCCGAATGAAGCATCAAAGAAAAGACACATCCAAGTTGATCAGCAGAATTACAGTAATGTATTTAATATGCTACCTAATCCCGCTTTGAGTACGAATAGGCCTCTGAAAAATCCCAAAAGTACTCAATATAAAGAGAACTTGAATGAAGCTAAATACTTAGGGGGTGGGGTAGTTAGTGAGGTCGTTGAAAAAGGAGGGATTTTGCTTAAGTGGGCTTTTGAGTAGATAGGTGAATAAAATGAAGTTTCAAAAATATTGGAAGTTAAAGTGTCAATATTGCAGCAAAGAGACGGCTGTTGTTAGTGGTAATATACTATACCAAAGTGGACATCGGTTAAGTTTGAAAGAATTTTATTATTGTTCTGATTGTGATGCATGGGTAGGAATGCACTTAGAAAACAAAAAACCATTTGGGAGTGTGGCTAAAAAAGATTTAAGATTTAAGAGAAAAATGGCCCATGATGTATTTGATGAGATTTGGAAAAATAATGTTTTTAATATGAGTAGAAAGGATGCTTATAATTGGTTGTCAAAAAAAATGAATATAAATAATAATAAATGCCATATTGGTGATTTTAATATAGAGCAGTGTAACAGTGTTATTATATTTTGCGTTGATTATAAAAAAAGTCTTTATAATAATAAATAAAGACTTTAATGGATATATTTTCTCGGTTACTAAATATTAAATTGTTTTATTTCATTAGCTATTTCATGAGTGTCAACTTTTTCTACAGCGATTAATATATTTGATTTCCATAATATTTTTGCTTCTTGTTCGGTTACAGATAAAACATCATAACCCATTGATACAGCACGAATTCTATACTCAATATTATTGGGGAAGCAGGCTTTGGCAATTCCGTTCTCTATTCCGATAATATAATGCTTATTATCATCAAGAGCAGTAGATCGCCAAAGCTTCATTAGGTTGTTTTTAATAATTTCCTTGCAAGTATTATTATCACACTGAGTTCCAACAATAGCATTATATATAATATCATTTAGGCGCATCTTTAATATATCCATTAACTTTATATTATCTATTTTAATACCTACAGATATTATGTCAACATTATAACAAAATATAGTTATTATATTTTATTAACCTATTGTTTCGTTAATTATAATATTTTACAGAGCACCGACTGATTATCTTTTAATAATGTTCAATCATTTTCTATGATTATCTTTATCGTAAGGATATTGCTGTTGATGTGTCGGTTCTTCTTTCAGCTTTGACAATCCTTGAGTAAATCTTGTCTTAATAGACGGGACAGACATTTCCTCTTTAAACCGTTTGAGTCCAAAGGTATCTGATTCTGTTTGAATTAATGGGGTGTCTTTAGCATGTTTTGAATATTTTACTTGGCTTTCTTCTTCAACAATAAACTCACCTGTTATTGCATTTGGTTGATTGATGGTTTTGATCTCCGTAATTTCTGCAGCATGGGATGTGGTTACAGCAAGAAAAAAAGCAATTGGAGTTAAATAAAGATAGATAGTTTTCATAAGATGAGCATCAAATTGAGTTAATATTTTTTATAATATACAAAACATAATAGTTTTATAATGTTTTATTTTAATTAATAATAAAACATTACATTATTGTATGTTAACTTATTAATTTTTTTTGCATTTTGTGGTATATTTACATAATATTTTATTTCGGATTTATGCTATGAATCAGCAACTTGCCTTGAGTATCATGAAGACTGGTGTGAATGTTATGCTTACAGGGCAGGCAGGGGCTGGTAAAACTTACACCTTAAATTCATATATCGAATATCTAAAAAAACGTAAAATAAAGTATGCAGTCACAGCATCTACAGGTATTGCTGCGAGTCATTTAAATGGTTCTACAATTCACTCATGGAGTGGGATGGGTGTAAGAGATGAACTAAGCGCTTCTGAACTAGATAAAATAAAAGAAAAGAAGATTGGAATAAAAGACACTGGTGTTCTTTTTGTCGATGAAATTTCAATGCTTCATTCTGAGCAATTAGGGTTATTAGATGAAATTTTAAGACATTGTAGAGAGGATGATCGCGCTTTTGGTGGAATCCAAATTATTGTTTGTGGGGATTTTTTCCAGTTACCGCCTGTAGAGTCAGCTGCGAATGATACTGGAAGTGCCAAATATTGTTTCATGTCTCCGGTATGGCTTAATGCTGATTTTAAAATATGTTATTTGACCAAACAATATCGACAAAATGATGATCAACTTTCCACTGTCTTAAATCAAATTAGAGATAATTCTGTCACGAAGGAAAGTATTGAACTTTTAAAAAGCACCAAAGATAATTTTTTGGGTAGTGATGTAACAAAGCTATACACTCATAATGAAAATGTTGATTCGATTAACAGTAATGAATTAAGTAAAATAAAAGGGAAGTCTTATGGTTATCAAGCTAGTTTTGAAGGGGTAAACTTTCTTTGTGAAATGATAATGAAACAAAGTCGTATTCCATCTGATTTTGAATACAAAATTGGTGCTCTAGTGATGTTCACTAAAAACAATGAAGAATTTGGCTACAATAATGGAACTTGTGGGAAAGTTGTTCAGGTAATAGAAGATGATGAACTTGGTACTTTACCAGTCGTATTAACGGTAAAGGGGGAGAAGATCATTCCTCAACTTGAAAAGTGGTCTTTTGGTGAAGATGGTGAGGATGTAGCAAGTGTAATGCAGTTACCATTAAGGCTTGCATGGGCTATCACAGTTCATAAGAGTCAAGGTATGACTCTCGAAGGGGCTGAAATTGATCTTGGTAAAGCATTTACATCTGGTCAAGGTTATGTGGCCTTATCAAGATTAAAAAGCCTTAGTGGTATGCGCTTAATCGGTCTAAATGATAAGGCATTGCAGATTTACTCTTTAGTTCGTAAAGCAGATACTCGTTTTAGGGAGTTATCCTGTTCTCTAGAAGATTTCTATAAGCTTCATGATTTTAGTGATGCCCATAAAAAGTATCTCAAATATTTACGAGAAAAGGGGTATGTCGTCACTGAACCACGTTATAAGAGTGGTTTTAGGAGAGGAAAAGGTAAAAATATTGATTCGACAACAAGACATAAAGTTTCTATTAAAGAGTCGATTGATTCTTCCTTAAAATTTGATATTACTGAATTGGCTAAAACTAATAATATTTCCGTTTATACAGTAGTTAGGAATATTGAGCAGAATAAAATATCAAATAAAAGTTTAGATATTCTCTATTTAAAACCAAAGGAAAATGTAATTAAAGCTGTCTCTAAGGCTATTAAAGCTTATGTGGATTTAGGAAAGGAAATCCCTTTTAGAAAAAACAATGTCCTTTTTTTGAAAAACTTTATAAGGATGAACACTGGTGAATCTTTAAGTGAAGTAGAGATTTATTCGTCTTTTTTATTCTTGAATAATTTGGGTGAAAATCGTCTTTGGTAGGAAGCTTAAGGCTTATTTAGAGAATTGGAATAGATTATGAGTGACTACAATCATATTGCATTTATAGCTGAATTTGAAAATTTGCTTTCAAGTATGGGTTTTCAGCTAAAAAAGATATTTGATGATTCAAATAAAGGGGGGCGGTTTTTTTTTAAAGGACAGAAAAACAAAGCAGCTGGTAGATATAAATATGTAGAAGCAAGTTTAACAAAGTCAGGTAATCCAATGATTATGTGGACTTTATTTGAGATAAAAGGGAAAGATGGTAAGGTGACATCAGGCTCAGTCACTGATTATTTCTGGTATGTTCCAGCAGACGGTATTGCGCTTACAAAAAGAAATGATGAAAATATTAAGGAATATGAAAAAAATCAAAACTTAAAGCGGGAAGCTGAGAAAAATCTACAAAAAATGTTGAGTAAAAAAGCTCAAAGTGAATATTTAGATTTGATTGATAAGTCGAGAAACCCCGATACAAATAGATATTTAAAAAGGAAAAATGTAAAGGCATCAAGAGGTGTATATTTAGTTCGAAAAGATTTTAAAGTGGGTTCTCATTATAACCAATTTAAAAAATCAGAAAGTGATTATGATTTTTATTATATAAAAAAAGACGACTTAATAGCGCCAGCTATGAATTTAGATTTAGAATTTGTGACCTACCAAAGAACGACACCTGATGGTGGGAAGTATCAAAGAATTGATATATCGACAGTAGGGGCTTTCCATTGTATAGGTGTTTGGAGAAAAAATACTGTAAGGATATATCTGGTAGAGGGTTATGCTACTGGTTATACGTTATATAGGGTTACTGATGGAGTTGTATTTGTTTGTTTTGATGTGAATAACATAGGTGTATTGGCAAAGCAATTAAGTGAAAGATTTCCTTTTATTGAATTCATTATTTGCACAGATAATGATCGAAAAAAGACAACCAAAGTAGGGTTGTTTAAGGGTTTTGAATACTCTTATAGATACAATAAGCCATTTATTTTTCCTAAGTTTCCAAGTGGGGCTGAATACGATGATCTTAGTGACTGGAATGATTTAGCAACAGTTGAACTTGACTCGGATATCTTAATAATGCTTGAAAAGCAAATATCATATTTCCATTTGAAAGGGAAAAATCATTGCATAAGGATTGCTGCTAAAGAGTATGGAATATCTGATAAAGATTTAATATTGCATAAAAGAAATGATGAAGAATTGTTTAAAACTCTAGAATTAATAGATGATTAAATTTATTATTGTTGGCAATATTGATTTTAATAATTTTTGGAAATAAATATGAAACGTAATGGATTATTAGCATTATTGATTTCTGGCAGTATTTTAAGTGGTTGTCAGCAAATTGACTCAATTTCAAATTCAACAGCAAACACCCTCAATAAAGGGAAATATGCTTTTGGTGACTGGATTGAAAAGTCTAGTTTTAATGAATTTCAACAAATGACTAACACAAACATTCGGGATAAGTTTCTTTTTTATGTAAACGATGATAGAGATCGGAAAGTTGTTTACTTGGCAAAACCATTGGTTGCTTCTGGATTTAACATAGAGAAAAGAACTACTGGAACAATTCACTTGGTGAAATTGGTTAATCATGAGGGTACATTTGCGGAAGCTAATAGAAGGATAAATAATGGTATTTATAATTCTGAAAAAGACCTTCCTGCAAAGTATTTTGTTGATCAAGCAAGAGCACAGGGTCATGAGGTTAGAGTTTATAAGTCATTTTTAAGCAGCCAAGTTAACGGTGGTTTAGTGCAAGTGATAAAGGATTTTGACGGCGCTAACAATCGCTATGATGTTGACCCTGTTTATGTTGAGTTTAATAAAGAAAATCGTCCTGTAGCGATTATGACTCGATCTTGGCAGACCCTAGCAGGAATTGGTGTTGATAGCAGAATTTATACAAACATTTATTTCGCACAAGATGGTTTGAGATGGTTTGAGAATCGATTCACTAACAGCACTTTAGACAATGCTCTTTTACGCGTATATCGCTGATAGTTAAGGTTGTTTTTATATCTGGCATCTAATAGATGCCTTTTTTTTGCTTAAAATATTTAAAGTTAATGGAACGTTTTATCTAAAATAATGTAATGATTGATAAACGTTAGGATTATAAACGTGGAATTTAAAATATTATTATATTATTATGGTTCAATTGAATTATTCTTTAATGTTTTATTTAAATGATAATAAAACATTTGGTATTGTTTTGGAGTTTTAAAATTGGTTAAAACAGCGAATCCTCTTGATGTTGTCGTAGGTCTGGATGTCGGGCGTAGTGGTGTAAAGCTTGCCTTTAGATTTAATAATGAAGTGAAAACACAATTTATTCCATCTGTGGTTATGCCGGCTAAAAAAATCACTTATGACACGAATGTAAAACAGACTGCTGAAAACACTGTTGAACTTGAAGGTAAGAGCTACTTTGTTGGAGAAACTGCAATTGAACAGGGTGCTCAACAAACTGTTGGTCTTTCTAATGATTGGCTAAAAGGTTTTGAGCATAAAGCACTATTAATTAGATCAAAAAGGCTTTTGAATAGTTATGGAATTGTTCCTCGTTTAATTGTTGTTGGACTACCTGTTAGTACGTTCGAATCAAATGCTGAAACTCTTTTTGATCAAGTGGATGAAATATTTGAGTGTTCTGTTCAACCGGTTCCGCAGCCATGGGGTGTATATCAGGACTTCTTACTCAACGATGATGGGCGATTAAAAAATTCGAGTGTTTCAGCTTCGCGGGAGAAATTTGCTGTTATTGATATAGGTCATTACACAACAGATATCTTATTGATGAGTAACCAAAATTGGATACAAGAATCTTCTGGTAGCACAGTTGGGATGTCTAAAGCTGTAGCAGAATTACAAAATAAGCTTGGTGCTTCTGGAATAAGTGCAACAACGATTGAATGCCAATCCATTATTAAAACTAGAAAAATTAAGGAATTTGGTAAGTACCGCGATGTTGGTGAAATAGTTGATGACTCTATACCAGCTACAGTAGAAGTAGTAGTTCAGCAAACACGTAACTTATTGGAATCACAAGCTCGAACTATTGATCATATCCTTGTTGCAGGTGGTGGTTCGGACTGTGTTTTTAAACATTTAAACGCTATGTGGCCTCAAACAACTTTAGTGGATGACCCACGATATTCAGTAGTTAAGGGAATGCGGAAATTTGGTATTTCTACAGCTTTAAGTCAACCATCTTTATTAGATTGAAGATAGCAAATGGCTAGTGATGGCAAAAAGGAATTTAAGTTAACAATTCATGATGATCGTGACCCTGAGCTTTATAAATGGGCTGCATCATTAAGATATGGCACGTTTCCTAAACTTGTGATTGAAATGCTTCGCTGGTATGAGGTTAAGGGTCTATTGGTCAAAGGTGGAGTTGCATCCCCTGATTTGGTTATAAACCCTATTGATGTTTCTAAGATTCAAGATTCGAATAATGAGAATCAGATTCTTGAAAAACTGGAAGCAATTGAATCCATGCTTAGAAATGGTCTTATTGTTAATAAGAAACAAGATGAATTAAGTGATTCTCAAGAGCCTCAAACACCTACCCAAACTATTAATGAAGTAAAAAGCGAAGTTCCTGATGTAGAGACGGTAGTAAATCATGCAAGTGATTTATCTAATAACGAATCTGAATCTAATGAAATGAACGCTGTTCAAGCAAATCCAGCATTTAGAGTCTTCAAGCGAGAGCGTAATAAGGAAAATATATGAAAATCTTCAAAAAACTAAGTATCGTAGCACTCCTAGCATCATCAGTTGTTACTTTTGCTGATGTGCCTACTTTGCAAAAAAACTTAGCTAAAGAATATCCAGCGACAAAAGTAACCTCTGTCAAGGAATCGCCAATTAAAGATATTTATGAAGTGGTTCTTGGGAAAAACTTAGCATATACAGATGTATCTGGTAAATTCTTTCTATTCGGTGACATTATTCGAATGTCAGATCAAACAAATCTAAGTTCTTCAAAAAGAGATGAATTGAAGAAAATTGATTTTTCAACATTACCTTTTAAAGATGCGATTAAATACGTTAAAGGCAACGGTACTCGTAAACTTGCAATTTTTTCAGACCCACAATGCCCATATTGCAAAAGACTGGAAATGGAAGTTGCGAAACTAGACAACGTAACAGTTTATATTTTCACTAATCCTTTAGTTGGTATACATCCAGAAGCAAAGAATATTTCTAAAAAGATTTGGTGTTCTAAAGATAAATCAAAAGCATGGCGCGAATATTTGATTTCAGGGATTGAACCAAACTCTGATGGTCTATGTGAAAATCCTGTAGATCGTAATGTGAAATTATCAACGCAGTTAGGTTTTGATGGAACACCCATGACACTTTTAGAAGATGGAACTGTTGTAGCTGGTGCGGTTTCACTAGGCGAGTTGGACTATAAATTGGACAAGGTTCTTGCAGACAAGAAAAATAAAAAATGAACTAATTCGTAGGTGATTTTAGATGTTTAAGTCAAAAATTAAATCTTTGGTCATATCTATTGGTTTGATATTTTTATCAGCCAATAGTGGTTCCTTAATGGCAAAAGATTTTGGAGTTTATGGCCAGACCTACCCAGTTGTTGAAGTTAGTTTCATTGATGCTATTCAGGCAAAAATGAAACAAATGGTAGACAATGGTGAGTGGGAAGCTCATAAAAAAAAATATGTTAAAGAAACAGTAGATGGTCTTAGGCGTCCTAAAGGACATGTTCTTCCACATGCTGTTTCAACAAAATCGAGACTAATTGACCCGTCAATTATTTTAGAAATGGATATTCAGTTACCAGATGGTAGTTTTGTTGCTCGAAAAGGTGATTACATTAATCCACTTAAGCAAGACAGCATGGATTTTCCTTTGATATTTATTGATGGGGATGATGAAAAGCAAGTTGCTTGGGCATTGAACAAAAGAAAAGAAAAGCCACGTTCATACATAATTTTAGTAAATGGTAGTTGGTATGAACTAAGTGTTAAGCATAAAGCAAAATTTTGGTTTGATCAGACTGGCGAATTTATAAATCGTTTCGAAATTAAAGCGACTCCAAGTTTTGTGGAGCAAGAAGGTTTGAGGATGAGAATTGATGAAATCGGCCTATAGATATATTAAAGATACAACTAATTCTTTTTTCAAGCTTATATTGGCCATCTTGTTTGGCGCCATTTTAATGGTATCAACTATAACTTATGCAGAAGATAGTGGCAGTGATACGCCTGTCAAAGATCAGGTTTGTACAGGTGAATTTATTAACCCTATTGATGGGATGTGCTGGTCCTGTGTAATGCCTATTGGTATTTCAAGTATTTTTTATAAAGGAAAGCAGGATGGAACTAAAGACCTAACTGGCTGGGAACAATATCTATGCACTTGTGATTTATATATTGGTGTTCCAATTAGTTTCTATGAACCAGCAAGGATGATTGATGTTACTGCTAAGCCTTATTGTATGGTTGGACTTGGTGGGGTATCGATTGCTGATACTGGTAGTTTCGATGGTGACACCATGGGCTTTGCTGGCGATGAATTCGAGACTAAACGATATGAATTCTACCAAGCTCATTATTATATAAACCCTGTCATGTACATTATTGGTCAGGCTCTTGATAATTCAAAATGTTTCGAGCAACAGGGATTTGATATTGGGTATATTACGGAAGTTGACCCGTCATGGCAAAATCATAAATTAGCAAACTATTTGTCTCCAGATGGCGCTTTGTATGGGAATTTGCCAGCAGTACTCGCTTGTGTGGGTGATTGTGCTGCATCTACAGCTCATTTTGGCGTTGCTATGCTTCATTGGTGTGCTGGTTGTAATGGATTGATGTATCCATTAACAGGGCATGTTGATGATTCATCATCAACAATGGAGACATCAGGCGTAATCCAAGCACGATTAATGAGTAAGCTGCATCGCACGGGCATAGCGCTTAGTTACTATGGTAATGATGGATTGTGTGGTGGATACAGACAAATTCTAATGAATAAGCGTCAGTATAAATCAAGCATGGTATTCCCAGTTAGCCAGACAAAATCAACAGTTAAAGCAATGAATGAAGCTATTGCAGGCTCAGCAGGTGCGACAGATGGAGGGGAGGCAATTACCGATGGTGCTGGTATTGCGAGTGTAGACTTGAAGAAACAAAAGCAATGTTGTCAACCATTTGGGCGTACAGCTGCTTTATGGGGTATTGGTAGATATTATCCAGTGAAAGGTGAGGATATGTCTTTCCAGATATATAGAAAGCGCGATTGTTGCCAGAAAGTCTATGGATATGGTGATTAATATGAAAAATATACTTCTGAGTGCTTTAATTATAAGTGCTGGTTGGGTTTCAACAACATCTGCTGCCGTGAATAAAGAAACTGCTTATATCGATATTGCAAAAGTCCAAAAGGAAAATCCATTTCCTGAAAATATTGATGTAAGTAGGGTCCAGAAAGAAGCACAAGCAATCATTGCTAAAACGAATGCAGTAGAAGCATCAGAGCTACCTTCTGAAATTCAAAAGGGTAAGGCTATAGGTAAAATTGAGCTACCACCTCAAAAAGTTCCTGATTACTTGGATGACAAGCGATTGGAAAAGCAAAGAGGGATGATTGATTTAGAAAAAATTGCTCAAAAGTACAATGAAACACTTGTGAATTCTAAGAATAAAAAGAATTCAGATGGTTCAACTGGAGATAATGATTTTGAAGCTGGCAGAGCTTATCTGTTTATTTCAAGCTCAATTCCGAAAGAAACTTTGCAAAATTTACTCAATGAAGCCGGACGTTTAAATATCTCAGTTTTCCTTAAGGGGAATATTGGAGATGACCCATTGAAATTCATGGGGACACAAAAATTTATGGACACAATGACCATAAAAACACCACCTCAGTTATATATTCATCCTGATGCTTTTAAGATGTTTAAAATTGAGCGTGTTCCGGCATTGGTTGTTGCTGCATCGGATGTAAAGGAACGTTTGGATGAACAAGGATGTGCTGATCTAAGAGATTTTGACATTATTTCTGGTGATCTAAATCTTAAAGAAAATATTAGTCAAATTTTCGAAAAGGCATCAAGTCCTGACATTAAAGATATTGCGCGGTTTTACATGAAAAATATCAATGCTACAGATGCTTTTCAAAATAAGTGATTTCGTGTTAGTTGTTAAAAAAAGCAAGCATTTAAAGCTTGCTTTTTTTTGTAATAGAAAAATTAGAGCGATTTAGTTGCAAACAATATTGAATATGTTTTTTAATATGATGTCGTCTTCACTAAACTGGCCAGAATCCTCAGTACCTATTTTTGGTATAGATTTGCGTTTTTGACCAGTTATTTTATTAATCTCCAAGTATTCAATTGGTTTTAATTCTTTAGTTTTACAATCCATTTGAGAAGTAATAATTACTTGAGAATTGTCCATGCTTTCAAATTCGGAAGATTTGTCACCGATTTCTGGATTTTCATAAGTGATAGATTCATCTAAACTTAAGCCATCACTAATAAGATTAAATAAAACTATTTTATTACTAATTTTTTTTATAGAAAGCTTATCTATAAGTATTTGGTATTCTTCATAACCATCTTCAATTCCTTGACTTACAAGAACAATATTTTTATTAGGTTCCTTGGCATACGGTAGGGTTGAGAATGAAACAAATAAACAGCTTGCAAGTATTTTCAATAAGGTATTCATGCTAATTTCTAAATATCTATTTGTGGTATATTATTATAATTGATTTAACGTCTTAAGTAACCATGACTCTGACCTTTGATGATGCTTTTGAGATTGAAATTGTAAGCTGCTTTTATAGGGTGGGCAGGAAGTCTTATGTTTCGGAAAAATATGGGATTACGATTGCATATCTGAATTCGCTTATAAGAAAACCTGAATACAGTGAAGTAAATATTAAGAAAAAAACTAGGTCACTCAAGAAAATTTCAAGGTACAGAGAGATAATTCAGTATTTTGAAATCTCAAATGATAGGTTAGCCACAGCCAAAAAATTTGGTTTGAAGCTAGATGAATTTGACCATACCTTGTCTAAAATGCGAAAAAGTATTTTTTATAATTCTGAGAATTATAATGATGTTATAAGCTATTTAAATGGATTTCGGCAGATGGTAGTAGATAATTATACCAAGGAGCCTACTAGGAAAAACAATGAGCTACTAATGAAGCTGGAAATTGCTTTAGGTAAATCAGTAAAAGATATAAAGTTTGAATATGAAATTGATTAATGTTTTATATAAGGAAGCTTGACAGTACAAAGGGTCTAGCTATAATAAAATAAGAGTATAAGTTGATGGTTTTGAAAAATGTATATTTTTTGGGGCTACGTCTTTTATCTCTGTTGTTGATAGGTTTTGTAAATTCAAAATCAATGCTCGTTTAAATTTATTTAAGCGAGCTTTTTAATTCCTACACCTTAATCAGTATCCCCAGAAAAATCTTCTTCGCTAATAATATTGAATCGAACAATGAATGGAACAATACTTTTAATTGCTTGACCATCTTTTAAATAGGGTGAAAACTCTGCATTTTTCATTGAGGTTCTAATTTCATTTTTCACATAATCCTTTGTATCTTTTGGAAATTTTATATCCTCAACTTTACCGTCTTTGTTTATCAATAATTGAATAGGTAACGTATTAGGGAAGTTAAACATACTTTTTGATGGTGAAATATTTATTGCAGGCGCATAAATGGTAGTTACTAAAGTGTCTGCCGAGTGACTATTAACTGACAAAATAAGTATTGATGAAAGAAATAAATTTTTATTTATTTTCATTGTATTCTCATAAAAATAGATAATAAAACTGTATAAATTATAGTTAATATTAATAAATAAACAATAAATAATTGATATATTATATGTATAATATTAATAATAATGTTTATCTGTTTTGGATGTTAAATGAAAATTAAAATATCTCTATTGGCATGTATGGTTTCAATTGCACTAAGCAGTGGTTGTGTCAGCAATCAAATAGGAGCCAAGCATGAAACCAACTTAGATAAAGCAACAATTTTGTACAAAGAAGGCGCTACTCTTGAGGAGGGTGGGGCAGATAATTTCTTGGAAGTAGAAAGTAAATATGTTGAAGCGGCAAAGCTTGGTTCAATTGATGCATTGAATGCTCTTGGTGTTCTGTACATGAAGACTGAAAATTATAGTAAAGCCCAAAAATATTTTGGAGAAGCAGTAAAAAAGGGGGATGAGATTGCAAGTTTTAATTTAGCTAATATGGAGCTTACTAATGCGTATTCGGAACCGAATATAAATAAAGCGATTGAATTATATTCTTATTCTGCTGATAAGAAATATGCTCCAGCACTTGTTGCGCTAGGGGATATTTATGCAACAGGTAAAGGTGTTAGTGTTAATTTTGATAAAGCTGAAACGTATTATTTAAAAGGTGCTGACCTTGATAGTGATGATGCATTAAACCGTCTAGCATTATTATACTTAATGCAAGATGGATTTGATGGTGATGATAAAACTGAAAATGCTAAAAAAACTGTAAAACTGATTGAAAAGGCCGCAGATCGGGGCAATGCCCAAGCTATTTACACATTGAGTATGATGTATGAAAACGGTTTTTTTTATGAACAAGATCATATTCGCTCAATGGGTCTTTTGGAAAAATCTGCAGAATTGGGATACCCAGAAGCACTATTTTCAATGGGGTATCTTTATTTAATAGGAACCAATATAAATAAAGATACCAAAAAAGGAATTGAGCTTATGACTCAAGCTGCAAACCATGGGTATAGCAACGCTTCAAACAATCTAGGAATGTTGGCTTTAAAAGGAGAGGTATTACCTAAAGATTATAGTGTTGCGAGAGTATGGTTTGAGAAAGGTGTATCAGAAGGAAATATACTTTCAGCATACAATTTAGCGATGATGAATGAAGGTGGTTTAGGTGGGGAAGTTAATTTTGAGGTAGCAAGAAAATTGTACGCAATATCTGCTGATCAAGGGTATACAGCTAGTATGCTCAAAATGGCAGATTTCTACGGGAATGGCAAAGGTGTTAAGGAGGATAAAGAAAATGCTAGAAATTGGCTAAACAAAGCTATTGAAACTGACGAACCTATTGCATTGATGGCTCAAGCAAATGCATATTTTTATGGAATGTATGGTTATGCAGTTGATAAACAAAGGGCGGGTGAGTGGTTAAATAAAGCTAAAAACACAGGTAGTAAAGAGGCTTTAGAGCTAGAGAAAAAATGGAATGCAGTTAACCGGTATGAAATTACCAAGAAAAAAATGGAATTTAAAAAGAATGTAGTGAATCATTAATGAAGAAAAAATTACATATAAGCCAATACGAGTTACCAAGAAATATATTGCATAATTTAAAAGGTTATGCATTCGATATTAGCAATACATTAATTAGCGTAGGGTTAAGGCAGCAAGATACTGCTCAAATCATGGATGCTGAATTTGTCAGCAATATGGGGGTATTATGTACTGGTTTGTGTCATTTATTTGTTTGTGATAATGAAAATGATATCAACTGGATTTTTAGTCAACATGGATTACTGTATGTTCAAAGTCATGATGATTTTAGAATTCGGGGTAGAGATGGAGTCTTATTTAATCTTAACTACATGGAGTTTTCATTTGTAATAGTGATGGTTGCTTCTCAAGAAAATATGCTTTGGGCTATAAAGGAAGGTTATAAGAATCCTTTTAGAATTTCATATTTTTATTTTAATTTTTTAGAGGCGTGTTTAAATAATTTTCCAGAATCTTATATAGATGTAGGTAAGATTTTAAATGCAATTAAGTCACTCCAAAACCCTTTATTTTTAGAATATTCTGATCATTTAGATGATCTTCTTAATATTCCTGTAACAGACAATTGATTTTTTATAGTGGAGTTATATATGTACATTCCATTAATAGACTTTAATGACGCTGGTAGCGATGTAGGTAAGCGTAGAGCGAAGGTAAGTAGTGCAAATAAGGCGATATTTGCAAAATTAGTACTTGATATCTCAGGTGAAAATCCCTTTATGAAGGCTGGCCAAGTAAAAGCTAAAGCTATTGAAATATTCCTTAGCGCTGCTTCTATTGATATTAATTGCGTTGAAACTATGGTTAATGATGAGTATGGATATGGGGTCTATGAGAAGATTAATAATAAGAGAATAGCTTTTATTCCTAAAAATAAAAGAATTATTAATTTTTTATATGATTCATATATTAATGGAGTCTTTAGTGATGTTGAAAATAATATATAGATTGGAACTTACTATATTCAATAGTAAGTAGCTCCAATCTTAATATTTCATGACTTTAATATTAACCCAATAAAAACATCTTTTTATTAATATATTTCTAGAATAGTTTTGATGCTTGGAAGGGGAACTTCCAGTCAACTATTTGAGTTACAGTCGAATTAGCACCTAGTGGAATATTAAATAATGGGGATACAAATGCTTGTGGTTTGCTTAAGGTCATAACTTGTATTTGATAGTTACCAGAAGGCATATTAAATAAATACAGTGTTTCTTTAGGGGGTATATAAAAATATCGCAATACAATTGGTGTCGATTCTTGCGAAAACTTGACGATCACTTTGCCAAAAATTGCAGAATCTTTTGTATTTTGGACTAGGAATGTAGATTGTCCATCACCAGTTATAGGCATTGAAGGTAGGACTGTTGCATTCAATGGAAAAACAGTTCCGTCAGGTGCATATAACAGACTGTCTGAATTAAGATAATTAGCGTCAGGATAAAGAATATTGTCTTTAATATGATTGATGTTATTACTAATCAATAGAGGTTGGGTTGGTTGTGGCTCAGGGGCCGTTTCCTGTTTTGTATTTGTAGTGGGCGTAGGCTCTGTTTGATTAATCTTGCTATAGAGTATAGAGCCACCGATAAGAGCAGCAACAATAAAGACAAAAGTGGGAAGAAACCCTTTTTTACTTTTTCTATCTAGGGTAATAGTTTTTTCAGTATTAAATTCGCGTTCTATTGAATCGTCTATATCGTCTTTTTCTTGAGCAATTTGGTTGGAGTCAATCTCAGTGCGATAACCGTGATTATTAGAGCTGTTTACTTTTAATTGGCTGTCTATAGCTGTTTTTTTGAATTCATCTGTTAGCGTCTCATGAGCATCCCGAACATCTTCTAGAAATTTCATTTGCTTTTTATTCAACTTAGTCAGCTGTTCGTATTGTTCAAGTATCTCAAGAAATTTTGCATCAACAATATCTGTATTCGAAAACTCAGGGATTCCCAATGTTTCATAGGGATTCATACGATTCATAATAACCAATCTTTAAATAAATTATCTATTGATTAATTTTAGATTATTAAATGACTTTATTAAACATTTATTTTTTAATAAAAAAGGCCTATCATTTTGTGATAGACCCTCATTGTTCCACCTTAAAAAAGGGGGTGTAGTTAGGAACTTACACCAATCGGAACTTTTTGCAATTTACGAAAAATCGCATAAAGCAATCATAAAGGAAATCACAAGCAAAAACAATTTTGTTTTGTTGAGATATTATAATATATTAACGTTAATCAATCATTTTATTTTAAAATATGAAAAACGTTCTTGAATTGTTTATTAAACATAAAATAATTACGGCATTTTTATCAATTGGAATTGGTGCTTCGCTTGGAGTTTGTCTTGAAGTTGCAAGCTTAACGAATATACGTGGTTTGTTGGGCTGGTCATTCTTTTTTGGTGTATTTATAGTGCTTTGGCTACACGCAAAATCCTTTTTTAGTACTGATAATTTGGGGATTTTTTACTCCCGAATGTATGGTTTTGGTTTTGGTTTAATTTACGCAAGTGCTGTATTTTATTTGTTCACATTCTATGCGGGGCAGCAAAATCATTTTTTTAATAAAATCGGATTATCTACAATATTATCTATATGCATTTATAATTTTTTCTCCAACAATTATTCTGGCATTGAAAAGCAACATTTGATTGCTAAACACATGATTGAAAAAGAACAGAAGAAAATTGATAAAAATTTAGAAAAGTAAAACCTCACTTGAAGTTCTACTTAAACTTGTTTCTTGATTTTTTTTTATTTTCACCGTTGAGTTCATTGAGCTGTGATTGTTCTGCTAAAAGTATTTTAAGCATTTCTTCACTATCAATGGCCTCAACATCATTAGATTGATTTTCTACTAATTGATCATATTCATTAGTTTCAACCGCTTCGATGTTATCTATATCTGCAGAAGATACAGACATGCTAAGCAACAGTTCATTATCCTGCACAAACTCAGCATTTGTATTGTTTGGTTCTTCATGATGTAGTCCATCAGAAGATGGTATAGCTGAATTTAATAGTAATTCATCATCTTGAGTTGTATCAGTTTCCACAATATTGGTTCCAATTTCCTCATCAATAATTGCATTTGTAACAGGTGAAGGGCTGCCAAAGAGTAGTTCATCATCTGCTGTATCTGTTGTACCAAATTCACCTTCAATGAAGTCACTGAATACGCTGTTATCAGAACCAGCATCTGAAACAGTTGAAGAAAAATCAAAAGTTACAGGTTCTTCAATTTCTATCACGGTACTTTCAATATCTTCAATTACTGGACTTTCCTCTATATCAGCATTAGTCGGAGTGAAAGAACTATTTAAGTGATCATCTGCTTTGTCTGCAGGCGTAGAATCGTTTTGATCTACTGCAGTAGTAGTACTGTTATTTACGTTGGTTTCAATTTCTTCAATTATCGAACTTTCATTTACATCTGTATGAGTTGGAGTAATAGGGCAATTTAAGTGATCATCAGTTTCATCTGAAAGCGTTGAATCCTTTTGATCTGCTGCAGTAGTGGCGGTATTGGTATTTACTTTGGTTTCAATTTCTTCAATTATCGAACTTTCATTTACATCTGTATGAGTTGGAGTAATAGGGCAATTTAAGTGATCATCAGTTTCATTTGTAAGCGTTGAATCCTTTTGATCATTCACTGTAGAGATTGCGTTGTTATCTGTATTAGTTGTGGGTAAAAATGCAGTTGTAATAACATTCCCAATAGAGTTTTCTTTTTGGTATTTAATGTTCGGAATTAGTTTTGACTTTATTAAAATTAGTAAATTTTGAATTGAATCTATAATTTTAATTAAAAATTGAGTTATAAAACTGCTGGGAATATTGTTTGCTGGTTCTATCGCATACACAAGTTGATTAATCTTATTAGAATCAATAAGGTTGAATTTGATTCCATAGCTAACTATAAGATTTTCAGTTGATTTTTTTGATTCAGAATTTGAAAAAAGAATTCGATTTTCTATTTGAGTAGTGCTGTCACGAAATTTATTTGAAACCTCATTAATGGTGCGTTCGTTAAGTTCTTTTCCATTAGCTATGGTTCTGATTTCATAAAAAAGTCCGTCTCTTTGAGCAACAAGATATGTATCGTTAATAGTGTCATTAGCATCTTTTACATCAAATTTGTGAATTGAATTGAATTGATATTTTTGAAGTAAATTTATAATAAATTTTTCTAATTCTTTTTGGTTGTAATTCTTTAACTTACTTAAATGATGTCTTAACTTTTTTCGAGAACTTTTATCTCTTTTTGAGCCGAAAAAAAACGATGCGATTAAGATTAGTATTGCAAAAAGGTCTACAAAGTAAGCAACTTCAATTACGGAGTATGAATTTAATAACTTAAGCAACATTACTGAAAATACAAGAATTGAAAAATATTCCCAAAAAGAGAAAAAAGTATATCGGTCTTCTGGTTTTTTCAAAAAAAGGTAAAAAGATACAGTCATGAGTAAAACACATAAGTAGTTAAAAATCATAAACTTAATGGTAATCATGGTTTGTACTCATTTAGGTTAATTGCAATTCAAATAAAAACAATAACTTAATCAATAATCGATTGATTTAATGTTTTTATTTATATGTTGAGAATAATATTATAATATAAAGTTAATCAATCAATATGATTATATTTAAAAATGTCTATATTCAATAGTTTCACTAAGGTTTTGTTATCAAGAGATCAGTTTAGTAATTTGAAGGTCGCTATAGTGTTCTTTGTTTTATGCGGCTGTATTTTATTGTATCTGTCAGAAAATTCTTTCTTTCAAATTGGATTAAACTCAGTTTTTCATGATGTTAGTAGTTTCACGAATGGGTTCTTTTTCAACTATTTTTTAAATTTTTCGTCTGTTTTTAGCAATATAACAACGGTTTGTGGGTTTATTTTTTTCATTTTTATTCTTGTAATAATGATTAATCATTATGCCAATACTTTTAGCAAAAAGTATCTTTTTGGAATCATTGTTTCTATCTTTGGGTTTTATTTCATATTGGTGTCGGTAGTGCCTGTAGTTGAGCGATATGAACAAGAATACTTGTCGGGTAATCAGATTTCAGAGTTGGTGTATCAGCGTGACTATTTAGGTGCTTATGGAGCTATTTCGAGCGCTGCAGTGACACAAGAAGCAAAAAATTATATGACTGCTCAAGTGAGTCTTGAGCAATATAGACTAAATCCAAGTGCTGAAAATCGTGAAATGCTCATTTCCGATGCTAATGCAGTAAACCTCGACCTGAGCCATAGTAAAAATGGCATTCCAAGTTTAGATGTAAATGTTTTAAATGACATATATAAGGGGACAGGGTACGCTGAACAGCTAAGTGCTTTTAAGAAAATTAATAATCGTTTGAAATATGAGGTTTATTTTTTTGCATTCTGTTTTTTTGTTTCATTCATTGTTGGTGTTTACAATCTAATAAGGTATAGAAAAGAGATTGGATTGTAATTGAATAGGGCGTTTTAATCGCCCTTTTTTATATCTAAAAATTTAGTAGAAGTTATTATTACATTTATTGCGGTATATGGTTATAATATAGATATCAGCAATGGAGATGAATTAATGACAAGTAAATTTCAAGTCACAGAATGGGTCACAACAACATTAGAAAATTTTGGCTGCTCAACTGCTAAAATAAGAATTCGCCCAAATGAGTTATTGGCGATACCAGTGCAAGGCCAAGAAAAGAAAGTAAGTGAGTTTTGGACAGGTCTTTATCATTTAATGGATTTTGAAGGGGAAATTTGTCTGTATGTGTGTGATGCTTTGCGCAGTACAGGTAAGTTCTATAAATCAGAGTTTTCAGCGGAATTATTAGAAACATTCGCTATTCATAATGTTGATGAAGTGTCGGTAGAAGAAATAATTATTAAATCAAAAAAAGAAGCTTTAAGTGATGAAAAGTTCATTAATGAACAGCTGCGTGTCCAAGCATTCATTGAAAAAGGTAAAATCAAAAAATTATCTACTGTTAGTCAACTTGGTGTTTCTGTAGATCAGCAAAAGGAAGTGAATAATAAGCAGATAGAAACAGCCTCACTTAAAATTGAAAAATTCAACGATCTAGAGGATTTATATGAGTCCTTGCCAATAGCGACTAGGGATTCATGTGTCGGTTTGCAGAAGTATTTTTCACCAGAAATTCGGGGATTTAAAGAGTTAAGAACTGTCGATAGACCGGTCAGTGTAAACAACCTAGAGGGGCTTAAATTTGAATTAGAGAAAGGTCAATACATAGCATCTTACAAAGACAGTAACTATAGTAATTTACCAACTTTTGCACTTATCACTCAAAATCAATTGGGTGGTTTTAATGAACAAAGTATTTCAAATAAAAATGCTGTAAATTTCAAAGTTTTTAATGAACTATCAAAAGATAGTGAAAAGTGGATATTCATTGCAGCAGACTTTTTTTCAGCTTTAGAAATTAATAAATCGACTGGATTCAAGGCTATAGCTGTTACGAATTTGAATGGGATAGAAGTTATACTTGATGAGATTATTCGGGGAAATCCAGACACCAATATAGTTATTTGCCGAAATGAAAACATTACCCACCGAATGAAATATAGAGAATTAATAATGCAAGACCTTAAGTACTCAGTTTTTCATGCCTTTCTAGAACAGGAAAATAGTAACTGGGGAGGATACTCATTAACAGTACAGCAAGACATTTTTAAACAATCTCTGAGAGAGGCGATTAAAAAGGCTAGAGCTGTACACAGTTAAGTTAAAGACAATATTTTTTTATTTAATTGGCATATATCTTCGAAAGCGGGATAGAAATAATGTTAGTTTTTTTGTCTTTATTATTAAAATTGAAGACACGATCATAAGCAAATTTATTATCTTGATATATTGGAAATGGTTTATTTGAAAATGCTTTTTTATTAGACAAATCAACCCATTCTAATTCGTAATATCCAGAATTTAATCCTTGTATTAAGAATTCAGAGCCAGCTTGCACATACATTGCTCTAGATATACGTTTCTGAGAGGTTCTTAAGTCTTTATCAAGTGGAGCAACATAGTAAAGCAACACAAGAAGATTTGTTTTGCCATGGTGGTTGTTAATTGTGATATTTAAGGACCCACTATTATCTAGCACAGGATAACCGTAAAGGTATTCTGAACTAGCCGGAAGATCAAAACCCTTCGGGCTAACTCTAATTAGGTTTGGAGACTGAACCAATCCGTTGATTTGAGCTACATCAAGGTTGCGCCGATTGTTAGCTTGGAGCTGACTTGGTTTATTATTTGGTATTTGATTTTTAGTTAACTCTCTAGCTGAGATATCATCAAATGGATTTAGAATCTCATCTTTATAGAGTACGCTTTGATTGAAGTATTGATTGTCAATCGGTGGAAGGGTGCTTAAGGTGTTTAGGTCTGTATACGATTGAGTGCTATTCGTTGTTTCTTGTTTATTTGGCAACAAGGGTGTACTAACGGTTTTTTTATCTTGATTAGATGAGATTGCGGAGTTCATTTTTAATTTCAAGGTGGCAAGAAAATAAAAAGTCGCTCCTAATATACAAATTAAAAGCAGAATAACAATATTTCCTTTTTGACTATTAATCATAATGCTCAGATTTTTTAATGATTCATAAACATTTTATTTTTTTACATTAATTAAGGCAATATATAAAAAGTTATTTTCTAAAATCCAAGTAAGAACAAAAAATTACTTGATATAATTGCGGTATATGTTTATATTTAATGAATCATGTCAAGCTGTGAATAAAAAGATGCGTAAGAGAAGCATTAATGGAAGTTATGAAAACTGGAGTAATTTCTTAACAAAAGGCCACACTGCTGAGTTAACTCAGCGCTGGCAGACTTTTGATGAATTGCAAAAAGTTTTGAACAGCTCCAATAGATCAATGTGGCGTGAATTCGCTGGTGATGTGTTTGTTGAGCTAATGAAGCTAACAACACCTGAAGAATTGTCGGGATTATTGGTAAAAAAAGGATATCTGGATTTAAAGGGATATCTCAAAGTATCTGAATCTTTGGGTCTTAGTAATGAGGAGAGCCTTGCGAAGTATCAAGCATTATCTATGGAGTCAAAGAAATGAGTTTAAATCTAGATGGCGTGTTGACAGGAACGGAAGAAAAGAAAGTTAATGGCTCAAGACATTTAGCTGATCGGAGACCAATTGGGCTTAATTTTTCAGATGCAAAAAAACCTTATGCCACAGCATTACGTTTCTGGAAGTCTTATAAGCTTGCAACACCTTTAGTTTGGTTTATTTTGGACTCACTTGGAAACGAAAAGAGTGGTGCAGGAGAAACCGTGAAAAATATGAGTGGTGAGGAATATGCTAAGGTACTGCTTGAACGTTTACGCTCTTAGTTGATAGTTACTTGAGATATAATCTCAGGTGTAAATTAATAAAAAAGGCAACTTCGGTTGCTTTTTTTATTACGAAACATTAATAATATATAAAATAAATATTCAAGAAACAATTATTATAAACTATAATAAATTGAATAATTATGATTTTTTTGATGGCTAAATCATGGAAATAAAGTCTGCGTTGTTTTTAACAATGTTGTTCACATCTGGAATTTCACATGCAAATTTTACAGGAACAGTTGTGGATGTATTGGATGGTGGCCGTGTCGTTGTAAATACGGGTGAGGAAAATAAAGTAGTGAAGTTAAAAGCATTAACCACACCATTTCCTAACCAAAATATGTATTTACAGAGCAGAACAGTGCTTGATAGAATTTTTTTAAATAGAAATGTAACTGTTGTAACTGAAAATAAGATGGATGATCGCTGCATTCGTGGTGAATTGATGAGTAATGGCATAAATTTGAATGAAGCTTTACTTTTGACAGGTTATGCTTGGATTTTTGATTCAGCTGAATCAACAGAAAATTACAATCAAATTGAAAGTATTAATAAAAGTTCTGGTGTAGGTTTATGGAACCCAAATTTTCATTTTATTTTTAATGATATATCACTTCCTCCATCTACCATGCTTAATATCTGTTTAACCAATGGTTTTTCTGATACCCCAGAAGAAGACCAATATGCATTCTTTGCCGAAAAAAACAAATTTAATTACGCATTAGCATTAAAGGGAATATTGATCGGCTCTGTGATTGGTATTTTATGTTGGTTTGGTTTGATGCGTTTTGATCGATCTGGATTCGATTTCTTTAGATTTTTTAGAAAAAAGAAAAATAAGAAAGAGGGTGGTATTTGATGGAAACTATTGAATTAAATGGAAGTGTTAAGTCTGATAAAATGGGCAAATTCTTTTTAATAAGCTTAATTGTTATATTTTTTGAATCTGTAGCTTACTATTTTCTTATGAAAACACCTGTTTCTGAATTTTCTCAAAATATTTTAAAGACTTATATTTTTACGGTCTTAGCAGCTACTCCTTTTTATTCATATTTATTCTTATTTAGGATGGTAAAGAAAAAAGATCGTATCCGGTCTATTAAGCAGATAATGGCTTTTTTTGTTTTTTCTTTAGCATTTGTTAATTTCGCATTTTTTGTAGACTCTATTCTGATAGCTACAAGTCGTGACATAGAAAAAATACCAGCAAATATATTTTGTTTTTTAGTGATTATAGTGTTTATTATAATTCAAAATATTTTTATAAAATCAATAGATAACAATAATTAACATTAATAAATGTTATTGCGTATTTGTGGTATATGGTTTATATTCACTATCTTAATTGAGGGTTTATAATGCTGAAAATTATTGCTGATGCAAAGGAATACATATTTTCATTTAATGGTAAGTTAAGTGCTTCAAGTGTGAAGGATATTCTAAAACTTACTGTTAATGGTGTTGAATATCCTCTAACTAAAGACGATCTGATTTTTAAAAGCACTGATATAGTTTCTGAATTTCCAACTATTTTTTTAGGGAACTTTAGTTTGGTGGATGGTACTTTTTTTTCAGTTGAAGATTCAGTAGAAATCCAGCATTTATATTCCGACTGGGAAAGTAAGACGCTAAGTAGAAACACGGTTAGTTATAAAGTGCCTCAAGATCGTTTTGATCAAGGTGCTGGGATTCCTGCTTACAATCCACTATTTCTTGCAATGGTGAATAAAGTATGTCGTGATAAAGGCTTTGATTTAAATAGTTTTGGTTCATTTACAACGAAGCGTGAAAACTTATTTATTCAGCAGTACACGGCGTTTCACCCCTCAATTCAGGGTTTTGTTGCTAAAAAATATCTAGATAACAATAAGGGATTTAGGGCGCAGATTACATGCAAGATGTTTGAGCAGCTAGTTGCAAATGCCTGTTCTCATATTGAAGGTTATAGAGATAATTTAAGACATCAAAAATTTGCAGAAATTAATGGAATTAAGCCAGATTTCGAAGAAATTAAATTCTTAATTGAATATGATCATGTGCTTGATGCTGATATTTCTGATGAATCAATTAACTTTCAAGATGGTTCAAGCGATGGCGGGATGCTTGAACTTTTTAATTTGCCGGTCTACTGAGGTTTGATTTGAAAAATATTGATAATTTATGTGTGTTTATAATTAATACACTTAATCGTGATGAACAATTGTACCTAGCGGCACAAATTCATCTTAACGCATATTCAATTAAAGATATTACGCTACCTTTAGTGAATTTAGAGGAACCTCCAGCGCCTGCAGTAGTTGAACAAAACTCCGCAAATAATGAACCGGTAAATTCGATTGAAGCAATTAGCACACAAGTAGCAGTTAATGAGCATGTAGGTGAGTTTCAAAGTTTAAACAACACCCCAATTCAATATAATTTTATTAAAAGGAATGTGCTGCAGCATAAGCCAAAAAGCATTCAAAAATTAATGAATTGTATTGGAAACATAGGTAAAACCTATGGGGGAATCAAACAATCTGATATTGAAATTACAGTAGCTCAACTTAAATCAGATGGAATATTCCAAATAATTGAAGGTGATGATTTAATGTGGATTAAGTAATTTGATTAGGCCTTCTTATGAATCTTTATAGCTATTTCTTTGATATTACACCCGTCATTAAGGACATTGACTATAAATTTAAAAAAAAGGGGGCCGTGATAGAAGTTTATAGAAGATATATATCAATGTACTTATATAGGCTACACGGAATTTATAAAAACACAAAAATTAATCCCCCAGCCGTATCGATTATCGAAAATGAGATCGATCTAGGGGAAGTGTTTAGAGTTCAAAATAAAGTTAGATTGTTTGCGAAAAATCGAAAACATTTATCTTTATTGTTAACAGAAATGGGGCGCCAAAAGGTTTTTAAGCAAAACTGTGATTTGACTGAGATTCAGGAAGTACCAGCTAATATTAGTGCTTATGAGATAATAAAGAGGGTTCGAATTCCTTCCGTTATTAATGGTGATGAGGTTGCCTTTGCTTTAGCACAAGAGATAAAAAATAATCCTGATAATAATTATCTAAATTTTATGGTAAGTTCAAGTTTTAATTCAAATAAAAAGTTTATTCGATATTATTATACTAAAATTCCGGTGAGCCGAGATAACTTCACCGGAAAGCTAGATGGATATGGATTCTCTAGAAAGAAAAATACAGTTTGTGTGCCATCCTTTTAGAAAAAAGAATCTTCTTGGGGGAAGCCGGTAGTTATTTTTACTTTACTCAAATGTTTTTGAATATGAACACTTTCTAAACGGTGAAAAACCATTGCTTGTTTTGCCATGGCCATCATGATGCTTTGATTCTTTTTAAGGTATTTATCTATGGTGGTTGTATGGCGTTCAAACAGTTTTGTTTCTAAGCGTTTATTTGTATCGAAATTAGCAGGGGTGGTAGGTTGGTTGGTATACAGGTGATTAAAGTCTGATAGATAAGTATGGGCCATATCTTGCCATTTTTTGATATCACTTTCAGAACCTTCGCTATGGGATTTATATGCGATTAACTCAGCTCTTGTGCCTGCAAGCATTAACATTAATTCCCACTCTTTGTAGCCCTTGGTATTTTTGGCGTTGACTTTAGCAACCACCATTCCCCTAGTGTCTGGCTCCCGATTTAAGGCTTGTTCATATAAGTAAATATCAAGGCTTTCAGGACAACGTTTAAAGTAAGAGTACATCATTGCATGGCCGGCTTCATGTACTGCTATTTTCATTTTAGTTGCGTGACTCATAAATTGAACTTTCTGTTGGTTATGAGTCATTTTTTGATAACTTTCGAATCCTCGTAGCGCAAATACATTTAACATCGTTAGACCTGTTACAGCAAAATATGTAATCGAAATTAAAATGCCATTAACAGTAGATTTGGGTTCGAAAAGAGGTGCGGTTTGATAATCAATTTTTAGTATGTATACGATTAAGGCCATAATAAGAAATGTTTGGAGTGTCGCTATCATTGCGATAGTTCTAACAAATGCAATACCAGTGAACAGGGGAATAAATGTCAAAGACAAAAGTACGATTGGTATGGTTGGAATAATTGCCCATGCGAGGTCCCATGAAACCATTTTATCTACAACAGCGCCACCGCACACAGCCAGTATGATAATTACGACAGAACTTACATTTATGTTAAAGGCATAAAGTGGAGAATACCAATCAGAAAAGATTCCTGTTTTACCAAGTTTTGCACTCATATAGAATCCAAATCCAGACCAAGCAGCTAAGAATCCTAAAAGACCTAAAGAAGATCGGATTTCTACTCCAATAATAAAATAGAAAAAATAGAGCACTCCAAAGTAAGCTATTGCGAGCCAGAGCAACCATCCAATGAATTTCATATATTTACTCCACTTTTAAAATTTTGCGCTGCGGTGGGTAGCAAAGACCTTGTGCGCTACATCCTTGGTAGATAATTTGAATTGTGGTTTTACTTGGAACACTCACTATAAAATCAGCTTTTGATAAAAAAAGTTTTTGGGGTGTATCTATATTTGGAAACTTCTTAAGGATTGGGTTGTTTGTAAATTTAATGTTTAATTGTTTATTTGTTCTTGAATCTATCACTGAGATTTTATCTTTATAGAGATAAGTACCACTGGCAATTTTTATAGACACCTTATTACCTGATATTGTTGGAATAAATGCTAGGTCAGGGGAGATGAATTGTTGTTCAGCATGTATAGGGAAAGAGAAAACTATCGTTGTTGATAGTAAAAAACTCAAAAGGGATTTTTTTACCATACTCAAAACATTCACCAATCAATAAATAATAAATTAAAATAAATTATATTCGGTTTTTAATATTTTTGTATAATCAAATGATTGAAAATTAATTAACTTTGGTAATTTTAAATGAGCGAGAATATTTTAAGTTTATTTAAGCAAATAAATCAGATAGAAAAAGATATAATTGCTATGTTGAACGTGGGGAGTCTTGATTTTAAAGATGTGCCTGAGCTTGTAATGACTGAATTTATTTGCTTGTATGGTCTCATAAATAATATTGAAAATTTTAGCAGAATACCTTTAGCTGGTCTTTCAAATATTGTTTGTTTGGCGGCATGTCAGGTTAAGACCAGTTTGGCTCTAGATATTCCTGCAGAGAGAAGTGGGTGGGTGAATAAACGTGTAAAGGACCCGTTTTTACAATATTTATCAGTTGAAAGAAAATCAGAAGAAATTTGTACTTTTTTTATAAATCTTGACCATAGAAATATTGCATATATTCCTGATCAACTAAAAAAAACAAGAGCATATCTTGAGCAAATTTGCACTATAAAGCCAAAGGTATTGTCTGAGTTGGATAAGGAATACATTGATGATGGATTATGTCTTATAGCAATTGAATCTCCTTCATTTGATTTAACATGTTTGCCTGAATCATTAAGAACAAGAGATTACTGTTATAAAGCATTTAATAAAAACTATAGAGATATAATGAATATACCGCATAGTTTGATTGACTACTCTATGGTGTATACCGCGATTGAAAAGTGTGAAAATGGCGAAGTTGAAAAAATTTTAGAGCTTCTACCTCCAGCTTTGTGGGATAAGAAAATCATAATTAAATCTGTAGTAAAAAGTGAAAGTGCTTTCTATCTTGTGCCTTATGAGTTGATTACAGAGGAAATAGTATTTGAATTGGCTCCTTACTTCAAACGACATGAAACACTTCATCATGTACCAGAAAACATATTTAATGAAAACTTAAACAATAAGCTTATTTCAGAAAATCCATTACTACTTCATAGCATACCTATCGATCAGCGGAATAGGGTTTTATGCTTCACGGCGATTAGTGCAGATGGCTTGGCATTAGCGGCGGCTCCGAATGATACAAAAACAGATGAAATGTATAAACTTGCTATTGGTAATAACGGGTTGGCATTACGTTATGTCCCTACACCGTACAGAGATGACATGCTCCCAACCTTAGCAGTAAAGCAGAATGGTGAAGCGATACAATATGTCCCATCGGACATGATAGATGAAGTACTTTGTCGTACAGCTGTAATGCAAAATGCACATGCAATCTACAAAATTCCGAAGCATTATTTAACGCATGAGCTGTACTTGTTGGCGATCAAATCTATACCTCATGTACTTAAGCTCATACCGACAGATTCTCGGACAGTAGAGTATTGTGTAATGGCACTTAAGAAAGATCATTCTATGTATGAATACATTCCAGTCCACTTAAGAAAAGATAAGATGATTGTTGAACTGGCTAAAGAGTATGGAGTTCATAAGGAATTCCAGCATTAATAAGTTTTTCACTGTCAAGAAAAAAGCCATTCAAATAATTTGAATGGCTTTTTAGATTGAGGATTAGATTAATGAGAGTTAATCATTAATTAATTCTACTGAGTAGCTAAGAAAAGATTCAGCTAACTGCAGAATAGAGTTAACAGTAACAACGGATAAACGATGATTACGGTCATGTACAGGTTTGCCTAAACGAAAATCAATCCAATCAAGAAACAAGTTTTGTTCCTGTTTAGATAGATTTGTAAGATTAGGGTTGCCAAGGGAAGTAGCTACAACGTTAAAAGCACGATTGTAAGCATATAAACTTTGTGTATGAACACAAGGTTTACCAGTGTCTCTATCTGTTCCTAGTCGAATGGTATTGACTGGGCATTTTTTAGGAACTGATTTCCATTGTAAAACTGTAGAAACAGCACATCCACCTTTTAAACCTTTGTACTGTTGGGCAAACGTTAAAGCTTGAATGCCTTTATAAACAAAAGTTTGACTAGCATGGTCAGGTGAACTTGAGTGTTCGTTAATAAAATAAACATTTTTAATCTTTGAAAGATTAAAAACTTTAATTAAATCAACTAGGGCTTGAGTGTTTACAGTTTTTTGTGCGTTTAATTGAGTCATTTGAATTTGCTCCGATTGCGCTCGGATGACGGAAATTTAGCTTTTGCTAAACAACCATCATCACAAACATAAAAATGTTATAAGAATAATGGTTGATACAAAATAATTGCTGAATTTCATTGACTATCGTATAGCGAGTTGAGTTTTGATTCAATCAAAAAATTGTTATGGATTAATAAACAATAGGAAAAGAAAAAAGCCATTCGAAGGGAATGGCTTTTTAGATTTGAAATCTGATTAAAGGGTGTAAGGCTTTAATTACATAATGATTGAGTAGCTGCCATTATTGAAGATTTTAAGCATTTTCATTTGATGCTGATGATTTCTAGTTCGAGCTTTGCGGGCTGAGTCTAGATCATCATAAACATTACGTTTAATCACCGGTATATCATGGTGATAGCCAGAGATGAAATTACAAATATCTACTTCTGAAAGAAGAACAACTTTATAGCTCATAGTATTTACTCCGATTGTGCTCGGATGACAGAAATTCAGCTTTTGCTGAACAACCATCATCACGAAACATTAAAATAATGGTTGTATGTAGTTGATGCAAAATAATTGCTGAATTTCACTATCTATCGTATATTGAGTTTATTGATTGATCAATAGGTGTTTATGATAAATATAAAAAATGATAACTAATTGATAGATATAAATAATAATTTTAAAATGAATGTAAAGTTTATTTTATATAGTTTTGCATATTGAAGAATAATGTACGATTATTAATGTTTTTAATATTGCATTATCATTAAGTTAATTGTTAATATTAATAAAAGCGAAACGTTAACTAAATATTATGAATATATTGTCAGCTATTGAAGTATATAATAATTACCTAAAGCCTTTAAAGGCCGAGGTTGATTTGTGGCGCGTATCGCAAGCCATTGATAACAAAAATAGTTTCGTTATTCCGAGCTTTGTAACATATTCAAAAATTCTTGAAATGTTGATCAAAGATAAACCTGAAAAGAATAAGGTATTTGGGATTGATACTAATAGTAGTGATTTTATTCATTCAATATCAATTTGGGCAATGAATGGAAAAACCGCATCGATTTCGGAGCCAGCATTAGAACTTATTCATAAGATCGCAATTTTGGATTACATCCCTCCAAATATCTTCTATCGTTTTTCTTCTCAAGCTTTGTATATTGACAATAAAATTGGAATTTATGACGGTGCATTAGTTTGCAAGGACTACATAAGGGATTCAGGCAGAGATTGGTATGCATTAAATATATTCTTGTTTGACCATAAGAATCTTAGTGGGAAACAATTCAGATTTATGCTGCCAGATACCAATCAAGAAAAATCATTCAGCAAATTGGCTGAAATGGATATTTGGGCAGAGATTGGGCCATTTTTCCAAATCTATCTTTATATTTTAAATGAGTACCACGAAAAAAAAGATTTCTTTCTAGCAAATGGTGTTGATTATATAGGTTTTGATCTCGGTGATAAGGTAGAGCAGAACAAACATAAGAAAGGTCATTGGCGTAATGGTCATTGGCATACTTATTGGACCAAAAGTGAAAATGTCGATCAGTTTGTTATGAAGTTAGTACAACCTATATGGGTTGTTGCTTAGGAAGCATAAGTTATGAATGAAGTTGTGACCGAGAATCAAAAAATCAAAACTTGGCAAAAAGGATTGATCGCAATCTTAGTAACAAGTGTTGTTGGGGTTAGTGCATTTTGCTTTCATGAAGCATATTCTGTTCAGACAGCGAAGGTTGAAAACCAAAAAGTAAAAAAGGTAATCAAGCGTGAATCAGATGGAACTTGGGGTGTTGTGCCTGCTGATGCTTGTGGCGCGCTTCAAAATCTTGGTTTGGTTGGTATTAATTATGCCAAAAAAGATGAAAATTCAAATATTTACGCTTGCCAATCTCAGGCTATTCAAATTCCAAGCACTAAAGGGGAAAAAACAGTACAATATGTGGCATCAGGATTCCCCGAAAAAGCGACTCACTTTAATTTAAAATTAAGAATAGATGGTAATCCAAATGATGCGGAAAATATCGCAGCAAGAAAATCTTGGGCAGTATATTCTGCCGTAATTCTAAACCAACTGTTTCCAGAACTTAATTATATAATGTCTGATGTGCAAATGGAGGAATTGGCCGGGATTACTGCAGGCAAGAAAGTTGACTACTACATAGAGAGTAAACTGAGAGTCACAGCTGATGTGGTTGTTGATAAGAAAAATGGCATTGGTATTTATTCATTTAATATCGATGGTTTGCCAAATTTATCAGTGAATTAAAATTGAGTGGAAAGGTGCTGTTCATAATGAATCAACCAAATCTGTCGAAATTAACCCTATTTTTTTGCGTTTCGCTATCATCGAGTGTTTTCGCTCAACCAGCACAAAATAAATCAGAATTTAATCGAACATTGACTAATCTGGCTAGTAATGTCAATTCCTATGAAAAAGAGCAAGTGGAAAAGATGAGCGCTTACAATAAATATATGTATAAAATCAATAAGTATGCCAGCACAAGAAATTCAAATTTAGATGTGGATTTTAATGAAATTCGTAAAGATAAGTCACTAACAGAAGCTGAAAAAAACTCTATAATTAACAGCGCAAATCAAGAAATGCAAATTAAGAAAATGGTAGAGGGTATCTGATAATGATTATTCCATTTTGCGAAAATCTTGATGTCAAAAAGTTTATTGATTTTTCAGGCGATACAAGTGAAATAGTTGTAATGGGCCTTTGGAAATACAGTAAAAACAAACGTGGCCAAATTTCCATTTTTGAAAAAAATGAAAATAGTATCTGGGTAAAGAAAGATTTCACCAATTGCTCAATTATGCTTAATATTGAAAAAGGCATGATTGGTATGTCTATGTCTAATAACTACTTATGTGACTTAAGTATTTTTGAATCTAAAATCGAACAGTGGTTTGATGGTTTTTATACTGCAGTAATTAATACCATTAGACAGCTTTATTTTGTTAAGTACGCTAGAAAGTTAAGTAAAGTTAGTGAACTGGTAATCCTCCCATAAATAACCGAAGTTAAAAGTAGAGGTTAAGCAGCCATCAAAGGTGGTCTTCCTTTATTAGCTTGGTGTGGTCTTTCATGATTGTAATGCCACAACCAATCAGTTGCATAATCCTGAACCTCTTCTAACGTATCAAACAAATGCTTGCTCAGCCAACTATAACGTATAGTTCGATTATATCGTTCAATATACGCATTCTGCTGTGGCTTACCCGGTTGAATGTATTCAATACGAATACCATGCTCAGTCGCCCAGCGCACAAATTCGTGACTAATAAACTCGGGTCCATTGTCACACCGAATAACTAATGGCTTTTCTCTCCATTCCAATAACTGATTAAGAGTTCGAATTACTCGAGTTGTAGGTAATGAGAATCCTGCTTCAATGGTTAGTCCTTCACGACGATAATCATCAATTACATTGAACAATCGAAACTTTCGGCCATCAGAAAGTTGATCATGCATAAAATCCAGTGACCAAACCTGATTTTCTTTGATAGGTTCTTTCAGTGGTTCTGGTGCATGCCGTTTTAATCTTCTTCTCGGTTTAATACGTAGATTCAGTGCTAACTCACAGTAAATGCGGTAAACCCGCTTGTGATTCCAGCAGTAATTCTCAACATGTCGTAAATATGAGAAGCACAGACCAAATCCCCAATCGGAATTTTCCTCAGTGAGTTTAATGAGCTGTTCAGCAATTAATGCATTTTCATCGCTAAGTTTAGCCTGATAACGGTAGCAGGTTTCACTAATGCCAAATGCAGAGCAAGCTAAACGAATACTAACCTTATGCTGGGCAACGGCTTGTTGAGCCATCTGACGTCGGCAAGATGGCTTCACCACTTTTTTGACATTGCTTCCTGAATAATCTCTGCCTTTAATCGTTCTTCAGCATACATTTTTTTCAGTCTGGTATTTTCTGCTTCCAACTCTCTGAGTCGAACCATTAATGACGTATCCATACCGCCATATTTGGCACGCCATTTATAGAATGTAGCATTGCTCATACCATGTTCACGGCAAAGAGTAGCTACAGGTGTACCAGATTCCGCCTGTTTCAAAATAGACATGATCTGACTGTCAGTAAATTTAGATGTTTTCATGCAGAATCTCCTGCTTGTATCTTAAGAGAAAATTCTACTTTTAGATCCTTTTATTTTTAGGGGCGATTACCAACTTAAGCTACTCAACTATATGAAGCAAAACGTAAGTGGTAATAATTTCGAAGACAAATTAATTTTTGTTACCCGACTGCATAGTTGGTTTAATGATGCAATCCCAAGTGAAAATGCGAAAAAGGTTATTGCACAACTAAATGGGACTGTTCAGCTAAGTAATGTCATAAATTTGGGTAAGCATACGGTCGCATTTGATACTTTTAACGAATTTCTTCCAAACCATTTTGCAATCTTCGCAGTTTTAAATGCCGAAGTTTTTATTGAAAAAGTACAGCGTATAGAGTTTTCTAACACTAAAGAATTTACAGCTTTTATTCTTGATCTGATAAGCGAGGAAGTGTGTTTCTCAAATTATGATATTAAATTCTTCATGAATTTAGATGTTAAAAGTGTATCTTTATTTGTTTCTGAGCGCAGTGTAGAAAAATTCTGTATGTGGCTTAAACTATTCTCAAGCTCTGCTCATTCAATCAATTTCACAAACATTGACTTGCTCTATAAGACGTTCATGCATATTGGTCGCAAAGAATGTACAAAAAATACATCTTATATGACTCGGTTATTTTCACATTTTCAACAGCAGCATTATCAAAACAATCATCATGATTTGATTTTAGCTATCAAATATAGTGTGATTGATAACTGTATTGATTGGCGGATTAAAAATCAAAGTAGCCCAGAAGAATTAGCGAACGATGTATCAAATTCAATTTATGATATTCGAAAGCTTGAGATAATTCAGAATTTTGTTCGATTATCAGATATGGGTATTAATCGCTTAAGCAAACATTCTGAAATGGATGATGCAAAAAAGTCACTATGGGAAAATTGTGTTTTATTCATCGGAGAGGAATTGGGCTGCGATGAAAGCAATGCACTGAGTTTTTCCGTATATCGAGATGGTGAATATTCTATTTTAATTGGTGCTGCATTTGTTAATAGTGTATCTATTTTTTCAGACTTTTTAGTAGAAGGTGATGGTGGTTTTACGAACTATCACTACCTTGATAAATTTGCTAAGAAAGTAATGTATGGCTGATTTTTAAATCATAAAAAAGCAGCTCAGAGGCTGCTTTTTTTGATTCTGATTTTATTGGAATATTTAATTATTTAAGCAATATCATAAGATCAACTTAATTTTATATTTACTAGACAATACGTTTTAAATCATTGATTTCACTGTATCTAGAATAGCAAGTAAGTTTTCTTGTTCTGCATTTCCATTTAATTCTTTGGCTATTTTAGATATTTGTGCGTGATTTTGTTTTACTAAATCTGAAATTAGATTTATTTCATCTTTCCAAAGTTTGTCAGTTTCTTCTTGAGATAATTCAAGTTCTATAAAGCTTATCCATTCATTCTGAATACTTTCAATCGTATCTTTGGATAACACAACATCTTTTGTTTCTAGGATTGATACCAACGAAAACAGAATACGTTGCCTGATCAAATTAAATGGAATACGTTCAGACTTGTATGTAAAGTGAGCTTCACCTTCCTCTGAAATTATTTGTTTTAGTTTGAAATTGATATTTTTGGCTTTAAAAAAAACAAGTGTTGCTGCGAATTTTAAATTTTCTTGGCACAGAGTATTTTTTTGTGAAATTTTTAGAAGTAAGAAAATCATTGCTTGGTGTAGTCCAAAGCACGTAAAAGCTGTTGGTAATACAACAAGTAGTAAATTTTCAGGGTCTCGCATATCGTAGTGACTGTTAAGGTAACTAACAGTCGGAATTAACACCATAACCATGATAAACAGGGTTAAGGTGTATATCACCTTTTTTTGTTTTTCAGGGGTTAGGGGCATCTATTCTTAATCCTCTCTACATCAGTATTATTTAATTTTAAACTAATTATTTGTAAAAACGTTAAAGGATTTTATTTTTTTTATAATGTCATATAATATTTTTTGAATTGAAATTAATTTTTATAAGTAGAATGTTAGTCTATTGTTTTGAGCTTATGTTTTATGTAATTGATTAAAGTAATAATTTGAAATATTTTTATTTTGGCTTTACGATGAATATTATTTATAAAAACCTCATTCATCTAGTTGATAGCCTACCTGAATTTCAGCTTTTTCAGCATGTCTTAATATGAGAGAGTAAGATACAGCTTTGCCACATTTCATCATAAAACCACATGATCTTTTAAATTCATAATCAATTTCATATATGTTTTTGTCTTCAACTATATCTAGAATCACTTTGTCGTGTGGTTCATATATTTTGTATATTTTTTTGTACTCATTAAGGTGCTTTTTTAATTCCTTTGTATTGTGAAAAAAGAAAGAAAAAGGATTGGTTAAGATGTTTTTGACTTTTTCATAGCCACCTAAATCTTGGATGACACGTATACTAAAATTCATTGGTATATTCAACACGACATTCCTTATAGCCTTAATTTCAAAAATTGACATGAGGTGGGTTTTACCCCATCTCACTAGCCAATTTCACGGCGAAAATTGCAAAGTCTCTAACTTAAATGTTGAGGGGTGAACGTTTTCAAATTATACCCATCAATATCGGCATTAACTTGATTCAATTCGCGTGGAGCACCTTCACCTTTAATGTCATAGTGAATTCTGTTGTTAAAGGCAATATAACGGCGATCATTTTGGGTTTTATGTAAAAGAAGGATAGTAGGTAAAAACATTTGCAAAATACTGCCAGTTGGCTGATTTTGTTGATCTAATTGTTGTTTGCTATAAGTTTTAATTGGATTGAAGCTACCTGTAGGGGCAAGGCGCAATAAAGTTTCTGGACCAAAACGATAAATTCTCATGCCAAAAACACGAACCCTGTATTCTCCGGATACTAAAGATTGCTTGAGTGAATTTAGTTTTGAAATATAAGCTGGGTCATGTGATGCAAAAGCATTGGTATCAATGTTCATTCCACAAAATACATCAAGAACAACACGGGCAACATCTTTAGTGACTAAAAAGCTGTTTGCGGGACCAGTTTCTTCTTTAAAGAAATATTCAAGACTGGTTTGAGAATCTTGAGGGGTTAAATATTTAATTGCGTTCCCATCAAAGTCAGTGCCGGAAGCTTCCGCATATCGCTGGAAAATATTAAACGACATAACAGGCCCGTTATCAGATTCAATTTCGGCAACAAAGTTGCCTTCCCGAATGGCTGTTTTATTACGGTTTCGTAAGGCAAAATCAAGCATTTTATAATTAGTTTCAATATTGCCAATTTCAAAGTACTTTGAAAACTCAATTGCTTGGACCCAAGCTCTTGTTTTCTCAACTTTGTTACCAACCTGACGTTTTTCACGATATTGAATATTCATCATGCCTGTAACCATTTCTACATCCTGCTGTTGAGACATGCTATTAGACCAATGAGCGCGGTATGTAGGGATAAAATTACCATCGATAGAGTAGCAGCGATCAAAGAAAAGGTATGAGGTATGGTGTTTATCGCGTTTACGTTGAAGTGTTTGACGAGCATTTCGTCCAGTGTAGATATTCGTTACTTTATTAATCGCTTCATTGATATTTTTAGATTTGCCCAAAGCAATCATATCATTTGCTGATTCTTCAATTGTACTCAAGCGAACACGAATGCTTTGTTTACTGATTAAATCTATTCCATAAGCATAGTGATCGTCTTGTTCTGCCTTTATTTCATCCACTTTCATATAAATTGCACGGACTTGAGAATCACGATTAGGGTTCTGGTTTGATTGAGCTGTAGACTTAAGTTCATTGAAAAAACTATTATTCATAATAACCCCATGCGATCTAGACCGAATGCATATTTAATTAACGTTGCTGATAATTATGATTATATAATAATAGAAAGATTATTATTATATTTAAATTGATTATTTTGTATAATGTTTATGAATGGATTGGAGTATTTATATGAGTGCATACGAGTACATTCTAGGTCATGCGAAAACATGTGCAGATGAGATGTATAGCGACAACCAGAAACAATGCTACACATGTATGCGTGTAGGCTCAGATGTTATTTTCTCATCAAGAAAAGATGATAAATGCTCCGTTTGTAGTTGGTTAAGTACCCAAAATGAAAAAGAATTTGGATTTTTGACAGGGAGCCGAGCGCATAGCCCAATTAGTTTTATTGGTTCATTAATGATTATTGAGGAAAAGCTCATTACCTTGGTTATTTCTTCTGGATATGAAACAAAAATACCCAAAAATAGTTGTGTTAGATTTTTGGTATATGAAATTGATTGGTATATTATAAAGCTATTATATAATCCAATAGAGGCAGTGGTTTTTAAGCCATCATTAAGATTAGAAGAATATGCAGGAAACCTTTTGGTTTCGGATTCAAAGTTACTATCTATCACTACGTCTAAGGGGCTATACCATCTACCAATTCACGTATGGTCAGAATTGAATGCTTTAGCGAAGTTAAACACGAACACGGCGATGCAAAGAGCCTTACAGATCATTCTGGACGTAACTCATGGCAGAGTGCATGAACATCCGGTCAGAGCATTTATCGCAGATAATTATTTGCTTATGACCAGTCTAAGTGAACTATTAAACATAAATGTTCATGCTAAATCGTACATGATTAAACTATTTCTAAAGGTGCTTAATGAAAATGCTTGAATCTTGGTTGTTTAAACTGCCAGTGCCTGCAGACAAAGATGCACATAGGACATTGGTTGATTGGTTGCGTATTAATGGAATAAGTCATCTATTTCAGAATGAAAATAGACAAATTCAATACGTGAATGGCAGTGATGGTAATGGCGATTATTTGATTGGTAGAAGTAGTGTAAAGATACATCATCCTTCTATACAACCTATGGAAGTGAATATTGATGTGAACGAGCCTATTTGCATCTCGCTTATTTTGCCTGCAGATAAAATTGTTAAGCCACCAAAATTGAAGTACGAAGCACAATCAAATACAACACGTACAAAATCGTATGTTCGGCCATATACTAAAACGGAACTTGAGCAAAACATTATTGATGCAGCGTTGAGTTGTGGGCTGAACACTGGTGGATACCAATATGAAATATTTGGAGGAAACGATATTCGTGTATTGCATAAGCGACAGAATCTAACGGTATTTAAAAAGTCCGTATTGGTTATCTATAGTGGTTACGTTCATGATCTGACGCTCTTTAATCAAGCATGGAATTTTGGGGTAGGTAAGCAGCGCGTCTATGGTTTTGGCATGTTAAGGATTCATAATAAATATGATAAATAATCAGGACATCTTTGATCTGGTAGATGAAGCTTTTAAATCCAATGGCGTGATTGTTCAGCTTGGTGGTCGCTATGTGGAAGAACAGTACCAGTATGCACAGGCAGTTGCTCAAGCATTAATGGAGCCAGAAAAGGCGCTTGCAATCTTGGAAGCTGAAACAGGTGTTGGTAAGAGTATTGGTTATATAATTCCGTGCTTAATATTTCTTAGTCTTCATCCCAATTCAGAACAAGTCATCATTTCTACCTTTACCCGACTGCTTCAAAAACAGATTATGTTGGTAGATATGCCTTTTGCTGTAAAGGTTGTTGAGACGTTAGGGCTTAAGCCACCTAAATATGGCTATAGAATGGGTAGACAAGCCTTTTTCTCTTTGGAGCGAACACATGCAACAGTAGAGCGATTGAAATCAAAGTACAGCTCAAATACAGCGTATATAGAGCAGCTGGAAGAATTTCAAAGATTTGCTGAAAATTCATGTCGTGGCGGGTCTGGACTATGGTTAGATTGGCTTGAAGATTATTACGTTTTTCCTGATCATATTTATAGTGGCGATATTTGTTTACTCTATAGTGGAAACATAGACAACGATGCTTATGTGGCTCATATCAATAATTCGAGTAATGCATTATTGCTATTGACGAATCACGCAACGTTGATTGGCCATGACAATGTAACTGACTTTGTACAATCAGCATATATGGTCATCACAGATGAAGCGCACCATTTAGATCGGTTAATGGCAGAGCGTTCAAATAAGCAATTGCCAGTTCTAGGAATTCTGAATTTATTTAACCGTGCAAAATACTTCGGTCTTAAAGAGAGCTATATTAATGAGGCAAAATCATTTGTAGGGGCGTGGTCAGAAGTCATTGCTCAATACGATAAAGGTAATGGCGCAAATGATAATTTTTATATTAGTTCTGGTGGCCATAAGCATTGGCTAAATGAGCAAGTGGATTACGTTCGACAGATTCAAATTTATCTACGCCGATTAGAAAAAGACTTTCAGACATTTCAAAAGGGTAATGCGCTTAGTCATAACCACGTTGAAATGATGGAGCAATTGCAAGAGGCCTTGATCACACTTTCCCATTGGACCGTAGCGAACACTTTTTTCTATCGAGCACTGGTATTCACCGACCACAACAGAACATGTAGTGTGGCCGTAGTAAACCCAATTGCATCACGATTATTCGCACATACAGTAAGAAAGCTTACGACACGGACGATACTCACATCAGCAACTATTTTTGATGCTCGGTTGGATGAAGATGCAGTTTCAATAGTGGGCGATCTTGGGTTTAAGCATGAAGAAGTGACGCGTTATATGCGTTTGTCACCATCTTCATACGGTGAAATGAAATTTATTTTGCCAAGTAAAGAGGTTTCAGTACCAACAAGTTATGACAGGGATAACCGGTGTAATCGATTTAATCAAATTTGGCTGGAATATACAGCTAAGATGCTTGTAGAAGCATCTAAAACAGGGCCAACATTGGTACTGACTTATTCATTTGAGGAAAGTCGGCTTTTAAGTGAATGTTTAAAAAATATGGGAGTATCTGCAGTCACTCAGGAAAAGGGAATAAAGCTTTTAGAAATATTACCAATTTTCCTAAATGGTGAAGCGCGTATTTTAATTACCCCATCTGGCTGGGATGGCTTAAACATCCGTACAAAAAAAAATACTCAGTTTTTGAAGAATGTAATCATCACACGTTTACCGAATGCGCCAAAAAATGAACTTGAAGACTTTGTTGCCCGTGAATATATGTTGAATAAAAATATGCCACAGCATGTAGTAGATAATATTATTTGGTTAAAGCATCTTAATTTCTGTATACGTGTATTAAAACAAGGTTTGGGTCGTGGTATTCGCTCACCATACGATAGTATATATATATGGTTTGCTGACCCGCGTATGCCTTACTTTAACTCGCCCAAAGCAAGACCTTTAATTAATGCCATTCCTGCAAGATTTATTGATAATTATGCCCGTGGCATTATTTTTGAAATTGATGGTACTTTTGATGTGAATACCAATGCTAATAATTATTTGGATATTGTTCTATAAGAAAAGCATAAGAAAAACTTTCAAATAGAAAGGATACTGGTATTGTCAAAACCGCATGTGCGATATGTAGCTGGTTTTTGTGCCTAAAAGCGCGTCCTTGCCTATGAACCGCATGTGCGATAGGTAGCAATATTCAAATTATTCACTTGATCTCTCAATATCTAAAAACCGCATGTGCGATATGTAACAACATTAATTTTAGCACAACTCTATCAATTATTGATTTCTAAGAATATAGCGGTATCCAACTCATGATTGCTAAATTTTGATTCAATCCAAATACCCGATTGACCGTCATCTTCTAGTAATGAAGCAAGATCATCTGGGTTCTTAGATGATTTTTTATATTCGACATTAAATCGATTAACATGTGTTGTTTCAGTATTTTTTAAATTTTCTACAATATGATTAATATCGCGTTTCTGATAAAGCATAAATTAAACCCTTATTAAATTATGGTTTTTTAGACCATGAGACCTTGTAGTTATAATAGTTTTAGTTAACAGAATACATGTAATACCCAAAACCAATACCTAGTAAAATTGAAAGTTCAAATAGTTTTGTATACTTGTAATTCTGTAGGTTAAAGTGATCACTATCTTTGACCCACCAACCCAAAACAATTGAAAGAATAAAAAAAATGAGGAAGGTGGGGAAAAACCCATAGTAGTAGATGCCAATTACGGTTCTAAGACTTGGTACAAAAAACAATTCTTGAAATACATCAAAAGATAAAAAAACTAAAAAAAATAAAATAATAGAAAGCCATTTAAGCCATCCATCTGTATAGCGAATCAACATCATTTTTTAAACCCCATTAATAAATTATTACTTTTATTCATTAATAAGCTAATGGCAGCTTTCACTTCATTCACTTTATAAGTACGATAAATAATGTAGCTTAAAGTTAAAATTGCCATGGATGAAAACGTAAATATGCCAGCAGAACCTAAGTTAAAAAAGTCTATAGTGTGTGTAATTGCCTTTGTGGTAGATACTAAATTTTCATTACTGGCCAGTGTTTCATCACCAAATATATTGCCGAAAAAGTAAGGAATTATTATGGTTAAGGGCATCATGAGTACTGCGAAAATAGGTATTCTTGAGTTCATCATGAAATGAAAACCTATATATGCGATAAGTAAGAAGCCAACGGCGCTACTCATTGCGGGAATGGCAGTAGTGGCAACACTTGTTAAATTCTCAACTTCACGACCAGAAGAAATCTTCTCAATAGACGTCCAAGTAATATGATACGTGCTTGCTAAATAGTTATAGAGTGCCAAAATTGAAAATACAATCACTAAAATAATATGCGTAAAGCGACTTTTATCAAAATCATCATGATATTTATTTATGTCTTTTTGAAGTTGTTCATGTGTTTTAATTGGAGTGGCTTTTAATCCATTGTTAAAAGAATCATTAATATGATGTAGGGTTACATACGCATAGCGTTCTATCAATTTAATTTGATTTTCAGCTTGTTCTATTTGCTGTTCAATATGTGTTACTTTCAAACGATTAACAGATAAAATTCCGATCATATCATGTTTGAAATCACCATCTTTTAGCTGAGGATAGATTGTTTCTAACTCATCAATACAATATTTATAATTTGTAGAAATATATTGAGCCTGATTTTTCCCTTTATTTAGATCAGTTATATGCCCTTCTAATTTTTTTACCAAATTATCTTTTTCATTGTTGAAGTGATACATTCCAATTGACTGCAGTAAAGGTATTTTACTGGTAATATTTTTAAGCTTATCCTGTGTCTCTTTGATTAGGCTATTGCTGTCAGTTATAGAAAGCTCTATAGATGAAATAGAAGAAGAAAGAGCCGTAAGGGTTGTCAGCATTTCTTTTGCTTTTTTATCAGCTATAGTTTCAGCACTATTGATATCATTCTTAAAAGTATTCATTTTAAACTCCTGAATTTTTATCAGTGTTGATCTGGGTTGGTTTTAAAACTTCATTGAATGAATTGATTATTTTTTTATTCTTATTCATGTTTCGAATTCCGATTATGGCAATCACAATAACGACTAGATTCATTAAAATAGTAGCGGCTGTACCTAAACTATAAAAATCATAGGTGGTGATAGTTTCAATAACTTTTGTAATGGATTTTTTGATTGTTTCATCCGCTATTGTATTATTTGTATGTATTATTCCAGCGATAAAAGCAGGAATGACGAAAAATGGACTAGCCATCATGCATCTTACTACCGCAGTCCCTTCATCTTCCCTGCCATATTTCAGCATTGCATGACACATAAATACAAATGAAGTAAGTGTTATAGCAGTACATGAGATAAGAAAAATTGTCATTCCGGTCGATGTTGACGATAATTCAATCCATTTATTATTTTGTAAGCCCATTGTGAGTTTGCTTTCAAATTGCATTACAAATTTTGAAGCCAAGAAGTTGTATATGCTAAGGATGATGAAAGCGAAAAGAAGCCCCGTTAGAGATTTTGTAAGTAAATTATATTTTTTTTGAAAAGAAATATATTCCTTTTGAATCTGTTCAAACGTTGGAGCCTGTTTTGACTGACTATTTGTTATGGAGAGGGCGTCATTCATGTGGTACAGATTAATAATAGAAAAGTTTTCTAATCGCTCTATGTGCTGTTTAGCACCTTGAATCTGATTTTCGATAGTGGCCAGCTTCAAAAAATTACTTGCAACAATAGGGCTTAAATCAGATTTGAAGTTGGAGTCAGGGAGTTTTTCAGAAAGCTCTTTTAGTCGTTTAACGCATACGTCATAGCTATCTAAAGTTGTTGTGCCTTTATATACACCACTCTTTAGTAGTTGAATATAGTCATCAATTTCAGATTTTACCGAAGTTCTCTGCTGTTCATATTGATATAAGGCCATCATTTGAACTAATGGCTGTTTATCAGTGATGTCAGTGATATTAGAGGCGACATTCTTTAGGACTAAATTACTGTCAGAAATGGGTTTGTTTAAATACTCAAGAGTGGGAGAAAGACCTGTAAGGATTTCAATAATCTCTTTAGCTTCCTTTTTCAATGTGTCGTCATTCATAGTAGGGTCGTAAGTATTCAATGCTCAGCTCCTTGGCTCTTTGTTGCATCCTTAAAGAGCTTGATTAAGTTAACAGGTTCAGCCTTGTACCGGATATATAGAAATAAAATTAATATTGCTGTTAGTGAAATGCAGAGTGTATATAAGCTTGCTGCGGTTCCTAAATTATAAAATTCGTAAGTAATGATAGTTGGGACTTCTATGGTTTTAACTTCTGGCGCTAACATTTTTTGACAAAGATGATTAATTAATAAAATGCCAAAACCTCCAATTAAATAGTGAATAGCATCTTGTAGGGATGATTCATGAGTTCGCTCAAGAGGTTTTGCAAAATGTTGCCAAAGATGAACTACACCACTGGCAACAAGTGGAATGCTGGCAAGTATCATAAGGCCATTGCCAAAAGTGGCTACAGTATCTACTGATTTACTTATACTGGCAGAAGCTTTCGAAAGGGGAGAGAAATCACTGATCTCTTTAACAAGAGGAACTTCTTTTTCAATGACTGACTTATATTGAATTACAAAATTTGATACCAGAAAATTAGAAAAAGAAATGAATAGCATAAATCCCGAAAACCAAGATAAAACAATCTTGGTGAAAGAATAGCTGGATTCAAATTTTTTAATTTGTGACTGTATTTCAGGTAAGTTTGGGAGTTTATTTGAGAGGTCATACTTCAGCGTCATTGTTTCGTTAAAGTGATATAAATTTATATCGATAAAACTTTCTAACTTATTTGCCTTGGATACTCCGTGATCTAGTTGTTGTTGCATGTTGGCCAACTTCAACTCATTTTGAACAATGATTGAAAATAAATTATTTTTATATTCAGATTCAGACATTAAACACTGAGTCTCTTTTAATTCATTAAGAGAATAGCTATAACCACTAAGCAATTTATTGGCGCGTTCAAGTGCGATGTTAATCCGGCCAAGAATTTCTTCAAGCTCAGCTTTTAAGCCAGTTTTACGCCGACTGAAAAGGTATAAAGAAATAGACTCACTTAAAGGATGTGAGCTATTTATATTTTTGACTTCAAGCTGAAAATTCGCTAAATGCTGATCACCATCTACCAGTGGTTCGTTTAAAAAATGCAAAGTAGGAGATAAATTTGTCAGATTTTCAATAATTGATTTTGCTTTAGTCTTTAGCTTTTGTTCATCTGGTATATCAATAAGTGTATTCATATTTTCTTAAACCTAACTAGAGTCAATTATTGGCTACTTTTCATGATTTTGTTTTTGGAAAAGCTTTATTGCGTCAAAAACTTTTTTATCTGACTGTTTTTTCCAGATGATCGTAAAAAATATAAAAATACTAATAATTAACATAGCGATAGTAAAGTTTTGGCTTAAATGCATAAACTCAATAGTTGAAACCATTGTGATTTCTTTAATATTTTCTGGAGCTTTGGGGCCGAAAAGGTATTCAACGCCTATCAAAAGTGCGTAAAAGAACCCACCAGTAAACAAACCAGCAAAAATAAGTCCTGATTCTTTTTTGTATTGAGAAATACCAGACAAAATTCCTATGCCTGACACGATCATACCTAGCAATAGAGCAAATTTAAGAGGGTAGTAAAAGAATTTTTTTAAAGTCTCTGCAGATTCTTCCAGTGTTGAGGTTAAGTTGCGAAATGAGCCGGAATATTCAGATACAGAGGGAGTGGTGCTAACTTCAATGGCTTTTACGGTTTCCCATGTTAATTGGAAATGTGTCGCCATTAGATTCCAAGAAGCTGCGAATAAGGCAATGCAAATTAGAAATCGGCATGTTTTTATAAAGTGCTTATGCTTATTAATTGCACTTAAACATTTGTCATTTAAGGCTGTAGCTGTCAATACAGTAGGTATTTCTTTAATTTTAAGCTGTAGAGCCTCATTGAGATGGAATAGCTTGATGTCTCTATAATTCTCAAGTCGCTCCATAAAATTCACGGCGAATTCTGTTTGCTGTGAAATATTGGCTAGTTTTAAACGATTTTGAGCAAGTATGGCCAATAAATCATTTTTATAATTTGATTCAAGTAAGTTCTCATGAATTTTTTCCAGTTTGTCTATGCAAAGGCTGAAATCAGACTTATTCGATTGAGCCAAAGCAATACCCTCATTTAAGGCAAGGGTGATTGCATCAAGTTTGGGCTTTAGTCGATCTTGATCTTGTTTAAATAGAAATATTGCAATTGACAGAAGAAGTTCATTGGAGCTGTGTATATGCGTTACATTTTCTTGGATTTGATTTAAGAGTTTATTTCCCTGATTTATAGGCGAGTCGAGATAAGGCAGTGCGGTAGAGAATGCCGTAAGGTTGTCGATGATGAGAGAAGCATCTTTTTTTTGATGAAAAACTGATCGTTCATCAGGCAATTCTGAGTATAAGATTTCCATGTTGTAGATTCTCTGTGTTGATATCTTAATATTATAATAATTTAATAAATATTAATAGATTTTATTATTTATTATTTATCTATTGATTCTGTTCTGTTTTGAAATTGAATTATATGTAAAAGCTATAAGTTATTGTATTTTAATAATTAAAATTCAAAAAAATAACTTTAAATTATTTTTGAGATAATCATCTATTATTTTTGTTTTGGTTATGCTTGGTGGCGCTTGTTGTTCTAGAATTTTCTTTAAGTGAGATTTTGAATTTTTAAATATGAATATTTCTCGATCATTAAAATTATTTAGGATTATTATTTTTTTAATAATTGGTTTTAGTATTTATTTTATTTTTAGTAAATAAAATCGACAATAAGGTACATTTTTTATTTTAATATTATTGTAACTTAGTGTAATGATTGTAAAATAAAAGTAACTTGTTGTTTTTATAGTTTTACGGTGAAAACAGGCACTTTGTATTTTACCAAACGGTAAAGTTTATTTAGCGTTTGGTAACATTTTCGACATTGCTGAATCCCTTGTTATATGGGGTTTTTGGCATTTTTATGTTTATATTATAACCAAGAAAAACGCCCAATAAGTGTGCAGGCTGAATGCAGTTTGGGTTTTATTAAAATAGTGCATTCTGATTTATTTTTACTTGATTTTTTATAATAAAAATTTACAATAATTAAAAATCTGACATGTATTTTTATTAAATTGGCAATATGGTTGGTTTGAAGCTAATTAATATTAATGAGGCCATGGGTGGTAGTTCTGGATAATTTTAAATAGAGGCTTAAATGCAATATGCAAACAAGGTAGATAAGATATTGTTGAGATTCGAAGACTGTCAAAACAAGTCTAACGAAGAAATTAACGAAGCCTTATACTTCGCATATTGCTCTTTGCCGAAATATAGTAAAGAAGAACAAATCTTATCTGTTAATAGAAGCCCATCAGTGGAATTTGAGTATCTTGATGATGATGGCTGGGAATTTGAGCTTGCAAACAATTTGAGTAAGTTGTTTCGGTGTATGATTGCTATTTCTAAACGAGAAAAGATTAAGGTTATAGGTAAAGCAAAAACAATTTATAGCTTCACTTTTATTGGAGTAGAAGCTGATTCATTGGTGGCAAGCAAAATATTTAATTCCATTTATAAAGCGATGATGATGCGTAGAAACCAATATATCTATGGTGCATGTATTTCTGGTCAAAGTCGTAAAATCAAAGTAATTAAAAGTTCCATTTTTAAATCACCAAATGCAGTACATGTAAATTCTTATTGCAAGCAAATTGTTGAAGATATTAGTAGTTTTTCGGACCCTATTTTCCGTAATGAATTCAAAGATATAATAAGCCACAGCCTAGCTAATGAAGTCCATTCCTCAAGCTTGATGCATTGATATAATTATAAATATAAATAAACGATAGATAAATATTAGATTATAAATTGATATTTTCTATTTAATTTTTTTAAAAAAGAATATAATCTATCCGAAATAACATTCCTTTTCGGAAATGCGTATGTCTGAATTTAATCCTCTACGCATAGAGGTGGATATGATGACCTCTATCGTACACTCAAACACACACCCTATTCATTTGGATGGCTTGCTGTACTGGGCCATCTACTCAATGAATAACAGTCATGAAAAAATCATCGAAGTATTAGATGAAACCTTATCAAAATCGCACGATGTTTATCACGCATCTCAAGCACTTTATGAAAAAAGCAGTAGCAATAATATCGTGGCCAAAGAAATAACGAGAATAACCCGCACCGACTGGAATGAGTTTGATGGCGTATTAACGAAAGTCAAAAAAAGCATTAAAGAAAATGAGGGGGTGTTTTGCAGAAAGTTCACTCTAAAATTAGCAACGCAAGTAAAGCGCATTATTTTCTTCGCTCATGGCAATCATGAAAAAATCCAATTTTATCTAAATAGCATCCTTGGTATTGGGCTGCAGTCAAATTCAGGGTTTGGTGAAATAGAAAAGGTTAAGGTCACTAGAATTGTGGATGATCACAGTTGGTTTTTGGATGAAAAACTAAACCGAATTTTGCCGAAGTCTATGTTCTATATGTCACGCAATGAACCTGTCAAATCATGCCGATATAAGCCAAATTACAAAAGCAGTGACATCGTTGACTGCTATATTCCTATTGGCAACACATTGGTTGTTTAAATGTAGGGGGATGAATGAACTATTTTGAATTGAACGGACGTATTGAGCTTTTAGAGCCATTTACCGTGAACGTGCCAAACAATAACCACTTTCCTCTGAATGTACACGGCGACCCTATAGTGCCTGCATCAACTTTGCGTGGATGGTTACGTTTTGCGAGTTATAGATGCCTTGTAGAGGTCTATAAACAAAATGGATTAACGTTCTCTATTCATGAGCATTATATGCTTGGGAAAGGTGTTGATACAAACGATTTAATATCAAAAGAACGTGCAACCGGTATTGGTTCAAATGTACCAGTACGCAAGATGAATCCGCTTATAGATTTATATGGACGTTGGGGCCTTGCGGGTGCGTTAGGTGTCGGCAATGGCATTGCTCCTAAAAGTGCATTGATGAAGACAAATATAAGCAGTCGATCTCACATCTCAGATCAGTTTGATGAATTTAAGCAATATATTCTGGAATCAGAACATGCGGTCCTAGATAAAATATTGAATGAGGACGGGGAGTTTGCACCCGAACTTCGTGCGCTTAAGCTACAGATTAGAAATATCAACAATGAGCGCCGTGTTGCAACCAATATTGAAGCCAAAGACAACTTACTTGAGCAATTAAATGATTTAAATAAACAAGTAGACCAAGTAAAGAATAAAAAAATCGGGTCCAAGGAAACAGTTCGCAGGCTGAACTATGGAGTTGAAGCCTTAGATGCTGGAACCAGTGTTAAGCAGACAATGAAGCTCTCAGGTAATGCAGAAAACAGTCTGAAATTTCTAATCTGGACAATGAGTAAATTAGTGCTATTCCCAGTAGGGGGGATGCGTTCTCACAATTTTGGAAAAGTCGAGCCGAAGTGGACCATTACAAATCATACTTTTGCTAATCCGAGTGGTGAGGCTGTTGGAATCGTTGGTTGGCAAGATGGAAAGTTTATTAATGAGCTTAATAGCGGTTATATGTTTGATCTAGAAGCATTTGAAAAAAGCTTAATTGATGAAAGCATATTTAACTTTCGAGTATTTGGTTGAATTTATGAGTAATAGCGTAATGAGCAAGCGCATCGATATTAAAGCGATAGCAATCAAAACTACTTTAGTTCTGGCAATGTCAGTAAGTGGTTTGGCATTAAGTGGATGCTCAAACAAAGGGGATATGAGTACTCTCTCTAAAGATGAAATTATTGTAGCAGGCGACAAAAAAATTGATGCGGTACGGTCACTTCATGATTTGGCAGTAGACAATGTTGCAGTAGCACAAGGTCAATTAGCCCAAGAGTTTTATGATGGTATTTTAGTTAAGCGCAATGATGCAAAGGCTCACTATTGGGCTGAACGAGCACATAGCAATAAAGATAGTCTTGGAACACTTGTACTGGCACGTATGACCTATTACGGCGAAGAAGTGCCACAAGATAGCGCTAAAGCAGTTGCAATGCTGGAATCAATCAAAGATAGCCGTATAGAAGTAAATTATATCCTTGGGAAAATGCTATTAGAGCAGGCATCGGATAATTATTCGGATTATCAAAAAGCGATTGGCTATATTAAAAAGGCAGCAGACAACGGTTCAGCAGTTGCTCAATATGATTACGCAGAGAGCTTGCGATTAGGTCTTAAGAACACACAGGATTTAGATAAAAAAATGTCAGATGCTGTAAAGCGATCTGTGCATGAATACATGTATATGGCATCTACTTCAAATGGAGATAATGCCGCAGCTTATCGTCAATTGGGCCTTTACTTTGTAAATGGGTTTGGGGTCGATAAAAATGAGATGAATACTGAAAAAGGTATGAAGCTAATTTCTACCGCTGCAGAGCTTCATGACTCTATCGCCAAAAAATGCATAGACACGAACATTTGTGAACTAGATAAACCTGTAGAAGTGAAAAATATAAATGAATAGCATTTTATGTATGACTGTTTCTGGAATTCTTTTGGCTGTGACGCTGACGGTTCAAGCGGCAACAGTTAATTCTAGAATCATTACAGAATCAACAGGTAGTCAGCTTACTCAACAGGCATTATTTTTATATAACAGTCAGGATGAAGATGATAAAAGAACTGCATTCATCATGGCAAACAAAGCTTTAGATTATCTAAGCACAGACTATGTAGCAGCGCGATTGCTTGGAAATATGTATTACCACGGTATCGGAGTTAAAGTAGATAAAGAAGAAGCTTTGATGAAGTATATCTATGCTGCAGATAATGACGCCGTATCTGCATTCATGGCAGGGAGTATGTATTTAAATGGCGATGGAGTCGAAAAGGATTTGGAATACGGCGTAGAGCTGGTAAAGCAAGCTGCAGACATGGGGGAGCCGGAAGCACAACTTGAATTGGCACAACAGAATTATAAGCAAAGCAAATTAGAGCCTGTACCAGCAATGAAATTGCAATTAGAAAAATCAGCACTTCACTATGCAACATCATGTTCAAAACAGAAACAGACAGAATGTATGGAAATATTGGCAGATATATTTAAAGGTGGTCTTGCTGGCATTCCTGTTTCTGAAAGTAGTGCCGATGAGCTTTATAAGTTAGCTGAACAAGTTAAGTCGGGGGGGGTAATGTGAAACCTCTATAGACAACAATATAAAAATAATGAGATTAATTTTTAGTAGTGATTATTGGTAGTTTTAAAAGGTAATAGAATGACTGAATTTAACGTTGTTGATCAGCAGAGCAGAGTACAGCAAAGTTATCGTGTAAATAATGAATCAGTGGCTTTAGCACTTAAAGAGCTTGCGAGAATTCGTAATAGACCTGATGGTTACTCGCTAGAAGTGGTTCGGGGTGTTAGAGATGCGATTAACAATAATAAAGAACATCCATTTAGAGTTTTTGTAGAGAATGCTTTGCGAAAGGAAAACTTAAGAGCACGAAAGCCTTAAATTTTCTGAACGTAAAACCTAATCATGAGTTTAAATCTGGATGGCCAAAGAACAAAGAGAGTGATATGGACCTACTAAGTAAAATGATTATTTTTGCTACCATGAAGCATAGTGGTCAAGTGTGTAAAGGTGGAAAGCCATACATCCTTCATCCTTTAGCTGTTATGGGGCAAGTTACATCAATAGCTGCAAAAGTTGTGGCTGCAGGGCACGACTTACTTGAAGACACAGATGCAACCAAAGATGATCTAAAGGCGCAGGGATGTAGTGAAGAAATTATTCAAGCGATCATGGCTTTGACTAAATTAAAGGGCGAACGCCGTGTTGATTCAGCCCACCGTATCGTAAGCAACAGACTTGCTTGTGAAGTTAAGCTTGCAGATGTAGCGCATAATATGGATTTGTCACGCTTGCCTGCAATCACAGATAAAGATTTGAGTCGTTTAGAAGAATATAAGATGGTCCAGTTAATTTTGGAAAATGCAAAGAGCAATAATTGGAACAATTTCCAATAGTGCTCCAAGGTTAAGTTTCAAAAAGAAATTTTGGAATTTTTGTTAAAAACATTACTTCTTAAAATAAAAAAACGCCTTATAAATCAAATAGGGCGTTTTTTTATTAAAAACCGCATGTGCGATGTGTCACGATGTAGATGTTCAAATCCTAGTCTTGGAAATCCTGAAAATCGCATGTGCGATATGTCACCAATCTCTTAAAGTTAATATTCTTTTTGTTCACCTGAAAATCGCATGTGCGATGTGTCACTAGACCAATTTTAACATAAGTCTATAAAATTTTTAGATTTTTTAAAATAAATAAGGATAACCCAAATTATTTTCACAACAACACAACCCACTGTATTTATTACATTTTAATTTTATTAAAATTTATTGGGTAAGTTTGTTTGCCTATATAGTCGAAATTATTTTAGTGATTGAGAGTACTTTCATACTAATTAGTAATTAGTAATTAGTATCGTACAGTAACTATTGATTCTTTGGTTGGCATTTTATTACAGCGGCCTCCGAGGAAATATAAACGTGAAAAAGCGCCGTGCAATACGGTTATTTTATGGAAAAACCATACTAAACAAGCATATACATAATATTTATGAAAATAATAAATTGGCATAATGTTACAGAAACAATTGATTAATAACATTTAATGGAAATACTAATTGTTTTTAATAGGGCTTAATGTGATATATATTAAACAATAGATAAACATTTGTTTTTGGTGGTTAAATATGGTGGCAATAGTAGGTCTAAAAAATGATTATGACTTAAAATACTTGCATGAAGTGGTGGAATATGGGAAATACATTGAAGCAGAAGCGGCACTTATGAAAGATGGAGGGGTCTATCTGTACTATAAGCGTGGTAATAAAGAATCAAAATATTGTGCTTACAACTTTGACCCCAATGATACAAATCGTCTTTACTGGAAGAACAGTAGTAATACCTGTTATTTTCAAGCTTTTAATTTTTATGTAAATATTGGCTGGAAGGTCGATTTAATCAGTATTAGTGAGATAGTTTTACCGCCACTTCCCGATTGATTGTGTCGATTTTCATAATAAACATAATACTTTATAATAAATGTTTCCAAAACATTATTATTTAAGATAATAAGTGATATAATTCGCCCAACGTTTTCCCCTTGAGATTTGTGTTAATGACAAGTTTAGATAATATTTTGAGTCTTCATGATTATTCTATGATTTATGCCTTACAAGCAGAGTTTAATCGTGTCCGTGGTTCATTTGATTTAGCTGATCTTAAAGGTGCAAAATCTGCTTTTCGTATTTTTAGCTCAGAATTGCGTGAAATAGTACTCGCTGTAACAGAAAAAGATTATGAAGAATTGCGTGATGGGGTAGGTGATATCATCACAACCATTCTGTATTTAGCATATCTTTGCGATATGGACATTAAAGAAAAACAAGTCAAAGACATCTACTTTAATGAAAGTCTTTATCCTTGCGAAGATTATACATGCTACGTCAATGAAATTTATAAAGCTGCATGTGATCTTGAAAAAGCAATTGATGATCAAGATATTGAAGCAGTGAAGCATCAAATTATACGTGTGATTGCTAAAACATATTTGGGACTACCTGAATTTTCGCGCTTTAGTATTCGTGACGATTTGGTTGAGATCACACGGGCATCGCTAAGCAAAATTTGCCCTACAGTAGAAGAAGCTGAAATTAGCATTAAAAAGTATGCTGATGAAGGTTGTCTTACTTACTGGAAAGCAACGCCTAATGGTGGTTATGCAATTTACTCAACAGAACAACAGCTATTCCGTGGTGAAGTAATTAGCAAAGATAAATTCCTAAAATACTACAAGTGGAAATCACCAGTATTTGAAGAAATTACGAATGAAGACACGAAGTGGAATTGCTATAACAACTATAAATTCGAAGCTTTGGCTATGCTTGAATCAACTTAGTTAAGTTTAGCGACTGAATAAGGAAAAGGGTAGTCATGATCATGGCCACCCTTTTTTATTGTGATCGTGAATGAAAAAATAAAGATCAAAAAAGGGCTTATTGTGAATAATGAAATTAAATGGACTCATCCGGAATTGGTAGAGATTGGCTATAACTATGTTCTTAAACAGCTCAAGTTTCCAATTGCAGCTAAAGAATTGAAGTGTATTGGTAGTAGGGAGCAACCAGATGTTATCGCATTCCGATCTAACTGTAGTTTGATGATTGAGTGTAAAACCTCAATGGCAGACTTTAGAGCCGATTTTAAAAAGCCAGAAAGACAGGGGCTTCTTTCATCCATAGGGAATTATCGTCTGTATTTGGCGCCAAAAGGTTTGATTAAATTATCGCTAATCCCTGAGCGTTGGGGGCTATTGGAAGTTAATGACAAAGGTAAGGTTGAAGTAGTAAAGTTCATGAGGGGGAATATATACATAGGCAACCACGCACCGGAGGTTCATCAGGAAGATGATGACTACTTTCATCTTAGTGACTTAGAAAAAGAACGTGCATTCCTTTACTCAATGATGATTAGATAATGGTGCGTAGTAAGTTAATTAAGGAATAAGAAGTTTATTGGCTATACGGAATAACCTGTGAAAATTAAAATATCCCTTAAATTTTAAGGGGTTTCTATGCAAATTTAACTTCCAATAAAACCATTCTACTTAGCTCCCGCTATGTAGTCGATTCTGTTTCATCAATCGCTATTTTAGGTATTTTATAAGCATCTCTCTTAAAGCAACGAAGAAAGGCGCGACAATCGACATATTTATCAAAGTTCTTTAAGCACAGATATCCAAGTAATAAAGATATAATTGGCATAAAAGCTTGCAAAGGAATTATTAATAGTATTCCTTTTTCATAAACACTTAACATCCATGCAATATATTCATTCATGATTACAAGTGGAATTACTCCAATAGATGAGAGTGAAATATATCCAACGAAAAACAAGAAGGCTTTAAACAAATTAGATTTAGGTTTAAACCCCGTAATTGCACCAGTCTCATCTCGCTCTCGCGTGAGCATGTTTCTAATTCCAGCATATTGTGCTACCCAGCAATCAGCATTTTCATATTGTGAAAAAAACTTTGCCTCGTTATAAGTGAGCGCATCATTGTTAAAAAGGGACTTTGCTAATCTGTCTTTATACAAATCAGACCGTATTTTTAAATCTTGAGCTTCGAATTCTAATGATAGTCTTAAAGACTCTACTTTGCTTTCTTGCTTATGCTTTAAATGCGGTAATTTATTGTTCAAAAAAGCCAATAAAATTGGAATAACCAAAATTGATAAAATCCCGCCAATTTTTAAAAATAAATCCATTATCATATTTTTAATTTAAAAGTTTGGTTTAGGGCTAATTTGGTTTTTTGTCAACCAAAAATTAGGGCTAATTCAATAATTTGTCAACTAAACTAACTTTTATGCGAATTTTTGACTAAATTCATTGAGGGTGTATTACACCCTGAATCTGCCACACATTTCACTACAAAACCAGCCACTCTTAAAGATTGGCTATTTCATTAATTCCATCACTTATTCCGCATAGCTAATTTATTGCTTGCTGCGTAAATACATTTCTCTGAATGTGATTTCGTCCAAAGGATTTTTAAGCACATGAATCAGTAGGTTCATATAATTTTTATATTCTTTAGTACGAAACGGTATCTTTGGAGATTTATTTTTATTATAAACCTTTAAAACACTTTTCCTTAATTCACCGTAATTAATTGAATTATGATCTTTTATTTCAACTGTCTGGGAATCATACAGGTCTGTTTCAAGACACAAAAAATCAATCAAATAACCAGAAGTGAACGTGTCAAAGGCATTGGCAACATCATTTATGCTTTTGTCAAAATATTTAACGGTAAAATCATATAACCCCATTGATAAAGTATATTTTTTGATCATGTAATAAATAGAACCAATGATCATCAAAGGGAGTAGAAAGAAAAAGCTTGCAATAAAAGCCGGCTGGCTTTCAGGTGTACCAAAAGCAAAGTAAAGGATTGTACCAAAAACTACAGCAACCAAATAAGCCAATAAGACCTGTTTAATGATTGATAATAAAATCAATTTCTTACTTTGTTGTTTTGATAGTTTATCATTAACAATTTGAAATACAAGTTGAGCAGTTGGGACTATTTTATACATAAATTATTCACTTTACGGGATGGTGTCTATTGGAAACAATCGATCAAATTATCCGACTTTCTCAACTAATTTTTGGTACGACTCCTTACCTTTAGGGGTTAGCATTTTATCCAGAAGTTTTTCTTGATGGGTAATGACTTTCTGACATGCCATGCTTACAACTTTTAGGGTTTCAGAATCCACTTCTATATCACAGGTATTATCTTGATAAACAGTAGTGTATTGCTTAATTTTAGTATTATTGTCTGGTGTTGATTCAAGAATATCTACATTCAAATGAAAAAAATCTTCGGTGGCTTGAAGTGCAATGTCTGACGGAGCTGGGACTTTTAGGATAGGAACATCTGTTGCTTTGTTATTACAGCCTGCAAGTGCTACAAGAACGGGTATTAGCAAGAATGCTTTTTTCATAAATGGGTGCTCTAAAATTTTTTCTGGCGACTAATTTGATATTATACTTATTAATTTCAAGATAATCATTATTGTATTTTTAAAATAAACATTGCATAAACATTTACTAATAAATATTTATTATGTATATTCTACTAATGCTTGGTGAAGGCATAAAGCGATAGAGATGTAAGATGTAATGAATGAGCGATTGTCGGGGAGATGTCGCTCATTTTTTTTATTTTTAAATGGGTGATTTATGAGTGATCAAGAAGTTAAGTATTTTGAAAATGGTTGTCTATGTCTGCTTACTGGCCGTATAGAGAAAACAGAATTAACAGGGCAAGAGGGCTGGGAGTATTATGTGTCTAAATGCGCTTGTACGCGGAATCCTGAGCTAAGTAAAGATCAATGCTGGGATACTAACAAGGAAGAAAGAGAGAAGGCCCTACAGCAAATCAAAGCAAACTCACATATTATTTAATGATACATTTACCTTAGAGAGCCTATAAATCATGAAAGTGTTTTATAGGCTTTTTTATTTGAAGACCACAAAGATATCGAATGAATATTAACTAAAATAAATTGTATTGATTAGCTAATAAAATATAATGAAAGTGATTTTAATAAATTAAATAATTTTGTTATTGGAGATTCCATGGCTAATCGATTCAAAGAATATATATGCAATCTGTTCAAACGTACAGAGCATGATGTCGTGGAAAAAACACCATTTTATATTTATAAAAAAAGAACAGCTTTAGACTATGTGGCGTTATTTCTTGGTATAGCAATTAGCTTACTGGTCATCTTCAATTTATTGAAAATTTCAGGTATTGGAAGTGTCTTTGATAGTGGTGATCATATTGCAACCGTTAAAATCTATGGAATGGTATCAAAAGATGATGACGTAAATGTTTACTCCATTACGAAAAGCTTGGAAGAAGCATTTAAGGACCCAAATAGTAAAGCTATTGTTCTTAAAATCAATTCTGGTGGTGGCTCACCATATCACTCAGAAACGATTTATAACGAGATCATGTACCTTAAGTCCAAATACCCAGAGAAGAAGCTGTATGCGGTCGTAGAGGACGTTGCAGCATCCGCAGCGTATTACATCGCATCAAGCGCAGATGAAATCATTTTAAGTAGATCGTCAATTATTGGTTCTATCGGGGTGTTGATGTCAAATTATGATATTCGTGGCCTTGCAGATAAAGTTGGAGTTAAAGACCGTACGCTTCATGCGGGACGAAACAAAATTGCTTATTCGATGTTCCATGACGTAACGCCAGAACAAGAAGCTCATGTAAATGCAGTCCTTAAGGATTTACATGGCCATTTTATCCAAGCAGTGAAGGATGGTCGCGGAAAGCGTTTAAAGAATGACCCTGATTTATTTACAGGTGATTACTGGACAGGAACTAAGGCAATTGAACTGGGTATTGCAGATCGGTTTGGTGATATGAATACACTTAAGCGAGAGATGAAAACAGATAAGGTTCGTGATTATACAGTGACGAAAGGTAGTATCAGCGAAATTTTTAGCATGAGTGCTTCTACTGCAGGAAAAGCTTTTGCTAAAGGTATGGTGGATAACATTAGTGAAGAATCAGAGATGAGCTTTCGATAGATAGTTAACAGCGCTATAAATAAAAAAACACCTTCATGAGGTGTTTTTTTATTAGAATCGCGTGTGCGATATTTAACTTTATCAAAGTAGACTTAGATAAAATTGATGACCTAAAAACCGCGTGTGCGATGTATTGCTTCAACAACTACCATTAAGTTTTGAATCTAATTCTTAAAACCGCGTGTGTGATCTGCTCGAAAGAGGATATCAACATCACTAGGGGGAATCCATTCCTTAAGGATAATAGATGTACCCTATGATAATCAAAGCATTATTTAATCAAATATTCTGTTAGGAACTTAGATAGACCAATATCAGTGACTTTTTTGTCAGACAAGTATTTTATTGCAGAGGGATTACCCTCAACTGCAGCAGATTGAATAAGCTGTAAAGCAAGGGATTTATTCGTTGCATAAAGATTACTAGCCTTCACCATCATTGCATCTGAGTTATTTTGTGCGACTTGGGTATCAAGTTGCGCCATATATTTAGAGTCAGAGTAGTTAGATGCAAGCCATAAAATTGCAGATGATTTACCCTGATCTGCTAATTGAACCATTTCAGCTTTGATTAAGTCATTTGATACATGCTGTTGCGCAATATCGATTCGTGGCATAAGAACATCGTTACACCAAAGGGCAATGCCAGAGATTAGTAGAGTGGCAATTCCGAATTGAGGAAGTTTCTTTTTGAACTCTTTCATCTTTACAGGATTGCTTACGAATAGAGGCTTATTTTTTAAAAAAATGTTCTAACGGTTGAGAGTCATTCATCGTTTATTTACCTTTTTTCATGCGTTTGAAGTTATTCGAAAATCATAGTTGGGGCAAATCCTTATTGGGGACCTCACGTACGCGCCGTGACCGACTGTGCTTTTTGATAAAATGTAATTTAATCATACAATCGTTTATGTAATGTATGTATTGTATTATTAATAAAATTTATTTTAATAAATAAACATTTTCTTAAATGGTATATTATTTTATTAAGTAAATGCTGGCTCGATCTACAGCATGTATGAGAAAATTTAAGGCGAATTGATATGAATGTACCAACTCTTCAAGAAATTATAGATAGAATACCTGTGCATAAAAACATACATAAATCAGATGTTGTTGCATATTGTGATGACAAACTTTCACATGCTCAAATTTTATATTTTCCATTGGGTTATTTAGACTATTTAAGAAAAAAACTTAATAGTTCAAAGAAACGTGAAGATATTGAGATGGGTTTTATAGCTAAATTATTGGAGGAAAAATATGGAAAGCCTTTTGATTTAAGTAATGATTACACCAATTGGGCTGAATGCTGTAAAGCTTTTTCATGTTTCTTGGAAGATTACAATTTTTCAAATGAAGAAAAGACATGTATAGATAATTTAGCTTCAAAATATGATTTTACGCTAGTAGATGCTTGGTTCTTTCTTGAGGCTATGAACTATCGTCCTAATTCAAGAATTGACGTTTCAATGGAAGACCGTGCGATAATAAACCTTTATTACAAAGATGAAGATTTGGATCGTGTTAATCATTTATTAAACTGGTATCTTGGTTTAGATGATTTATAAGTGATCAGTACGGAAAAGAATTGCAAGGCTTATCAGATTTAGAATTGACCATAAATTGATTTATAGAATTTTTGAAACAAAAAGCGACCCATACCGGTCGCTTTTTTATTGCCCTAGATCAGATACCAAGGCATTCCTTTACATCTTCTTCTTAGAAGGAGTTGGTCTTCTCGGTTTCGTGATGAGTATCTTTTGAAAAACGGGTAAAAAGTGAGGCTTATCATTCAATGTTTTAAAAATAAATGCTTTAACCAAATCAAAATCAACTATTTTGAATTGTTTCCTGATGGTGGCATAAGACACCATGGTTTTACATATTTTCTCAATTTCACTGTCTGTAAAATGGCTAAAAATATCCGGTGTAAATTTATCACGAAGCATGTGATGTTCGGAACCTTCAATCATATTGCGCTGCTCAAGTTGATTTGACATAAATAATCCTTATCGATTAAGAATCCGATGAATTAATCGTTTGTATAGGTTCAAAACTAAAACTAATAAAAATGGAATCGGCAGAAAAAGCAGAATGTTTAAAATAAATTGAGAAAAGTGGCCAAAGAAGCCGAATGCTGGATGGGGTTTAGTATTTTCTAAAATCTTTACTTTTTGCCCATGGCACATAATCGCGTTATAAGGCTTATTTTCTAACGGGATGATTTGATAGCCTGCATATACAGATGGTATAGCGTTGTGGTACTTAAGCATGTCGAAAACATGATCATTGGAGCACAAGAGACGGTTATCTACTGCAAGCTCATTTTTGTTAATTGCATTCTGTGAAAGAGTGGCAAGCTGAACACTGGTGACTGTAGGCAGCATGACATTAACGGTTAATAGAAATACTGCAGACGCCGTTAAGAATTGACGGAAGTAAGTTCTTCCAAGTACAGGGTAGGCGTCTTGAACAATAACCAGATACAGGAATGCTAAAGAGGCAAATACAAGAATATTAGAAGCAAGGTAGTAAAAGATTGAACCAAAAAACGGGATAGGGTACTTAATTGCTTGATTTAAACCATTGACTTTAGTTAAGTCGGCATCAGTCGTTGGGACCGGCAATAACGTACAAACTGGCACAGTGTCTTTTCCACCGGCATATTTATAAAGCTCATCTATGCGATCTTTATCTTTGGCTGTAATTTCAGAGATGTTTTCACACTTTGTATGCAGTATCGTTGTGGTATCAGACACAAAGGTTTGATATGTGTATACAGGTATGGCAAGTACGAAAAGCAACAGGCTAAATCGTATTACTCGACCAATAAGTGATGTAGCTGGTATTAAATCATTAACTTTCTTTAAAACACTATTCTTAATTTTCATGACTACCTCAACACAGCTCATGATGGCGTGTGTTTAATTGTGTCTAGGAATACAGCAGCTTCATTATTTCCTTTGAAAGCAGACTCTTTAATTAGTTCAAGGCCCATGTCCTTGTTTTCCTCAAAGCCTTGCCCGTTATAGAGCAAGTATCCCAACGTGTATTGGGCTTCTTTTGAACCTTTCTTTGCTGCAGTCACGCGTAACTCTAGCCCCCTACGGATGTTCTGAGTGACGCCGTACAAACCATTTTCATAAATACCAGCAAGAACTTGACATGAAGGGGCAAAACCTTCATTTGCAGAGCTATGTAGAAGATCAAGACCCTTAGAGGTATTCGCTTTTTCTCTTTTTGAATATTGAATGAGATATACGGCTAAAGCATGGTTGGCCATAGGGTGTTTAAGTTTCTGTGCTTGATATAGATTTGGTAGTGCTTCATCAAGATAAGCACTTAATTGTTTTTCGCTAATGTTGAGTGAGGTCACTTTTTTAGGCTTGGCCTTTTTGGGCATCAAAGACTGAATGTATTTGTCTAAAGCGTCCTGACCTTTTTTCTTTATTTGAGTTTGCTTCTCAAACTTACGGTGATCGATAACGTCAGTATACTTTCCTAATAGCAGTTGACCCAGTAAGGCATGTATTTGTCCAGTAAGATTAGTATCGGTTGTATCAGTGTTTGCAAGGCGAAGAATTTCAATCGCTTTATCAGTATCACTACAGTTGTTAATGTAGTGAAGTGCTAACTCAAGGCATGAATTCGGATGCCCTTTAAGCGCAGCCCGTGAGAGCCAAACAACACCGGATTCTTGTGCTTCAAGATTTTCGACTCTAGACAAGTGCATACCAATTTTGTGCTGACTATTTAAGTTGCCGAATACAGCAAGCATATAGGTATAAAGCGTATCTAATGGCCCAGTACTAAGAGGTGTAATTTTAGTTGATTTTGGCATCTTTAAGCTCATTATCTGTATAGGTATCAGCGCCTGTTCGGGCAGCACCAGCAACATTGCGATTAAACATTTCCTGCTTGTTCACTTCTTCAATGACAATGTTATGGGTCCTATCATCTAAGCCATAATCGTTTTTAAGTTCAGCTAGTGTGTCGTTGTGAATATTGATGCCTGTATTTGGGTCCACGTATCGTTCTTCGTTGAATTTATCCATGCGTCTAACCGATATATCATCTGCATTAATGTTGGCGAGGCGTGTTACCTGACGACTAACAACGACTGGGGTTAAGTACATTGGATTTTCAAGAACATATTCAGGCACATCTAAGTTTGAAACAGCATATCGAGCTAATTCACTTGCATTGTTAATTTGGATACGTGGGCCTAAATCTTGCAATGTTTCAGTAGTACTCGTTGCATTAAGCAAAATAGATTGGAGCTTATCTAAGGCATTACCTTGGCCTTTTGTAGCGGTTTGCTGGGTATCAAGTTTGAAATACCAAAGACCATGAACCGGCAAAGGATAATCTTTGATGAATTCAAAAACGTTCTTCTCTACTAAGGGAGAATCGTTGTAAGCATTTAAAGGGGAGTTATTATTTTTTTGGATTTGGAAAAGCACAGGTGTATTAATTGTATCGCCTGACATAGATCGGAATGTCATATAACGACAGGTTGCTGAGTCCTTTCCAGTGGTCAACTTTAATTCATACATAACCAAATCTGAATGGGTGTTAAGTTGAGTAAGCAGCTTGGTAACATCGGCTGGTTTTTTTGCCCGGGCAATGAACAGGCGACCAAACGCTTCACTTTGAATTTCAGTAGGCACTGTTGATGTAAAAGTCGCCGTATCAAAACGAACCGATTTATTGTTATACAAGGTGTTAGATGTTTGCTTCATGCAATTATTCAGTATTGTGGATTTCTGAAAAGCACTTACAGAAGTCTTAGAATCACCACCACAACCGACCAAGGATGCAACAATTACCATCGTAAATAAAGCGATTGGTTTCTTCATTTTAAACCGATTTTTTAAAGTTTAGATTATATATAATAATATCATTAGTGAATTGTTTTAAGTATATTATTTATAATATTAGATAAAGGTTTATTACATGGATATTTATAGCATTCTAATGTGTGTATGCGTAATCGGAATATTTATTCTTATTGGCAAACTAAAATCAAACTATAAAAAAGCGCAACAAGGTCGTGCTGGTGAGGCTAAAGTATCGAAAAGTTTAAGTTTTTGGATGCAGAAGCGTAATAAAACCTATGTTTACAATGACCTGACATTACCAACAAAAAGTGGCAAAACCACACAGATTGATCACTTGGTATTATCTAGAAAAGGCTTGTTTGTTATTGAAACAAAAAACTTAAATGGCAAGATTTATGCGGATATCGATAAACCACAGTGGAAGCACATAAATAGAAAAGGAATTAAAAACGACATCTATAATCCAATATTTCAAAATAATGGACATATCGGGCACTTGGCATCATTGTTTGATGAGCCTAATAGCTCCTTTACAGGTATTGTCACAAACATCGGTTCGGCAAAGATAAAAGGGAGTGTGAACCCTCTTTTTGGTAAGTGCTTAATTGAACGGGGTACAGGATTTGTTTTTCGTATGTGGCGAAGTGAAAATCGATTTGATCAATCATTCATAGATCATTTAATGAAGATTGTAGAAGAAAACAAGTTGGAGCAGAGTGCAAAAACCAATAAGACGCATCTGAAAAATATACGCCGTAAAAAGAAATGGACATTAATGTAGTGTGTCATTAAATTTGGATGATTATTCACGATAATAAACATTCAATAAATGTTTGCTATATGTTATCTTGTGTTTATTAATGTAACGAAAATAGCATCGTGAAATTATCAATATTTTATGCAAGTTTCTATTTATGGCTCCTGACAGCTGTTCTGATTATGTCTCAAACAATCGGGTTTAATTTTGGAATTAGTACGGTATCCTTTAAGAGGGCTATTGCAGATTTTATTTTATTATTTATTGGTCTTTTGCCAATAATTTATGTCTTTACATCATACACTTATGTTTATCTTCAAGGCATTAGAGAGTATGGGGAACAAATACCTAAAGAATATATAATTACTTCTAATACAATGGTTATCTGTGTGATGTCATCTGCATATTACTTGTATACAGCAATTGAAACTTATGCTTGGCTGCTTTAAGCGCCGTGATTATAATTAAATAATAGATAAACATTAATGTATTTAATAATCAAATATAATATTATTGATACCAAATAGACGAATTATTCTTTTTGGGCGTTCTTAAATGAAAAAAATGCAGATGGTTTTTGCAAGCTTCTTGCTTAGCTCAACAGCGTATGCTGAAAAAATCACATTAATATCAGAGACACCAATTAGCAAAGTCTATTTAGATAAAAGTAAACTTCTTGTTTCTCCGAATGCTCAAAGCACAATTGAATATGATTCAATCACCATTTCATTAAGCGACCACAATCCTCAGTTCATGACTGGATACATGTTAATCGCACATGTGGTTGATGATTGTGCTGCCAACATGCAAACTATTTCCGCTATAAAAATAATTGACAACAATAATAATGTTGTCAATCAAATCGCCGTGAAACCATCTCAAACAGAGCGTATTGATCTTAAATCACCTAAAGGTAAAGTTCATTTAGTAGCATGTGAATATGGTTCTAAATATCCAATTTTGACACCTAGAGCCGAAGAAATTGCACCTGATAATGTAATCATTCCTAAAATTAGTCATGTGACTGAAAATAAAGACCGTGAGAAACTTTTGAGAGTGAACGGCAAAGATTGGCTATTTTTGGCAAAGAATGACAAGGCGCAAATGTTTGTGGAGCCAAGAACCGTTAAGTACAACAAGAGCAATGGAATGGCCACATTTTTTAGCAAACTTGAATCGATTGATGAAAATAATAAAGATTTCCCGAAAGGGCAGTACTTAATTGGACAGAATGTTGCAAGCTGTAAGGATGAAACAGTTGCCAGACTATATTTAGCTAAATTCACTAAAGAGCATAAAAAAGTAGATGAGTCTCGTACAGAAGCAAAAAACTTATCATATACATTTGCTGACCCATCGAAGCTATCTGGGGCAATACAGCGCTATGTGTGTGAAGAACGTGCATCAGGTTTAGATAAGTGAATGAGGTTAAAATGAAGCTTAATGAAATAGCTGACAGCGATCTTAAAGAAGAAATCTTAAACACCTATCACAATCTAAATGATTTCATTAATGGTGAAGAATTAGATGCTGCTATGGTGAAACTAATGATAGAAAACCTACACGATTTAAAAAATCAGCTGAATAATCACTAATGGTAAATTTAAGGATGTTTAATATGAGAGCAATTTTAACTATTGTTGGTCTGCTTTTTGCTGAATCAGTTTTTGCACTATCACCTAATATTAACTCTAATCAAGCGAAGTTATATATTGATCAAAATGCCAATGTATGCGGTAAGGTGGTTCGTATTGGGAGTCATCATAAAAGTCATGATAAGTTTATTAATATAGATAGTTTTTATCCAAATGAAATATTCTATTTTTATGTTCCGAGTACAACAAATATTAATTTGAATAAATATTTAAATAAAAATATATGTGGTTTCGGGAAAGTAAAGCACTCACCGAGATCAGATATAAAAAATAACCGTATAATTCCTCAAATTATAATAACTAATGAATCGCAAATATCATTCCAATAGAAATAGATTGATAAATTTTTTAAGATAGAGTATGTATGGTCATGAATAGTTTGATAAAAATAAATTTTATAGAAAGTTTTAAAACTCCATTCTATTTAATTATAGTTACATTGGTTGTTTTTCTTTCATCTAAATATTTGTTCGCAAGTTTTATCCATAAAAATCTTGGTCTTATGGAGATAGGGGCTATTGGTTTATTTTTTATAATCCTAAATACTATTATTATTATTAATTCAGCTGTTGATTTTATTTCATCTGTTAATAATAAAATTGATCGAAGAAATGATGCTAGTCTAATTAAGAATTTATCAAACTTATTATATTACTCTGTTGTCACTATTTTTATTAGTATATTCTTTTGGGTGAAAGAAAAGTATGAGAATGATTATTTCTTAATGGGTTTAATTGTTGGGTTTTTTCTTGTTTTTTTAATACAAAATTGTGTAAGTGATAAGTTAAAATCAAGATTGCATGGTTAGAAATGGCAAATATGATTATTATATTGAGCACATTAATTGTTGTAAAATATAATAATCATAGAATAAACAATAGATAAATAATTAAAATAATATATAATAAGATTTTGTTAATTTATTTTTTGGTGATTTTTATGTTATGCCGTTATGAAATACTAAATAACCTCCATATTTTGATTATAAAAATAAAATAGTTTGAAATAAGTCGAACATTCCTTTCCCGAATGAATTGTAAATAGAACTTTTAAAGGAAAATATTATGGCGATCTTGAAAGAAATAATCGATCTACCCGATAATATGTTAGTAAAAATACATTTGTTGCCCATGCCTAAAAAAGTAAATGGCGAATATCCAAAAATCAAAAGTGATATGCCTGAGATATCTTTTACTTTCTGGAGTAAAAATGAATCTACAGGGGAGCATGTAAAGCTCAAAAAGATATCTTGGTTAAGTATCATTAGAACAAATGGGGTTGTAGGTCTTAAAGGTAATCACCACTTATCACCTGAAAATGTTACAGAGTTAAATTCAGCTGCTTGGGAAATTCTACTTAACTATGGTATTTATCCTACTTCGCTTTATTAAAATACATTAAGCATCTACTTGGATGCCTATTATTGTTTTAATTGGACACTTTAATTGGCTCTAGAATTAGGGCTGAAAATCCATAGCACCCTAATTATTCTTATGATTAAGTATGGTGCTTTTTATTTTAATTTGATCAATAGATGATATTTTTATAAATAGACTACGTTGAGGATAACGATATTATGAAGAAGCGTTATTTAATCATACCAAATTTTGAAATGAGTTCTGATTTAGAAATTAGAACAGATAGCCTGTTTCATGCTTGGATTCTTTATATGATCAAGTATAAAAAGCAAGCTGTAGTTTGGGATACTGCTGGGTGGATTGACCAGTCACACTATAGACCATGGCTACAGTGTGGTTATCCAGCTGATTATTCCAAAAAATAGATAGCACAGACTCTTGATGTGGTTTCCAAAAATAAACGCTAGTATTTACAGCAATAGAAGCTAGTAATTGAAAAAATTACAGAAATAAACGCTAGTATGAAACATGACTAAAATTTTAAATTAAGTCTTTTTTTTAGAGATTAATTGTATTGCACAATACAAATCAGTCCAATTGTCGTGATGCTAATTCAATGAGCAGGGTCAGTGCCTCATCATTACTTTTGAGTGAGTTTGATTTTCTGATTTTTTCAATTGTGGCCAAACTTTTTTCATCTAACCAATAGGACCTTCTCAAAAGTCCCATGGCATTTTTTTGAGTTTTCTCTTTTGACTTTCGTTCAGCTGCAGTCATAGCCATAGATGTTTTAGACATTATTTTTTTGCACAATACAAATTATGGAGAGAGAGAGCTTCATGAACACTTAATGGAATATTTTCAGTCTCAAAAAGATAGAGAGGTTGCTTCTTATCACTGACCACATTTTTTCTTTTGATTACCGTTTGTCTCACCATTAAAACGGTCAGGTCGAAATCCCGATTGATTTGTGAATGCCAGTGGAGACTATCAGAAGTTGTCTCGATAATATTGGTATTAGAGATTGTACGATAGGGAATGTTATTAATGACCTTTATATTGATGCCGAACTTATCTTCTACTTTGTCAAAAATAGTGGTGTGTTTCTTTAGCCATAATGCATATTCCTTAAAAGAATCTTTGACCATGTGAGTTCGCGTAAAGGCGACTTCATCAAAAGTTTTCCCTGCAAATTTGCCAGAAATAAATACTTCATGATTGATAATTTTATTTATACGTTCTGCAAAATGTGGGTCATTGTAGATTTCATTAGCATGATTAATCCAACGATTTAACAAGCCTTGATCTTCTGAATATTTATAGCAAATATGGGCTAGAAGATTTTTATTATCGTTCTGGTTGTATAGGTTCGTGACGACCCAAAGCAAATATTCCTCACTCACTTCACTGACATGTTTCCCTGCAAATTTGCCTGTTATTAGAATTCCTGCTTTTACCAAGTTTGCAAATCGATCTACATCGTTTTTGCAGGAAGCAGTTAATACTGGACCCGCATCATTCATTAGAACAATATTTCCCTGAATGAAATTTTCATCTTTTAGCTGGTTGATCTTGGCCAAAGCATCGGCATAGTTAGTACTTAAGTTGCGAATGAATTTAACACGGCGTTCACTTTGAGGATTACAGTCTGTTTCGCTTTTTGAGGAAACTGGAACAAGGTAACTATAATTCAGTCTATAGAAAAAATTTGAATTACCGGAATCATTACGGTCCATAAAGTAAAAATTTTCGGACATGAGCTGAATCCTCATCTATTGATAAGTCAAATATAACATGTGAGCACTCACGAAAAAAGGTTAAATATTGTTCGCTGAAATTTGTATGAAAGATGGTAACAGCCCGTAAAAATTGTTTTCATGCAAATACACGGCGCAAAAAAATCCCGCCGAAGCGGGATATAAAATAGATATTTTTAGATAAACTTATTCAGCTTGAGCTTCATCTGAAACTTCATCAGTTTCAGTTGCTGGTGGAGCTTCTGGAGTAGCCAGTTCAAATTCTTCAATTTTACGACCTTCTTCCAAACGTTTTACCAACCATTTTGGCTGCTTGCCTCGACCCGTCCAAGTATCTTCATAAACTTCGGAATCACGGTATCGAATTGGGATTTTTCGTGTCGGTTTCTTTGGTGTTTTGGCAACTTTGGCAGCGCCTTTAACTTGGGTTTCTTGCATGAAATCACTTAAGTTTTCAAATCCAAGTGCTTGAGCTTTTGCCAGCATTGCGTCTTTTAAGTCTTCGATTTCTTGTTTACGCTTCTCTTGCAATGACTCAAGTAGCAAGTCAATGAGTTCTTTAATGAACTCAGTTGGTCTTTGCTTAATTTGCTCAGCCATACTTTGCAATTCGGTTTCGCTGATTTTCTCAGTACTCATGGGTCTTCCTCATTATGTATTGCTTAGTGTTGACTAACGCCAGTACATATACACGTATATTAATAACCTAAAATTACTATATTATTATTTATAAATCAAATGTAAACCTAATGTTTATGCATAATTAGAACATAAAAGTATAATATTTATATTATTGTGTGCAGTTAGATTTTAGATTTTATTTGATTTGAAAGATAATCATGCGATTTAAGAAAATTATTCAGCTTAATATTCATGTCAAAACAAAATTTATTATCAAATTTTTATAAAAAGAAAAAGTATAAGCCATATGTTAAGAAAACATTTGATAAAAATATATTAAAATTTGTTTATTGGTCGATTTAAGAAATGATTTTATTCTGATAATTAAGACTATTTTAAATCCAAAAATGTCATTTTTTGAGCAGTGATAGGGTGCATGGCAGATGGGGAGGGTGACAGAATATTTTTGATAACCACACCGACTGATCAACAATCATTAAAAGAGACTATTTTGAGATATGACTATCTTAACTGTAGCCCCCATCATTACTTTTAGTAAGCTACCCCATGCACCAATTCAGGATGAAATTGCTAGGGCTTTTTTCCATACAAATAGCTGATATAATAGCCAAATTGGTAAGGTCCAAGATTAAGTTATCGACCCTTAGACCTATATCATTAAAAGGCAGCATAATCGATCATGAGCATGATTTAGTGTAAACCTTCAATTAATCTAATATGCAGGATTAATCGCCCTAGAGCTAGGGTTCCGACACCGCAGCGCCCATTTCAATATAGCTTTCTATATTTACCTATATAGAGGGCTATATTTCTATTTATAGTTCGCTATATTCTAATATTAATTTCTAAATCTTAAATAGCTTTCTAATTTTATTCTTTATATTGCTGATATTGGCCGCGTCCGAAATACCATTTATTAATATCCAATAGTTGTTTATATTTAGATGACTATATACTTCACATAGCTCCCCATATACCCTCTATAGCTTGCTATATTCTCCTATTTGGCTATCTATACTTTCCCTGTATTGATTCCTACACCTTTCTTTATTGCTTCCTATATTGCTCTGATATTGCTTCCTATACTTATCCTTATAGATTTCTATACAGACTAGGGCAGGGTAGTTCTGTTACTTCCTGTACTTGGTTAAGGTATTGGCTTTTTCTTTATATATAGATGGTCTTTACTTTATTGATGGTCCTGTTCAGTCGGTGGTTGTGACTTAATATGGGTGGTGCTGGTCTTATATTCATGGACTACATTTGCTGTATTTGCGGTATATGGTTTTCGGCGTTTCGAAATTTTTTTGTTTTGTGTTTTTATAGCCTATACCGGAGCTGGAAAAATTTAGCGGTCGGCTTAGCTCCGGTGTAAGGTTTTACTCCGGTGTAAGCCTCATGAAAAATAGCGGTCGTACATCTGGCCAGATACGCAAGATTGCCGATGGCCATCTACTGCGATGGATGGATTGTTTATAGTAGATAATCATTCATGCTATAAGTGCTTATTGAAAATCATTTTGGATTGTTTCTGATGGCTGCTGGCGTTGAAACTTTTACTGATAAGTCTATTAAACTCTATGAAAATATTTGGGTTCGTATCTTTGTTATCATTTTCATTATAACGCCCATCTTAATTTACTATTATAATCGGCCTATTAATGAAGATAAGCAAAGTGAATATCAACGATTCATGCAAGTCAGCAAGCAACATAATCTAAAAGGTGTCTTGGAAATGAACGATTCTTTTCTAGCAGATGATCAAAAAATTGATTTGGAAGAGTATAAAAGACTTCAAAAAAAGTTTGTGAGTGAATCTGATAAAAGGCTGCGGAAATGAAGAAGTAATCATTTTTGCATAATCCTAACTCTACCCATGAGGAAGCTATTGCTTCCTTTTTTATATATTGTAGATGAGTACTGCAGACTAAAAAGAATATGGCCATACTGTATACATACCAGCAACTTGATTTAATTTTAAATTAATCATTTTTGTATTGTTTTTTTTATAAATAGTCATCATCTTTTTCTATATTTAAAGTTAATGTAGGATAATAAAATGAATTTGATGACTGAAACTAAAACTAAAACTAAAGAAGATATCGTTATAAATGTGTTGACCAACCTGTATGGTGGTGCTCAGCCTGTAGAAAATTACTACTTCTACATAGCCACACTTTCCATGAAGGTTGTTGTGCAAGCAATGAAAACTCTAAATGAGCCTCTGTCACTCGATTCGCTTTACACTACACTCATCAGCCAAAACAAAATGAATGCCATCGGTGAACAGCTCACTGTAGATTTTACTAATTCCCAAGCATAAATTGATTGGAATCAATTTACCGCTGCATACCCAATTAAAAGCGCCGTGGATTTTGAAAACCTTCAACTCAAATTGAGTGGCCTGATAAGTCGAATGTCCTTCAAGCTTCAAAGTGCTTAAGTAATCCATTGTGATATATTTTTATGAATTATTACGGATCACAATCAAAACAAAAGGGAGTAATGGATGCCTATACTCCCTTAAGATCGATAGAGTGCCATTTAAGTCCTATACTGAAATTCGCAACAAATGCCTGTAGTGATCAGCTAAGTTTTGAGCTGATACATATTATGCCGATCAAAGCTTATTCTTTGGAATTCACATATTGCTGATATTCGGTGCTACCTTCATAAGCTAGACGAAATAGCTCATCCGTAGTTGGGTTTTTGTCTTTAGGTTGTGGATATTGCGCTGGTGCTTTTAAGCGTATAGCCATTTCGACCACATGTATTCTAATCAGTTCTTCACCAGTCATGTTGACGGAGCCATCATCACTAACGTAGCGAAATCCTAAAGGCATGTGCGTTTTCTGTTGGACGCGACTTATCCAGTGTGTCGTCTTTACGACCTTTCCAAAACAGTTAGGGGGTAACTCAAATTTATCAATTTGGTATCTCCCTTTATCATCTTCTGAAACCTCTATTTCTTTGAGGTCAAATACAGTATCAATGACTGCATTATCTATTACTGATATTCCCTCAAGTGAGGATAATTCCAATCCCATGTAGGTTGATGTGATTGGTCCATAATCTTGATGATGTATAAGGTCATCATTAGGCGAATCTGAAAAATATGTCTTACGATAAAAGGGCTGATCAAATATAAAGGTGTAATCACTGAGAATATGAGATAAATCATTCGCAAAAGCATCTGCAAAACTGATTTTTCCTTTTTCTCCAAAATGCTCTAACGTATTGTGAGTCCAATACTGATACTTCTCCCAATACACGGCGATCAACAACGGTATTTTATGCGTTTGGGCATAATTTCTTAAGTTCGGAAATCCTGATCGTTGTAACTTACATGTTTCCTTTTGATCTTTTGCTGATTTCACATCAATCAAAATAGGAAAATCTTTGTGTTGGTTATTTTCAACCAGCACATTGTAGTCAGGGACCTGATATTTTTTCTTATGCTTTGGGTCTTGCATCTGATCTAGTGCGTGGACATTCTTAACCCATGGCAATGCAGCTGCGACATTATGGTAATAATTCTCCACAGATAGACCATCAAAAATACGATCTAGATTTTCAGATATTCTAGGTTGGGTGATTTGTGCCTTTAATGACTCCAGCATTTCAGGAGGTACATCAAAAGTTGCCATTAATTGATGCAAAACATTTGCTTTCTCTAAGTCATTACTTGACATGAAATTAATCACCTTTGATTTAAGGAGTGGCAAGTATATTGAAACTGCAGGGAGATACCCAGCAAATGTATAAGGTGCATTTTTTGACTTATTAATTTATCTAATCAGAGTATGTAATCAGATCAAAAAGCCGGATATGGCCAAAAGATGTAAACGACTCGACTACATTCAATCAAACTCGCCGTGGATTTTGAATACTTCATTTTTAGTTTCGCGTCCTCTCTAATCTTTGTTAATTTAACGGTCGGATACGGGAGCATATTCGTATTTTTAAATGTGTAATTTTATTTTATTTTTTGAGGGTGTTATGGCGGCTAAGCAAGGAACAGAATTTGAAATTTTCTCCAAAGAATTATATGAGGAATTATTAGGGCAACATGACATTAAGAATTTAAAAGTTCAACATAATGTTTCTCTAAAAGGCGCAACAGGCCAACATCATCAAATTGATGTGTACTGGGAGTTTGTTTTGGGTGGTGTTACCCATAAAGTTGCTGTTGAATGCAAAGACTACACAAGCGCCGTTAGTGTCGGTCGCATTCGTGACTTTTCGGCAGCATTGGATGACATTGGCGGGGTTAAAGGTATTTTCTTGACTAAAGTTGGCTATCAGTCTGGTGCTAAAGTATTTGCTCAAGGCAAAGGGATTGCACTTAAGACAGTCCAAAGTGATGCCATTACTGTTGCTGACTTTAAAGGTTCAGGTTTGATCACAGAGGTACATGCAAACCTTATAGTATTAATGATTGATAACGTTGTGACTGAGTTTGTCTTAGATAATCAGTATAATTCTGAAAAATCAGGAAACAATACGGCTCCCATTGAATTCAGATACCTTACTGATGAAATTTTTATTCTTAATAGTCAAAAAGAAAAATTATATTCACTACATGAGTTGGGGGATAAGATACCAAGGGAACCGGAGAATACTCAAGGATTGATATATACCGAAGACTTATCCAATGACTTACACTTTTTAGACTTCCCAAACAATACTACAGAGATCAAGGTCAACGCCGTTAAATTCACCTATGATACAGTCTCTTATCATGACAAACAGATCATTACAGGGAAAGTGACAGCAAAGGCGATCATACGTGACATTTTAGATGGTACTTGTGAAGTCATCGGTATTAAGCGCTTGGATTAAATCACGCAATTTTTTCACGATTCAGAATTAAACAGGATAACTTGAGCATCCTGTTTTTTTTGCAATGAATGCTACCTATAAGTAATGTGCAAAAATACATAACCTATAAGTGATTTAAAAATGGACATCTCCGCTGAATGGCCTTTAAACATTGGATGTTAAAGAAAAACCACATGGACAAAAATACTTATTTTGTCCATTTAAAATGACGGCAATATGGACAAGGTAGCCATAAAAAATCATGCACTACTCGTATTGCAGTAAATAAACGATAGGAGAACGTTTTTTATTATTTTTATAATCATAAAATAAAGTATGTTTTACTTTTGTTTATATTAAATATAAACCCTATATTTTAAATTGATAATGTATTGTTTCATGCTAAAATTTATTTTTGCTATTAAAGATATTTAATAATATGTATCACCGAATGCAAAAAGTTCTTTATAAAACTTCGAGATCAATTGGTTTTTTGCCTGCCGTATTTCACAAGGAATTGCGAAAAAAGAATGGGGTTTGGTATGTTTTGGAGAAGTCGGGGATACAGGGCGGTGAACTTATTCATTTACGGCCAAAGAATATCAAAGCCCAGATAAAAGAGAGTAGAGCAATTATGAGTAATGAAATTTCAAAGGAAGATTGGCTTGGTATCTTGTCTAGTTTGTTCGACATGAACGGAATGAATGGCAGCAATCTAGATGAGGAAGCTTGGCTTCAAGATTATAAAGATGGGAAATCTCCCCATGATGCCTTTTATGACGAGTATCCTGAATATATTGACCTTGAGGATTAATGTATGAAGATAAGAGGAAGTTTTTTCAGCTGATAAAAGCTTATTTTGGGAACTCACATATTGCTGATATTGAGCATTACCCTCATAAGCTAACGAAACAGCTCATCAGCAGTTGGTTTTTTGGTTTATGTATTGCGCTGGTACTTTTAATCGTATAGCGGCTTTTAAAGGGGCATTAGTAGAGGTTTGATTATGAAATTAAATAGACTCGAATTTTTTAGAACATTAACATTTTTGTTTTTTGTAGTTGGAGTCACTTTTGCTTTTTTTGCAATACCTTTAAGCATATTGGGGTTTAAAGAATTAGTGAAACCTTGGCTTTGGATATGGATTATTTGCGCTCCATCTATGGTCATATCTATGTATTTTTATAATAAGTTTGATACAGGAATCAATGATCATGAATGAAACTAAAGATTCAAAAGATACGCGCCGTACTCATGCGATTCCAATGAAATCTAAAATCGTTGGGAGTATCGATGCCAGTCATATTTTTGACGACCAAAAATACCATTATCAATGCGAATCTGGAATGAATTACATTACATCTATCCGAATAGATTCTTAAGCTCAGTATTCCACTATAAGAGAAATTTATGGTTATTCAATTTGGCTCCGGTCTTTCAAACCCACACAAAGATGTGAATATTGAAGCTGTAATCATTAACAAGACCAATCAGGTTTTTGAGATTGATGAATATGAAGTCGCAGTGTTCGATAAGGGCGGTTGTGGCCTTACAGTAGAATTAGAAGATGGGCAAACGGTCACTCTACATAACAGTTTAGGCGCTATGCTTAATCTGGTGTTTGCATCGAAAGTAAAACCTGTCTATTGCCGCGAATATTTTTCAATCTTTGTTAATAATGAATTGGTGCATCTCGTTGCAAAAATCATTTTGAGTAAAGGGGTCTTGTCTTTCAGCAGTGGGGATATAAATTTCACTATAGATTTAACTCTACTAAATTTTGAAGATGCTGTTTTTAGAGCAGTCATCGGCGCTGAAAGTAAAATCACACCCATAACATTAGAATCAATTGTTCAGTCTTTATAAGTGAATTTTTATGAGCACAATCAAATCTCCTATGTCGCCAATACTTGCAGCAGTTCTAGGTGGAGGTCTTTTTTTTGGTGGATACGCAATGTGTCTTGTATCACATTCATCACATAAGCCTTCTAAAAATCAATCTGAAAAGCAATTAACACTACATGAAACAAATAAAGAGGATGTAGAGGAGTTGCAGAAACTAAGTTTTTCAGTTAATCAAAATTATATTAATGGTGGAAATGTGTCTGCAATTGAACTAGATAGTTTGATGCAAACTAATATTTACAGAGCATATAAAGCAAGACCAAATGTTCGTGCAGTGATCGATAAAGCAAAAGCCGATGGCGTTATTACAGGACTTGAGTTTGAAGATATTTGTAAAGTAATGGTTGATGAGTATAACGGAGGTATTTCTCCTTCAATCAACAGCGAACAAATCAAAGAAATCATAGCAAAACTTTAATCAGAGGTTTTAAACGATGTCTCGTTTAAAAGAAAAAATTAAATCAATGGATGAAAAAAGATTTAAAAATCTTTGTTTCATTCTTAATCTGATTGCATATACGTCACTCATAATTTTTATTTTTTCATCAAGCATAATTCCTTACGCAATAGAAATCGGCTCATGGTTGTCTAGTCAAAATATTTTAGATATTGTCTTGGTCGTGAGTGGTATTTTCCTCTTTACGGTAAGTGAATATTTAAAACACCCCTATAATGGCAATAAACGGTTAATAAGTTACGAAAAACCGCTAGTCAAAAAGAGTGGTAAATTTTATAAATTCATGAAAACTGGAATTGTAATACTGGGTTGTATAATTTAGGTGCAACAGCATATTTATATTTTGGATTGAAAAAAATAGTGTAACTAATGAAGATCGAATAGAAAAAGCGTTAATCAAGGAAAAGGAATTGAAAGCTTTAGGTTGTACATTAGAAGGGCATGAGCTTAAATATAATTCAAATTTAATGCCAATAATTGTGAGTACTGCAGTAAAGAAAGACTCAGATTCATACCAACAGGTTTTTCCAAGCTTTATGTTGCGTTTCCTGAATCTACTTAAGGCAATCATTGGCAACAGAAAACTTATGAAAACAGGGTATATCGCAAAAATTAATTTTTGAATTTTTGAAATAGATTGATCAGCTAATAAAAGTTGATTCATTTCATTCAATCCAGAGTATTTAAAGATTACTAGCCAAGCCATCATCACCAATAATGCCAAAGTAAGCTCTACAAAAAAACCTTTAATTTTTCATATTTTCTATTGGTTTTCATAAATTTAACCTTTGTTTCCTATTGATTAAAAACTATTTACATATACCACATCTTAGGGTAGACTTTAATTATTGAAAAATAATCGTTTTATTATAAATAAATAATATTGATTATTAAACAATATATAATTAATTATTTTATTAAATTAACTCATGTGGTTTTTCTAAAAATATGGAGTCAGATCGAATGCAAAAAGAACAAGCTCAATCACCTATAGATTTTGAGATCATAGAGAAACTGCATGATTACCCTGTGTATGAAAAGGCAAAAACAGTAAAACCTATACTTAATGTTCTATTGGGTTGTTTATTCATTATTTTGGCACATATCTCTTTGTTTATTAATGCAGATGGATTTAGTACTGGAATATTTGAAGCAGCTGAAAATGCAAAATGGTGGAACTATGGGTTAGCTATTTTTTCAGCTATAGGTATGGTCTTTTTTATGATGAAGGCTTTCAGTATTCCACTTGATATTAAGTGGGAAATTAAATATGACTCGTTGAAAAACATGTTGGAAGTAGCAAAATATAATCCGAATGTTAAAGCTTATGTTGAAAGTAATGAAAAATTGAAGAACAGAGATTATTACTACCTAAATATTGATGAACAGCTAACTATCATCAATAACACTAAAGGCCTGAATGAATTAAAGAAAGTACTTCAACTAAAACCAGAAGCGGTATCGAAGCGGTTAGAAAAAGAGTTAGAAAGTATAAAAATTATACCTTTTTTACCACAAGCAGAAATTATGAGTAAATTGAAAAATTTTAAGACAAAAGGCTTTATTTGTCTTGGTTTAATTGTTGGGATTATTGCAGCCTCAAACTTGGTGAATATGCAATTTACGCCTGCTATTCGTGGGTCACTTATGCTTGTTTGTTTTGCCATATTCATTGTAATGTTTTGCTTATTTTCAAAGTCTGGCAGATTAAATGATGATGAAACAACGTCAGTTGAAGATAAAGACTATATGGCCGTGAAAAAACTATGTTTGTATAGTGAAAATTGCCGCCTATATGTGACATCAGTTATTCAAGAGGGTCGAGTGTTAAATGAACGTGACCTTAAGGCATTATCGGTATATGAACATCTTGAAAAGATCGAATATGTCAATTTAATAGAAAATCAACCCATGCTTAATCAGGTATGAATCTAGTTAAGCATTCAAATACATCTCACATGTGATTTTATAGATATTGGTTTCTTTAGAACAGGTATAAAGTAATTGAATAATACACAAGATGTTTCAGTAGATGAAGTTTATAAGCTCTATAACAAAACTACAGGAAAAATTCTGGGTGTATTTGCTTTAACTTTTAAGACCACTACAAGCCCCAATGAATATTCACACAAGGACCCAGTAGAGGCTGAATTGACTGTATTTATAGACTGTCACTGGAGGTCTGATTTTTCAATTGAAAGCGATAGTGGTTCATTCTTAGCAAGTTATAGGAATCTGAAAATTTCGGGTTTTGAACCAAGAGCAAGTATCTCAACACATACGACTTATGAAACAGGGGGGATTGAACTGCACCCTGAAAGAATTCGTGGTCAACGTGTAGGTGGTCTGATTATGTCAAAGATCATTACATGGTTAAAGAATTACCCTTTAGATACAGATGTTACAGGTATTCATTTTGCGCCATCAGGGAATGCAGAAGGCGTTAAACGTTTTTATCGAAATATTGGGATGCCCATTAACGGGGATATGACAACGATTGGAAATTTAAAGTTAAGTTCAAGCTGGGAAAAAAACATTCAAGTTACATCTATTTTAGGTTTACAACGTGAAATAGATGAAGTATCGGCAAAGATCATACAGGCTAAACATCAACTTGAATCGTTTGAACCGTTAAAAAAGAAAATGAGTGAGATAGAGTGTTCAATTAAACTTTGCGTTGCTTTAAAGTCTTACCACATAGAACCAAAAATATTACCTGAAATTGAAAATAACAATTCTGTTTATTCCTATTGTTCTGAATCTGATGTCAAAGTATTAGCAGCAAGTTATCTAAGTAAGGCGATAGAGCTTGAAGAACTGCAGGATAATATTGAACGCGATTTAAATCGAATTTCAGAATTCAACAAAAATAAATCGCCTGAAAAACGTTGGAAGAATTTAGTATACACAGCAAAGATATTGGCTAATGTTCACATGGAATCATTGGTAATACTTTTCTTTATTTTTTTATAATTTTAATATTTTACCATTGGGTTTCATAAACGATAAAAAATCATCAATACAAAGTTGGTCAACAGGTTAGATAGAAATCAACAGGTAAGGTTTTCTATATCATTGGCATCAATACATGCTCTATTGGTATCCCCGAAACAAAGTTAATCGTTCATGAAAAGCAAAGAGCACCATCACGCAATGGTAAAATAATGTGGCCTGCTCATTGTGAAATTATTAATCACGATCAATCTATTGACTAGGTAATCTAAATGTCTACAACAATGATATATGGAATTAAACGGTGGGGCGTGAAGTCTGTCTCTGTGATAGCTGAATATCAAAACTCACATGGTTCTGCACCCGTTGTATGGGACTTCATGGCCCAACGCTATCTAGGTGAACAGTATCATCACCGATTGAATGATTTGGGTGAATTATGGAATACCTCATATCGTGAAGACATTCCAATGGAGTATCGCAGAGTTATGAAAATGACTTGTGATCGAGCTATTCTGCTAAATGAAAATGCTTTGGAAGCAGTATCTCATATTCGTAAATTTGTAGATGAGTTTCCCCACCCAAGTAATAAGGTTAATCACTGGGCGCAAATAGCAGAAGATATTGAGCTATTCCACAGTCAGAATAAATATATTGCTTATGGATTGAGAATGACGTCTATGGATGAAAATGACTTTTATGGTGAACCATTTATGAAACGTGGGAGAGAGCATTACCATAAAATCAATTGGAAAGAGCTGGGTTACTTTGATGCTTATGCTTCAAAAATCACAAGATGATATATAATTATTATTCAGGAATTATCGCACACGTGGTTTTAAGAACAGTTCTATAAATCAGCTCATGTTGATAAAGGCAATACATCGCACACGCGGTTTTTCGATGCTCAATATCTCGTATATTTAGAATATCGCTGTTACATATCGCACACGCGGTTTTAAGACACTTTGTGAAGGCTTTAAATAAGGGTGTATATCGCACATGCGATTTTAGATAGTTAGGCCCATAACGATCAACCAAGGACAGCCAGTGAACGACAATCGAAAAACATATAAATCCCTGACTGTTGGGTTGATTTTTAGTATGGCACTTATAGCTCTTGGGCTGTGCCTGCAATATTGGAATACTTTTGGAATTACCTTCCTGTATACAGGTCTTGGACCAACGATAGGGTTTCTAATATTTACGATATTCTCATTAGGCATCCTGTACCTGACTTATATCGCACTTAAGGTCCTTGATCGTGGTTATAAGAAAAACACAGGAAAAAGTATTTTAGGACCATTATTTTTGATTATTTCAATGTCTGGAATTTGGACTGTTTTACGCCAAGCAGTAAGTTCAAATATTATTGTGTTTAGTAATGACAAAACAGAATTAGTATTTAATGTCATTTTGTCGGGAACTTACATTCTTTTTGCTTCCGCAGTCCTTTACAAAGTTCTTAAGGATATAAAGGTGCTAGACAACAAGTAATGAGATTGTCTTAAAAACCATTAGTTTTTTGCGTGTAAGCCATAAGTAGCTGGGATAACTCATTACGCATTGTCGTTAAAGTACAATCATGGTTATTAATATAATTTATTAATTTCTCCAAGAAACAAATATCTGTATGAATTTGAACATTGCTATTTAAAATTTTATTTAAGCTTTCTATAACATGATCTACCAATTCAATCGAATAAAATGGTTGATTTGCTATATTAACTAATGCTTTAAAAGGTTGATCGTAAATTCCAGATAAAATCCCATAACGAGATATTAAATAATTTAATCCGTATTTATATATATTTTCTTCAAAACAGTAATTTTGATCAATAGGTGAATTGATTATATCTTTACCCCACAAGGCAATTTCATAAGCCAATCTGTAGTTTCCAATTTCTCCGTGAGTACTACTTGCTTCATAAAGAAGTTCTGCTTTAGAAGAATGATGATTCCAACCTGTTAACCAAGTATCTATTGCTAATGAATATTCAGCATTTTCCTTATAAATCATTCCTAAATAACGATAGGCAAGATATTCTTCATTAAAGTCTGGAGAATTTTTTCTTAATTTAATTCTGTTTTTAAACCATTCGATTGATTTAGAAATATCACCATGACTGTAATATGAAGTTGCGCAATAGTGGGCATAACGTGTTTTTAAAATAGAAGTATCTGGTTCATTATGAAAAGCTTCTTCCAAAATTAAAGCATCTTCTAGGTATTTGTTGGGGTTGTTACTACGAGAACCAAAGTGACCAGTTTGAATGTAATAATTTCCATCAATTTCAACCTGATTTAAATTCTCATAAAGTGGCATTATAGTTTCATGTATAACGCCAATCCATTTAGCTACAGTATTTCTAATTAAACCTTTACGAAAGTAAATAAAACCTTGTGAGTTAGCACTCTTATATTTTAAACCATAAATATCGGCAGTTAGAGTAGGTAATTTTAATTCTCCTTCAAGTCTATCATCTGCATCAAAAAACAAGATATAGTCCGACTTACCCGAACAATGACTTAGCGCTAAATTTCTATTGTGTCCAAAATTAATCCATTTATCATTATGAATTTCAAATTCTAAATTATTTTTTAAAAAATAATCTTGCATTACTTGAATTGTATCGTCAGTTGAACCAGTATCACTGATAATAAATTTATTAATTTCTATACTTTTTCTTAGATTGTTAAATGTATCAACAATGATTTCAGATTCATTTTTAACAATCATATTTAAGCAAATGTTATTCATATAGATTTCAATAAATTATTTATAAATACATTATAAATGTAATAAAAAAAAAGCTCTATATTAAATAGAGCTTTTTAATTAATTTATGGATAATTATTTCCATTGGAAATTCAAAGATGCACCTCCACCAACATTACCAACACTGTCAGATGTTCCCGCAAATTTCCAAATATAGTTCCCTTTTATCCCGAAAAGGTCACTATCCTCAGTAACACCAGATGTACCAATAGCTATACTAGATTCACCTTCCCAAGTCCCTGTAGAAATACTTACCATTGAATAACCTATATCAGTAGGTTGACCAATTGAAGCCATAGCAAGAGCTGCTGCTATACCTGAGTTTGCTTTTTTATTATATTTATTAAACTTCTGATCATACTCAGAAAATTTATTATCAGTATAAGCATTAGCATCTCGAAGTACATCTTGCTTTGCTTGATACAATTGAGAGCCATTAATTGCATCTTTGCTAGATGAAGATATATTTCCATTTTGTACATTTTTAATTGCAGTTCCATTATTTCCCGCAAGTACAATATTTGACATATCTGAATCATATTTAACACTGGTTTTATCAGAGTCTTTTAATTTGTTAATCTCATTAGAGTTGGTTTCAACTTTTTGATTGGTTTGATGTAATTGAGAGCCATTCACTGCTTGATTAGAATTAGCATTGATGCTGCCACTTTTAACGCCTTCAATGGTCCTGTCGCCCTCAGTTCCGCTTATATCAACTAATTTACCACCAGTACCACTACCGACTGTAATCTTAGCGTTAGGGCTTTCCTGTTGAACTAGACCTGATTTACCATTTGTGATGTTTTCAATATTATTTTGAATGTTTTTAATATCACCAGTGTTTTTGTTGACTTGTTGCTGAACACCCCAAAGCTGATTGCCATTAATCGCATCTTTAGAACCTTCTTCAATAGCACCATCAGCGACATTTTTAATATTAGTCCCGATTTCTCCACCTAATGTTATGCTATCTTTTTCAACTTGATCATATTTAACGACATTTTCAATACTTGGTATCTTCGCAATTTCTTGGGAAACCTCATCTTTCAATTTGTCTAACTGACCTTTATTAACTGCATCGTTAGCATTTACACCATCAGCAAGATTAATAATCTGTTTTCCACCCGAATTAATACCGTTAATCGTAATGCTTGGACCTTTAGTAATGAACAAGCCTTGTTGATTGAGGATATTGCCACCAAAGTTTACTGTATCGAATTTTACATCTTTCAATAATTCAATTTTGATTCCATTGTCAGTAGAGCGAGTAATGACATTTTCGGCACTACTTAGACTTTCATCAACGTCTGCGCCACCGACAATACTTAATTGTTGACCTAGCTTACGATTAACAACCTGACCAGTATTTGAAACGAAGTTTTAAACCAGTATTTACCATTCATTTTTGGTCGTATCAATAAGGGTATTGGTATTGGT
>NZ_CP015110.1:3300000-3383728 GCF_001612555.1 Acinetobacter sp. TGL-Y2 | reverse complement strand
AAAACAGCAAAAGAATGAATTTAAATTTGAAATTTTAAATTTAAATCGCATGTGGATAAGCTTTTCCACAAGCTGTGGATAAATAAAACCTCAAAGTTATCCGCAAAACATGCGCATCATAAAGACAGGGTTATTCACAAGATAACACGATGATTTAATTTTAAAATATAGAGATTTCCACAGAAAAAACAGCTTCTAATAATAATAAACTTAAATTTATAAATTTGAATTTATATACTACAACAAAGAAATCTGGGGATAAACTGCATAATTTAAATTTAAATTCAAACCAATTGATATTCAGTTAAAAACAATAGACCTATGGATAACTCTGAGGATATTGTTGTAGATATCTTATATAGCTTTTATAAAACAAGCATTTAAGCTGTGAGTAATAGAATTAGAGGCTATTTAGGATTATTTTTAAACAAAAAAAGATCATCCTAGAAACGATGTAACAAAAACTGTTAATTCTTGACAGAACAAAGAATGCACAATACAATCGCGAACCTTTATAGAACACCAATTTTGGAGTTTCGATATGAAACGTACTTTCCAACCATCTGAATTAAAGCGCAAACGCGTTCATGGTTTCCGCGCACGTATGGCTACTAAAGCAGGTCGTCAAGTTTTAGCTCGTCGTCGTGCAAAAGGTCGGCAAAGCCTAACTGTTTAATCGCAGTTAGTCTTATCGACGATATGGGTGTTATGACACTTTATAGTTTCAGTCCAGAGGTGAGAATCCGATGTGCTGCAGATTACAAAGGTGTATTTGATGGTGCGCTTTTTAAAGTGCATCAACCCCATTTCCTCTTTCTTGCAAAATGCACTGAACAGCCGAAAAGCCGTTTAGGAATTGTTGTTGCCAAGAAAAAAGTGCGCCGTGCGCACGAAAGAAATCGAATAAAACGTATTGCTCGTGAAAGCTTTCGCTTACATCAGCAACAACTAGATGTATTGGATATTGTGGTTATGCCAAAAGTCGGTATAGAAGCAGTGCCTAATGCTGAATTGCATCAACAGTTACAATTTGCGTGGCAAAAGCTTCAGCGTCTTGTAAAAAAACATCAAAAAATATCTATTTCCTCTCCTCAAAATTAGAGGTGGCCAATGGTTCGTATATTGCATTGGTTGATTCGTTTCTATCAAATTGCGATTAGTCCGCTCCTTGGACCTCGTTGTCGTTATATTCCAACTTGTTCTCAATATTCGCTAGAAGCAATCCATACGCACGGCTCGATGAAAGGTGTCTGGTATGCAACGAAGCGTGTCTGTCGATGTCACCCTTGGGGTGGAAGTGGTTACGATCCTGTTCCGAAAAAAGCAATTCGTTTTATTTCATTTCAGCAAATAGATTCTCAAATGACTCACGTTCCTGTACCCTTGCGTGAGCGTTTTTTGAACCAAAATCACTCTAACCATTTGGGGTAAACGATATGCAACAATGGGCCAGATTTGCAATTCTCGGGGCCATGTTCGTCACCGCATATTTGCTTATTTTAGCTTGGCAAAAAGATTATGGTCATGCCGAAACTGCCGTTCAGCCAAAGCCGGCTGCAGTGGTTGCGCATGATGTATCTGCAGATTTGCCAAATAGCGAAACAGCCGCGGTTGTGACAGACATTCCGCAAGCAAATATTGCTGCTGCACAACAAAATACAGCTGCTCCAGCACCTGTAAATCAACAATTGATTTCAGTTCAGACTGATGTATATCATCTTTGGATTAGTCCAAAAGGTGGCGATATCGTTCGTATTGAACTTTTGAATCATGACAAGAGCAAAGACAGTGATCAATCATTTGTTATGCTTGAAAATGATGAAAAAAGAACCTATGTCGCTCAGTCAGGCCTGATTGGTTTAAATGGACCAGACAGTAGCCGCAGTGGTCGCCCTAGTTACGAATTTGAAAAATCGAGCTATACATTAGCAGATGCAAAATCTTCTCAAACGAAAGAAGGTCAAGCTGAAAAAGTGTTGTCAGTACCTATGGTATTGAAAACTGCTGATGGCGTAGAAATTATTAAGACCTTTACTTTCAAAGAAGGTAATTACCCAGTCAATGTGAGCTATCAGGTTGTGAACCGTAGCGCGCAAAACTGGCAAGGTCAGATGTTTGGTCAAATCAAACGTGATAATTCAGACGATCCAGGTAAATCGGATCAAGGGATCTTTACCCTTGGAACTTACCTAGGTGGCGCTTGGGGTACACCAGATGAACACTATAACAAGTTAAAGTTTGATAACTTTACAGAAGAGAAGTTGAGCACAGAGGCCAAAGGTGGTTGGGTTGCTATGGTTCAACATTACTTCGTGAGTGCTTGGATTCCAGGTCATTTTGGTACACAGCCGTATTCTGCGAAGTTGGAATCACGTAAATCTGCTGATGGTATGAACATCATTGGTTTTACGTCTCCAACGATCAATGTTCCTGCAGGCAAAACCATGACTGTGGACGCAACCTTCTATTCAGGTCCAAAAATTCAATCTGAATTAAAAGACTTGGCGGTGGGTTTAAACCAAACTGTAGATTACGGTTGGTTATGGCCAATTGCTAAACTATTGTTCTTAGGTTTGCAATTCTTCCATGGCATTGTGGGCAACTGGGGTTGGTCAATTATTTTATTGACGGTTCTGGTGAAATTGATTCTTTGGCCATTGTCGTCTAAGAGCTATCGCTCAATGGCGAAAATGCGTGTGATTGCACCTGAAATGCAGCGTATGAAAGAAGAGTTTGGTGAAGACCGTATGCGTTTCTCTCAAGAAATGATGGCGCTTTACAAACGCGAGCAAGTGAACCCATTGTCTGGTTGTTTACCACTTCTTCTTCAAATGCCAATCTTCCTTGCGCTGTATTGGGTATTGATGGAATCGGTTGAACTTCGTCATGCACCTTGGCTCGGTTGGATTCAAGATTTATCTGCAATGGATCCATGGTTTATCTTGCCGTTGTTGATGGGTGTGACCATGTTTGTTCAGCAATCATTGAACCCACAGCCTGCTGACCCAATGCAAGCGAAAGTGTTCAAGTTTATGCCGATCATTTTCACAGTATTTATGTTGTTCTTCCCTTCAGGCTTGGTGTTGTACTGGATTGTCAACAACAGTATCACCATCTTGCAACAAAGTATGATCAACAAAAATGTTGCAAAATCACGTGTCAATACAGCCGAAGAAACTCCACCAACCAGCTAGTCTGTGTTGTTGTAGCTGAATCGATCCGCTTAAGGTGATATCCTTAAGCGGATTTTTTTTGCCTTTATTTGAGATACGTTCATGCACACCCCTTTGACTCAAACCACCATTGCTGCCATTGCAACACCGCCCGGTCGTGGTGGCGTCGGGGTGATTCGTCTGTCTGGTCCAAAGGCGTATGCCATTGCTGAGGCATTAACGCAAAAACCTTTAGACAAGCCGCGTTATGCCGGATTTCGTTATTTCTATGATGCTTTCGGTGAAGTCATGGATGAGGGCTTAGCTATTTGCTTCCCAAATCCGCATTCATTTACCGGTGAAGATGTGGTTGAGCTACAAGGTCATGGTGGTCCTGTGATTCAAAATGCCTTGCTGGCGCGTTTGTTTGAACTCGGAGCCATAGCTGCAAAAGCCGGTGAATTTTCCATGCGTGCTTTTGAAAATGGCAAAATGGATTTGGTACAAGCCGAGGCCATTGCGGACTTAATTGATGCCACATCTCAAGCTGCTGCACGTTCTGCGGTGCGTTCTTTACAGGGCGCATTTTCAAATAAAGTAAATGCAGTTTTAGAGCAATTGATTCACTTACGTTTACATGTTGAAGCTGCAATTGATTTTCCAGAAGAGGAAATAGACTTTTTGGCTGATGGAAAAATATTGGCACTGCTTGAAGGTGTACAAAAATCTGTCGGCGCAGTACAACAATCTGCACGTCAAGGCCAGCTTTTACGTGAAGGTTTACAGGTGGTAATTGCAGGTAAGCCCAATGCAGGTAAATCCAGTTTACTCAATGCATTGGCTGGTGTGGACCGTGCGATTGTCACGGATATTGCAGGGACAACACGTGATGTATTGCATGAAAAAATCAGTTTAAATGGTCTTCCCATGACCTTGACCGACACTGCTGGTTTACGTGAAACAGGAGATGTGGTCGAAAAAGAAGGTATTCGCCGCGCCATTAAAGAAATTGAAAATGCTGATCTGTTGCTTTTGGTGTATGACCTAAGCCAAGGCGAAGACCCCCTACAATTGGCGCAAAATTACTTTGCAGAGCATATCGATGCTAAACGTTTAATCTTGATTGCCAATAAATGTGATTTAACGGATCAAGCAGCAGAACTCAGTGATGTTCAAGGTTTTCGCCATGTGACGGTGTCTGCCAAGCAAGAAACAGGCGTTCATGCGCTGATAGATACGATTACAGCGCATGCAGGCTTTCAACCCGAGGAGGATACCTTTATTGCGAGAACCCGCCATTTGGACGCAATGAAGCGCACTCAGGCATATTTGGCAGAAGCACATGAGCAGCTTACCGTCTATCAAGCGGGTGAGTTGGTGGCTGAGTCACTGAGACTGGCTCAAAATGTACTGGGTGAAATTACCGGTGACTTTAGTGCAGATGATTTGCTGGGTGAAATTTTCGGATCGTTTTGTATCGGAAAGTAGCCCCTTTCATAGTAAATCTTTTTGGAAAGAGCCTAAGAATTCATTGTGATAGCTTAGTATTTAATTGTTTTATATAGTGATATTAAGACAATGATCACCATTTCGGATCAGTGGTCTAAGTTTATCTTCTAAAACTTTCAACATTGTAAGTTTTGCTATAAAAAGTCCGTTTAATCGCGGACTTTTTTGCTTTTATTGGCGCTAAATAATTCTATCATCTCTAAAATCATTATTGAGCCTTGAGACGTTAATGCGTTTTAATGTGTAAGAGTTTTTCAGAGCAAGATATGCAGTTTATCTACGATATTGTATTTTTAAAAACTAAGGACGACTAAGTTTCATTTGAAGTTAATAGAACAATGCCATATGTCAGCTTTTTTAGACTTTGCGTAATGCTTTGGTAAGTTTTATATACTTAACGGCAGATACTTTATAAGATGGTTCAGTCTCCTTTTTGATGAGAAGAAAAATGAAAAAAACACCGTTTCTATTGACTGCCCTGCTCTTGGGTTTAACGGCCAATGTGTGGGCTGGCAAGTCTGATCAAACCATTATTGCTGAAGCGAGCAAAAATCTGAGCACTGTTGCAGGCGCAATTAAAGCCAATGATGAGACCCCGGTGAGTGTGACAGGCACCATTGTGCGCCATATCAAAGATGATCATTTCGAGTTAAAGGACAATACTGGCTCGATTCCTGTCGAAATTGATGAAGACTTAGCCACAGTGAAGCAGCTCAAGGCGGGTACGAAAGTCAAAGTTTATGGTGAGGTCGATACGCACCGCGAAAAGCCCACTGATATAGAGGTCCTTAAAATTGAACTTTTAAAGTAATTTAAAACTCATTTTAAAGTGATATGACGTACATATAAAAATCAGCCTAATGAGGCTGATTTTTTAGGTTCAATTGAATTATTTGTGTATGACGTATCCAAAGCACTGCAAACATCAAACCCATGCACATACAGAAGATGAGCACGCCTACACTTAAACCAAAATGATCTGCCAAATATCCCACGGCAATAATCGGAACGATCGTACCCAAATAACCCACAAACAGATACGTTGACATGATCGCTGCACGATTGTCAGGTGTACTCATGCTATGGATTAAACCGAAAGCGCCAAGTAATGTCAAACCATGTCCAATACCAAACAAAACATCACTGATCAAAAACAGCACACTCACTTTAAGCCACATACACAGTGCAAGCATGACCAAGCTCAATACAGCCATGATCAAGCCATAACTCAGACTTTTCGTCGGTTTGATGGCGCGTGAAAAATACTGCACCGTTGCAGAGATAAATAAAATACTGGTGATGGCAATACCACTGACCAATGGTCCATGCCAAGGTAAAATATCTTTTAAAAATGAAGGTGATAAAGATGCAAATAAACTAAATGCAGCAAAAATACAAAAAGCAGCTAAGCAAATAATCCAGAACTGAGCGTGATGCTTTTGCTCTGGGCGTAACAGTTTAGGTGCAAAACTAAAGGCTTGCGCTTTGAAATGATCTGCTTTTAGAAAAAAAAGACTGATCAAGCAAAAGACCGATCCAATCACAACGGGAATATAAGGGGTCACCAGTGGTGCTTCTGAAAACTGTGCAATTAAGCCCCCGATCAATGGACCCAAACCAAAACCAATGGCAGTGATTATAGAACTGAGCTGAGGTGCAATATGCTTATGACTTTCAGGAACGGTTTGAATTAAACCCAATAATGCAGATGTGGTCATTAAACCAGAGGCAATACCAATAATAAAACGCCCGATGCATAGCCAAAGTGCATTGGATGCGAAGATTGAAAAAACCAAACCGATAATGATAAACACCAAACCCACTTGCATGGTTTTGATATAGCCAATGGTGTTACTGGTTCTGCCTAAAAATAGTAATGTGGTCAGGCAGCCGAACATATACGACACAAAAATTAAAGTAATATCGCTGGGCATGAGTTGCCACAATTTTTGGTAGATTGGGTAAAGCGGGCTGGCTAAAGCTGTTCCAATGGTTCCAATACATAAGGCGAGGCTAACTAATATAAAAGGTCGCCATAAGGATAGATTCATAAATTTCTGATTTAATATGGGTGAGTTTTTTCTATGCGTTTCGGGCAAGATAGAATTTAACATTGTGTGATCAAGAGTAAGACCTATCAAAATAATGGTCAATTCATTTCCAGTAAAATAACCAGCTCTACCTGGTTGGTCATTTAAAGGTTTCACGTGAAACATAAGTCACACACAGCTGATAAGATAATTTAAAGAATATCCCATCGTTTAAGATTAGAATAAAAGCAAATAGATGAATGTATAACTCAATATGATTGCAAAAAAAATCGCCGCAATTGCCTGTGCAGCACTTTTCTCAAGCTTGAGTTTTGCCAATGTTGCGACGGTAAAAACAAAGCTTGCGACAAATTATCCCAATATTCAAATCACCAATATACAAGCCACAGAAATGCAGGGTCTATATAGCGGGACTTTGGATAAGCAAGTGGTGTATGTGAATGAAGATGCCCAGCATCTATTTTTGGGTTCAATGATTCGTTTGAAAGATCAGCAAAATCTGACACAAAGTCTCTTGATTCATCAAAATTCAGTCGACTTTAAACAGTTGCCACTTGATGATGCGATTAAATCTGTACGGGGGAATGGGAAGCGCCAACTCGCGATCTTTTCTGACCCAAATTGCCCATATTGTAAGGTTCTTGAAGGTCATTTAGCCAAACTCAACGACGTGACCGTATATACCTTTCTATACCCCATTAAAAATCAGTCCATCATCCCTGCAAAAAAAGTCTGGTGTTCTGCCAATAAAGAATTTACTTGGAAAAACTTAATTCAGAAATCCATTCAACCGACTGGAACTAGCGACTGTGCCAATCCGATTGAACGTAATCTTGCTCTAGGAAAAAAACTCGGCTTACAAGGCACGCCTGTGATTATTTTCTCAAATGGTTTTAAAGTCACGGGTGCCTATCCTGCGCAAGAGATTGAAAAAATTTGGAAAGAATTGGGGCTATAATTATTTTAATTGAATGAATCAAAGGTTTTACAAGCCTAATTTGAGTTTTAGAAAAGCTTCCTTTAAAAATGACAACGCACCTTCAAAGGTGCGTTGTCATGAAAAACAATATTTTATGTAATGTAGATTAGGTTCTTTTCGCAATCATGTTGTAAATGAACAACACGACAATTGCACCAATCACAGAGGCAATGAACCCCGCAGAGGAACCTTCGGGATAAAGCCCCAGCAGACGTCCACCGTAAGTCGCCAATAAAGCCCCGACAATACCCAGTACCGTGGTCATGATAAAACCCAGTTTATCGTCTCCAGGGTGAATCGCGCGTGCAATTAAACCTGCAATGAACCCAATCACAATCGCGCCTAGCAATGAAAACATATGATTCTCCTTGTTGTTCTTTTCGGTTTAGATCTAGAAATAGAAGTCAGATGCTTACTAAAGCATTGACGATCAAGCTAAATTTAAAAAGAGGCCATTTGCTATTTATTGTATATGTTTTGTTCCTGATGTCGAGGACAGGAAAATCCAACGTTAAAAAAAGCGACCGAAGTCGCTTGATGTTTGGATATTATGGTTGATGGCTATTACGGTTTAACCTTCATAGTCCAATTTCACCAATAAATGGAATGTGACGATATTTTTGATCGTAATCGAGACCATAACCCACAATAAATTTATCTTCGACTTCAAAACCTAAAAATTGAACATCAAGATCAATTTCACGGCGTGAAGGCTTACTCACCAAAGTACACAGTTGAATTGAGTTCGGTTGACGAGTTTCCAAAATTTCTAAAACTTTACTTAATGTATTGCCCGAATCAATAATATCTTCAATCACTAAAACATCTTTACCACGGATTTCACCGTCAAGATCTTTTAGAATTTTTACATCACGTGAAGACGTTGTTCCACCCGCATAACTTGAAACGGTCATGAAGTCGAGTTCATGGGGCTTCGCAATCGCGCGGCAAAGATCTGCCATAAAAATCACAGAACCACGAAGTAGGCCGATCAGCACCAATTCCTTGTCACTGTTTGCATAGTGAGCATCAATTTGTTTACCAAGCTCCAAAACTTTTGCATGAATTTCTTCTGCAGAAATCATTACCTTCATTTCAATGGTCATGGGTAGATACCTAAAACAACAATTCAAAAATTAAAAAAGGCGTTGACTTGCAACACCTGTAATATGCGGTAATTTTAAAACATATCTAAATGAGATGCATCACTTTTACTCATAGAATATGTAAGTATTGCTGATCTAGTGGGCATCACGTTTTAAAAGCAATGCACAAAAGACAAATACCCCACCGATCAAAAGATATTTTTTCGTTGAGGTTTTTTTTGATTCAGACTTTGAATTAAGCTTTGAATCAGACGGATTGGTCATAGGCTTTTTGTCCAAAAATATAGGTTGCTTGAATGTTGCGATCATCACCCATGGTGAACAACGCAAATAAGGCATCTTCTATGTTTTTAGCACGTTGTTGGCGCAGTGTCTGTAGCGCGGTTGCATTCAAATTCAGCACCACAAAATCAGCTTCCTTCCCGACATTAAAGTTGCCCAACTTGTCATCCAAATGCAAAGCTTTAGCCCCACCTAAAGTGGCATGATACAGCGATTCAAAGGCAGACAACTTGTTGCCCTGTAGCTGCTGAACTTTATAAGCTTCACTTACCGTTTGTAGTTGATTAAATGACGTCCCTGCCCCAATATCTGTGCCTAAACCGACTTTAACTTGTTTGTCCCATGTTTTTTGCAGTGGAAATAAACCACTGCCTAAAAATAGGTTGGAGGTCGGGCAAAAGGCGATGGCAGAATCTGTGGCATGCATGCAATCCCACTCCGCATCTTCTAAATGCACGCAGTGTGCAAAAACGGAACGCGAACCCGTCAAACCATAATGATGATAGACATCCAAATAACCGTTTTGCGCAGGGAATAAATCTTTGACCCATGCGATTTCATTTTTGTTTTCACTTAAATGGGTATGCACATAGACATCTGGATATTCAGCTTTGAGCTGACCTGCTTTTTCGAGTTGCTCTGGTGTGGAGGTCGGTGCAAAACGTGGTGTGATGGCATAAAGATTACGTCCTTTGCCATGCCATTTTTCAATCAATGCTTTTGAGTCGGTATACGACGTGTCCGCAGTATCACATAGACCCTCTGGTGCATGACGATCCATCATGACTTTACCAGCGATCAAGCGCATGTCATGACGCTCTGCTGCTTCAAACAACGCATTTACGGATTGCGGGTGAACCGTGCAAAATACCAATGCGGTGGTGGTGCCGTTTTTAAGCAGTTCATTGACAAAGAAATGCGCAATTTGGTCTGCATAAGCTTTGTCTGCAAATTGCAATTCTGTTGGGAAGGTATAGGTGTTGAGCCACTCTAAAAGTTGTTCGCCGTATGCCCCAACCATTTCTGTTTGTGGAAAATGAATATGGGTATCAATAAAACCAGGAACAATGAGTTGATCTGGATAGTGCTGAATATCTATGTCTTGAGGAAGCTGTTTTTGACCATCTTGCCAAGTGCCAAACCACTGGATTTTACCTGCTTGGCAGATGAGTAAACCATCTTCTATATAACGCACTTGGTCGTGAATTTCACGCGCTTGGGCTACCGTATTCTGAATATCTAAGAAGCGACCACGAATTGCTGTCGATACAACTACAGAAGACATTTTAAACCTGCGTATTTATTTTTTCGGTTGATTGTAACTTAAAAAATAAACTCTTCCATGATTCGTCCGATATTCTTTTTCATTTACAATGACAGATCACCATAAAATCGAGAAAATTTAACGTGGAAAAAATAGAAGAGCTTTATTCTTCTGAATTAAAAGATCTTTTAATAAAAAATGAAAAAATTATAGATATTTTAAAAATGCTGAAGACATTTGCACCCCAAGCCTATCTTGCTGCAGGCGTCATTCGTAACACAGTTTGGGCGCATTTACATGATCAATCCTTCTCTTTAGATCAGACTGAAATTGATGTGATTTTTTATGATGAAAAAGATGTAGGCCATGTAGCAAAACACATTCAACAAAAACTGAAAAAGACATTTCCAGATATCAAGTGGGATATTACCAATCAAGCAAAAGTACATTTGTGGTACCAAACAGATACAGGGGCTTTTATTCCACCGCTGACGTCAATTGAACATGCACTCTCTTTATGGCCTGAAACTGCAACGGCTGTAGCGATTCGTCTTTTGGAAAATAACGATTTAGACATGATTGCGCCATTTGGTCTAGATGATTTATTCGAGCTAAAACTACGCTGGAACGATGCTTTGGTTTCACGTGGAGTCTTTGCAGATCGTCTAGCATCAAAAAGGTTTTTGAAAAAATGGCCGAAGTTGAAATGGGTTGAGTGATTTATTTTAGAGTGAGGGAAATTAAGTTATAACGGATATCAAAATCAAAATATGCATCATCCCAAGCCGAATTCAAGATTGATACTTTTGAATTATGGTGAGTTTTAAGATTCAAATCGTATTTTTTAGATTTTAGTTTTTTGATGATACTTGCATCGAGAAGATGACCTTCGTCTCTCCAAAAAATGATTGCGAAACTTAAATTCGATTTAATGATAATTCTATCTCCAACATGACTATAAAAAGTAAAATCACTTTTGATATGCCATTCATTAGAATTTGTATTAAATTCGGCATTAAAATTACCACTCGATAAATTTTCTAATGAAATTTCTTTGCCATCAAGACATACTTTTTTAGTTTTAAAATTTACAGTTAAACATGGATTATTCATCATTTTATTAAGTCCATTGAAGTGATTTTATTAAACTTAGAAAAGCCCTCCGAAAGGAAGGCTTTTCTATAGCTTTTATTACAAAGTGGTTTCTTTATATTTCTTACTATGACGAATAGACAGGATTGCGGTGATTGCAAGGGTAATCACGATAAAGCCCAGCGAAATCCAGATAGGCATATGGAATACGTCAAGCATCAGCATTTTGAAACCGATAAACACCAAGATCAAACCTAAACCATAAGGTAGGTAATGCATTTTCGACGCCGCACCAGAGAGCAAGAAGAACATCGCACGCAGTCCTAAAATCGCCATCAGGTTTGCTGTCAGTACAATAAACGGATCTGAAGTCACGGCGAAGATCGCAGGAATAGAATCAACTGCAAAAATCACATCTGATGCTTCCACCAAAATCAGCACCAAAAACAAGGGCGTTGCCCACAGTACGCCATTTTGACGCACAAAGAATTTATTACCTTCAAGCTGCGGCGTAATGCGCATGTGTTTGCGTAGCCATTTAAGAATCGCCATGTCTTCAATATTTGGATCATCATCTTGTCCTTTGAGGAATTTAAATCCTGTATAAACCAGAAAAGCACCGAAAATATAAAGAATCCAAGAGAACTCTTGAACGAACCATGCGCCAATAAAAATAAAGATGGTTCTTAAAATAATCGCGCCCAGTACGCCATAAAGCAGTAATTGGCGTTGCAGCGCAGGAGGAATCGCAAATGCAGCGAAAATCATCAGCCAGACAAATACGTTATCAATCGCGAGGGATTTTTCTAACAAATAACCTGCGAAGTATTCCATGACTTTGCTGTTTGCAATGTCTACACCCGCCGTTTGTTTTAAGTACAGCCATAAACCACCCCCAAATAAACTGGCCACGGTGATCCATGCCACACTCCAATATGCTGCTGTTTTTAATTTTACATCTTGCCCTTCTTTTTGCTTAAAGCCCAAGAAGTCGATGACCAGCATAATGGTCACAATGCCGAAAAATGCCAGATACAGCCAAAGATTGCCAATAGATTCCATAATCATCCTCTACATCTGACAAACGGCCATAAAAAAACCTTGACCAGTCGCCAGATGATATAAACATCTGAAACAACATGATCAAGGTCTTGCCTACATCTAAACCGCACTAAAAGCGCATTTTAGATGCTCGGATACCGACTTTTTTCAAAGCGTAATGACGATATTCCGACGCACAGCATTAAAAATCTAAACATTTTTAATGCTGTGCTTGAAGGAGGCTACTCCCCTTGTTCAACATAAATTTTGAAGAAATATTGAATATTTCTAAAGTGTCTCAAGAATCGCATATTTCTTTGAATTGTGCAAATTTTGTCTGAATTTAGGTTGTTTTGATAAAATCCGTTCTTTGAATCAAGATTAAAGCCAAGAATGTGCCTAATACGGCCAAAACTCCGCCAAAAATTCCAATATAACTTAAACCATAGTTAATACTGACATAACCACCGAGTAGCGCACCCGCGCCAATACCGACATTATAAAGCCCAGAGTAAATCGCCATGGCCACATCAGTTGCATCTGAAGCCAGATTTAAAGTCTTGGCTTGAAGCGCCAGACTCAACACAATAATGCTCATTCCCCATAATAGGCTCAACGTAGTCAAGTTAAAAACAGAACCTGAAAATGGCAGTAGCATTAACATAGCGATTGCCAAAGTTATGCAACTCAATGGAATAAAAAGTTTAGGGAATTTCGCACCTAACTTGCCAAACAGATATGAACCAATGAGTCCCGCACCACCAAAGACCAATAACAAGGTTGTGGTTTGAGATGAGCTAAACTGTGCAATATTCAAGGTGAAAGGCTCAATATAACTATACGCGGTAAATTGCGCGGTAATCATGATCATGGTTAGTGCAAATACAATCATTAGACTCGGACGTCTAATAAATACTTTTAAACTGCTGAGTGAACCTGAGTTTAGACTTGGAAGTTTAGGCAGGCTCAACGCTAAAACCAGACAAATCATCGCAGCACAGAGTCCAATTAAGCCAAAAGTATTACGCCAGCCATAAATCTCACCAATCATTCGACCTAAAGGAATACCCAGCACCATGGCAAGGGCTGTTCCTGTCGCTAACAGTCCCAAGGCTTGAAATTGTTTACCTTTAGGTGCAACCCGAAGGGCCAAAGATGCGGTAATGGCCCAGAATAACGCATGTGAAAACGCGATCCCAATCCGACTTGCCATGAGCACATTAAAATTCCATGCCATATAGGATAATAGATGACTCACAATAAATACCGCGAATAGAACCAACAATAGAGAACGTCTTTCAATATTTTTAGTCAGCAGCATAATCGGCAGTGAAATCGGTGCGACCACCCATGCGTATAGTGTAATCATGATCCCGACATCGGTTGAAGGCATGCCAAAACTTGCCCCAATGTCACTGAGCAGTGCGACAGGAATAAATTCAGTGGTATTAAAAATAAATGCCGCGAAGGCTAAACTAATGACACTAATCCACTGACGTGTGGGATCTTGTAGAGGTTCAGTTGTAGATAGGGTCATGAATGGTTGCTTATAAAAGTGTGCAGGTATTTTAGGGCTTAAATTTTGCTGTGTTAAGACTTGATCTGATTTATAGGAGGCGCTGTTAAAGTGACTGCGCAGATGATCGTTCGCTGCTGTTAAAAATTGATAATAAAATTTAACAGTGTTAAAAAAGCAAACGTGGCACTTTCTACATTAAGAAAAATTTTAGGAATATAAAAATGTTTGAAATTAAACATAGAGATAATGGTGCTAAAGGCGAATTTTATATTGGTGAAGAGGGTCAGCATTTGGCTGAAATGACATATTCTTGGGCCGGAACAGACAAATTTATTATTGATCATACCCAAGTGAGTGATGAGCTTCGTGGTCAAAATGTAGGTCGTAAATTGGTAGATCGTGCAGTCGAATTGGCACGCGAAAAAAATGTTAAAATTTTACCCCTCTGTCCTTTCGCTAAGTCTGTATTTGATAAAGACGAATCTATTCATGATGTATTATTCGTTTAAATGATAGTGCTTTACTCAATGATAAAATATAGGTGATCGATGCAGTTCCAACATCAAGATGATGGTCAACAGGGTGAATTCTTTGCTGTGAATGAACAGGCTCAGCGAATTGCAGAAATCAGCTATGTCTGGCGTGGTGAGCATCAGGTGATTGCCAATCATACTTGGGTTGATGATGCCTTGCGAGGGCAAGGTGTTGCTCGTCAGTTGCTGGACGTGTTGGTTGCTTTTGCACGTGAGAAAAATTTAAAAATCATTCCCACATGTTCATATGTTGAAGTGATGTTTAGACGGGATAAAACTTTGGCGGATGTTTTTTATTGATAGCTTACAATCAGATAGATTCTTTAGTTAAGAAACTCTCTATTTTCATTTAAAGGTCGACGCCGAGCGCGTTCGTTGCGTCTTTTTCGAGTTTTAAAGTAATGAACGGTGATATAACCAAAGAGTAGACTACTCAACATTACAGGTATAGATATATAGTCTTGCGCTAAAACAAAGATAAAAGTTATTATGGTTATACTGAGCATTAAGTAATGTGTTTTATAGATGAGCAAATACATTGCAGAACCAAGTAAAATAGATGAAATAATAATAGACTTCTTTCATAAATCATTTTTTACTCAGCTCAAAGTTATAAATTCCAGCAATTAAATTGAATCTCAAGCCCAATCTTTTGCCTCGGTTTCGATAACGTTCCGAAAGAATCTTAAACTTTTTTAAACTGCCGAATACAGGCTCAATTCCGATTCTTCTTTTATTGATTTCACGATTATAACGTTTTAGTTCAGGATCCAGTTTACAGCGCCTTTTGGCTTTGAATGGCAACAGGCGATAGAATACACAATATAAATCCCTTGATAGCCTTTATCTACAAGGATGAAAGCCCCTAAAGGTATCTGCTTTAAATTTCGTTTGAATAGCTCGAAATCATGTACTGCACTGCGACTACTACACAAACTCAGAATTTGCTGAGTTTTATAGTGAATTATGGCCTGTACTTTAAAGGTGTGCGTCTTTTTCTTACCGCTATAGCTTTTCTTCTGTTTTTTTGGGTCTTTGTATTGGAATTTCTGTGGCATCCACGATCACAACATTCCAGTCAATGCCTCCGCCTTCGGGTAAAGCTTTGGGTAAATTAAACAATTTAGACTGAATCAGGCATTCTTCAACATGACGTACAATTCTTGAAGCTGTCGGCTCTGAAACCCCATAACTCGTCGCAACGTGAAATAAAGTTCGGTATTCCCGCCAATAACTAAGACAGAGCAGAACCTGATCTTCCAAGCTTAACTTGGGTGGTCTGCCCTTGGCAGGGATATTCATTTTCAATTGCTCAACCATTGAATAGAAGGTTGACCATGAGATGCCTGTATATCGCTTGAACTGATAATCAGAAAGCTTTTTTGAATCGATGTATTTCATCCGTAGATTATGCACCAATGCCAAGAAATCCGGAGTGCAAATATTGACCAAAAGAATGGTCACTTTTTGATTTATGAAAGAGATCTAATATTTATGGTATAGCTGGATTTAAATTTTAAGCTACATTTCCTTCAAACCCAAATCGAGTGCTTCTTCTATCGTTTTGTCTAACCGGACAGCGATATTTTTGACTTTGGATTTTAGCACTGACCATGCTTTTTCAATTGGGTTTAAGTCTGGACTGTAAGCAGGCAAGCACATGATTCTACAGTTAAAGTCTGTGGCTGGTTTTTTGATATTCCCATTCTTATGAATCGAAGCGTTATCTAGAATCAGCAGATGCCTCTTGGTCTTATCCTGATTATTTTAGTTAAATTTTCAAGTAGATATCTCAGCCATCCCGTGAACATTGCTCGATCGCATGAATCTTGAAAAAACCAAAGGGTAAAGGAACTCATATGCCGAATTAGACCTCACAGCACTGATGATACTTAATCTTTTCCCATGACCACCCAATTTTAAAGCAGGGCAACGACTGCCTAGTCTAGACCAACCACATTGCGCTGTATCTGTGGTGTTTATTCCAGATTCATCAATATAAAGAATCTGATCTTATCCAAACTCCTCTTTCCATTGCGGAAGAAACCAGTTGAATACAGCCCTTGTTATTTTATCGGCTTGCTTGTAGAGAAAACTCTTTTTTTACGTGTCCAACCAAGCCTATGAATGGCTTTTAATAGGGTTGAGTAAAGGATTGGATACCCAAACTTTTGTTCAAATAAAGGAATGAGATCTTTCACTTGAGAAAATTCAGTAGTTTGAACAAAGTGTTTGAAAACGTCCATATCCTTGATTTTAGTGGGTCGACCTGCATTGATTTTAGGCTGTTTCAATTCTCCAGTAGTGTTCTGAAGAAAGATCCAGTCATCCAAAGTGGTCCAAGATATTTTGAAAGTTTTATATGTGTGTGATTTGTGATTGTTTTCTTGATAAAACTGCATGACTTTTTCACGTAAATCCACTGAATATATTTCAGGCATAATCTTGATCAAATGAATTTTTAATCATTGTATCCTAAAATAGGATTGCAGCTATATCAGTTATACCCAATCTACTTAATATAATCATTAGACTCAAATAAACGCATAGAAGTCCAAGAGTGATGGATATTTTTTTCAACGTCTGACTTCCTCTATAAATAAAAATCAAATGGGTTTTTATTTAAATTTTGTTGAATTTATCACTATGGAGAGTTAAATATTAGACGTTTCACACATAAGCGCGTGTAAGAAAAAAATTACAATTGATTAAAAAACAAACAGAGTGAATTTTATTTTTTAATCTTCAACTCATGATAAGAAAGAGAATGAGCATGCTTTTACAACTTTGTTATGCAAGCCGTCGTACTGAATTCCAAAATGATCTATTACAGGATTTAAGTGAAATTTTAGCCAAAGCTCGTGCTTTTAATCGTTCTCAAAATATTTACGGTGTACTTTATTATGCTGAAGGAATTTATTTTCAATGTTTGGAGGGAGAATCAGAGGTTGTAAAAGCACTATTTGACAATATTTACAAAGATTCTCATCATCATGATATTCACCGTTTTCCTGATCGTGAGATTGGAAAAAGCCATTTTTCACAATGGTCGATGAAATATGTCAATCAGCATGGAAAAGTCGCTAAGTTTTTTGAAAAAAAAAGGCTTTGATCATTTCGTACCGCATGATCTGGATTCGGAGAATATTGCGAATCTAATCGATCTATTGTTCAAGCTTCAAGCCAGTGATGAACACGCAAAAAATTCAATAGGTTTGAACAATAGAGGTTATCAAAATTTCTTCTAAATTTGATTCTAAGATTATTTTAATTCCCTTTTTTAAAAATAAAAAAGCCCGCTTTGCGGGCTTCATTACAGTCATATTATTCTTGTAAAGCCGCAATCAATTTACGATGCAACCCCCCAAAACCACCATTAGACATGATGACGACGGCATCACCCTCGCCTGCACTTCGAACCACAGTTTCAATAATGTCATCTAAGGTCCGTGCAACTTTGGCTTTATTTGGAGCAGCATCAATCACAGGTTGTAAGTCCCAGTCCAAACCTTCAGGTTGGTACCAAATTACTTCATCTGCCAACCGTGCAGAATAAGCCAAACCATCTTTATGGCTGCCCATACGCATAGTGTTCGAACGTGGTTCAATAATTGCCCAAAGCTTACGCTCACCTAGACGCTTACGCGCACCGTCTAAAGTCGTTTCAATTGCAGTCGGATGGTGTGCAAAGTCATCGAACACTTCAATGCCCTTGACGGTATCAAGCAGTTCCATACGGCGCTTCACGCCACCAAAATTCGAGAGCGCTTTACAGGCGGTCTCAATCGAAACACCCACATGCTCAGCCGCTGCAATCGTCGCCAAAGCATTGGCAACCGAATGCTGGCCTGTCATGCTCCATTGCACGGTACCTTTTACAATCCCATTTTTGAGGACTTTGAAATGTGAACCATCGGCAGAAAGTTGCTCTGCATAGATTTCAGCGTTTTCATGTACATCCAAAGAAGTGCGTACCACAGGTGTCCAACAGCCCTGCTCTAATACTTCATCAATATTACTTTCTGTCACAGGCGCAATAATACGACCTTGGCTTGGAATAGTACGCACTAAATGGTGGAACTGTTTTTGAATGGCAGCCAAATCATCAAAAATATCGGCATGGTCAAATTCAAGATTATTTAAAATAGCCGTTTTCGGATGGTAATGCACAAACTTCGAACGCTTATCGAAGAAAGCAGAATCATATTCATCTGCTTCTACACAAAAATATTGACCACCACCTAAACGGGCACTTTCAGTAAAACCTAATGGCACACCGCCAATTAAAAAGCCCGGTTCTAAACCTGCCTGATCCAGTACCCATGCCAGCATCGTGGTGGTCGTGGTTTTACCGTGTGTACCAGCCACACCTAAAACGTGCTTGCCTTGTAATACATGGTCGGCTAAAAACTGCGGCCCTGAAATATAAGTTAAACCTTGATCCAGCATATATTCCACAGCGTCAATCCCACGTTTCATGGCATTGCCCACAATGACTAAATCAGGATTGGGCTGTAAATGACTACGGTCATAACCTTGCATTAAAGTAATGCCTGCATTTTCAAGTTGGGTTGACATGGGTGGATAAACGTTTGCGTCTGATCCTGTCACTTGATGACCTAGGTCACGCGCAAGCAGTGCCAAAGATCCCATAAAAGTGCCACAAATACCCAAAATATGCAGGTGCATGTTTTCTAACTCCACTGCTTTTATTGACACATCACTTTGTTGTTGGTGCTGTTGTCGTGATTAATTCGAATTAAAGCCAACGATAGCAAGGGTCTAAGGGAAAAGATAGTTTTTCTTGTATCGATTATCTGGGTTTTATTTATTGGTATACAGATATTTAAACCATATTTTTTTGAAAAAAAACAAATCAATTTATCTGAATTTCATTAAAGGAACGTAAAATATGCGAAATTCGATGCGCAGATGTTCTAGATGTTGTTTTGGCCTTTATTTCTTTTGGTGATTGCCAATTGTTTTATGACTTTGGCTTGGTATGGTCATTTAAAATTTTTGCCGCATGATGCACCGCTCTGGCAAGCCATTTTATTCAGTTGGGTGATTGCTCTGTTTGAATATGGCTTGATGATTCCTGCTACACGTATGCTCTCTCAACATGGTTGGGCTGTCGGACAAATGAAGATCACACAAGAAGTGGTTACTCTACTGGTTTTTGTTCCCTTTATGGTTTTTATGTTTAAACAACCGTTTAAGCTTGATTATATTTGGGCTGCTCTATGCTTATGTGGTTGTGTTTATTTTGTATTTCGTACGCCATAACGGTGATTATTTTTTGATATTTTAATTTTTAAGCGGCTTTTCCTAAATCCTAGAAAAAAATAATAAAAATCGAGCCTTGTTTTAAGCACTGAAATTTTATGAAGTTGAATTTTCAGTCTATAATACAGGGCTCTTATTAAAGCTTGGCTCTAGTCGAGATTTATCTCTCTTAACTAATCTCTGGAAACATTGCAATGAATGCGGCCGCTTCACAAGACACACCTCTCGTTGGAATCATCATGGGTTCTCAGTCAGACTGGGCAACCCTCGAACACACTGCCAATATGTTGAAACAGCTTGGCGTACCCTTTGAAGCTGAAGTGGTTTCCGCGCACCGTACGCCAGATCGTTTATTCGAATATGCTGAACAAGCACGTGGTCGTGGTATTCAAGTGATTATTGCGGGTGCAGGTGGCGCAGCGCATTTACCGGGGATGTGTGCCGCAAAGACTGACCTGCCTGTATTGGGTGTTCCAGTAAAATCATCTATTTTAAATGGTGTTGATTCATTGCTGTCGATTGTTCAGATGCCTGCGGGTATTGCTGTCGGTACGCTTGCAATTGGTCCTGCTGGTGCAACCAATGCGGCGATTATGGCAGCGCAAATTTTGGGTCTTACTCGCCCTGAAATTGCAAAAAATGTCGCAGATTTCCGTGATGCACAGACTGAAAAAGTCGCAAGCAAAAATATTCCAGGTCAAATTTAGAACCAAGCTTATTAGGGGACATTCCTCATGTATAAAACCATTGGTATTTTTGGTGGTGGTCAGCTTGGTCGCATGATGGCGCAGGCAGCATTACCCCTCAATATTCAGTGTACTTTCTTTGAAGCAAGTACAGACTGCCCTTCCGCGGCTTTAGGTCAGGTGTTTTCAAGCAAAGCTGAAAATGGCTTGGCTAAATTTATTCAAAGTGCAGATGTTTTTAGTCTAGAGTTTGAAAATACGCCGTTGGCTGATGTTGATGTATTGAGCAAAAGCAAAGACCTCTATCCACCACGCCAAGCCTTAGCGATCGCGCAGCATCGTCTGTCTGAAAAAGCCTTGTTTGATGAACTCAATATTCCAGTTGCGCCGTATAAGGCAGTTGATTCATTAGAAGACTTAAAGCAAGCCATTACAGATTTGGGTCTACCGATTGTTTTAAAAACCGCAACTGGCGGTTATGACGGTAAGGGACAATTTGTACTGCGTCAACACGATCAAATTGATCAAGCATGGGCGGAACTTGGTCCTGCAGGTTCACTGATTGCTGAAAGCTTTGTGATCTTCTCGCGCGAAGTGTCGATCATTGCGGTACGTGGTCAAAATGGTGAGGTCAAAACGTGGCCTTTGGCGGAGAACCACCACCATAATGGCATTTTATCGCATTCGATTGTGCCTGCACCAAACAGCGCAGACTTACAACCTGCGGCGCAAGACTACATCACTCGCCTACTCAATCATTTGAATTATGTCGGCGTGTTGACGCTTGAGCTGTTTGTCACAGATAAAGGCTTATATGCCAATGAAATGGCGCCTCGTGTGCATAACTCTGGGCATTGGTCAATTGAAGGTTCAGTTTGCTCACAATTTGAAAATCATGTCCGTGCTGTGGCAGGTTTACCGCTGGGTTCAACTGACGTGATTCGCCCTACAGTGATGGTGAACATCATTGGTCAACATCCGAAATCTGAAGATGTTTTGGCTTTAAATGGCGCACATCTGCATTTGTATAACAAGACCGAGCGTGAGGGTCGTAAGATTGGACACATCACATTAATGCCAACAGATTCAGCTGAATTAACCACGCTGTGTCAACAATTGGCAACGATTTTGCCAAATCCACTGGCTTTAACTCAAGATATAATCATCTAAACGCAAAACTGCTTCTAAAAAAAGCGATCACGTCCGTGGTCGCTTTTTTAATGCCCGTGTTTCGGGCATGATTGCGCCTCTTTGAAATTGAATGCCTTTTGTCGGAAGCGCTTGAAAAAATCTGTATTTAACTTGATCAATGGTTAATAAATATTTGACGCTTTAAAAAAATAAAAATGCATTGAAGCACGCGAATGTTTTCAACTTAACTTTGAATTTAAAAATTCAAGCTTCGTCATTTTAAATTCAAAGTCTCAAAATATAACTTTAAAAACCCATTGTTTGAATTCAAAGTCTAGTAATTCATTGTTTTTGAATTCATAAAATCGCAGCTTTGAATTTAAAGATTAAAACTTTAAATTCAAAAAATAAATAATGAATTTAAAAAATATTTATTCATGTTGGCTTTGATTTGTATCAGTTAAGTTATCCACAGGCACAATATCATTTCTGTTTTTAAATTTTAAATTCAAAGTGTGGTTTATCTGCTTGTTGATATCTTTTGCTGTGTGGATAAGATTTAACTTTAAAAATGAAACTATGAATTTAAAGTGGAGAAAATGAATTTAAATTTACCATTTGGCGCTTTAATTTTTCCTTCAGAATGCTATGTTGAAGCCATAATTTAAATTTAAAAGATTAGTGGAAAGCTATGCATCGTTTATCGGTTGTTCTCGGTTCGTTATTTTTGGCGGTGACTCATGCTCAGGCTGAGCTTATTATTCATAATCAGCGTACGGCCACATCGACTTCAAGTCCTACGATTTCGACTTCAAGCCCAGCAATTTCATCTGCGCCAGTCGCGCCACAACAGTTCAATCCTCAAAATAATTTTCAAGCCTGTATTTCAAATTTACGTTCGCAAGCGATTTCTGCAGGTGTTAGTGCTTCAACCTATGATCGTTATACTCAAAACTTGACGCCGGATTATTCAGTGATTGAAAAGTTGAACTATCAACCTGAGTTCTCAACACCGATTTGGGATTATTTGTCGGGCCTTGTCGATGACGAACGCGTGGCTGCTGGAAAACAAAAGCTTGCGCAACATCATGATGTACTCAGTCGTGCATCGAGTGTCTATGGTGTGCCAGTTGAGACCATCGTTGCAGTTTGGGGGGTAGAAAGTAATTTTGGTGATATCTCAGGCAAATATCCACTATTGCAAGCTTTAGGTACCTTGAGCTGTGAAGGGCGTCGTCAAAGTTATTTCAGAGGTGAGTTTTTTGCCACCATGCGTATTTTACAGCGTGGCGACTTAACTGAAGATCAATTAAAAGGCTCGTGGGCGGGTGCGTTTGGTCATACTCAATTTATGCCAAGCACCTATGAAGAGCTTGCAGTGGATTTCGATGGTGATGGTCGTCGTGATTTGGTCTCAAGTACATCAGATGCTTTGGCGTCAACAGCAAATTTCTTGAAGAAACGCGGCTGGCAGACTGGGCAGCCTTGGGGCTTTGAAGTGAATGTACCTGTGGGTACTTCAATTTCAGGTGAAGGTCGTCGCAATAAGAAATCTTTAGCTTCTTGGGTGAATCGTGGTTTAACACGTGCAGATGGGGCACCCTTAATTCAAGGCAATTTATCTGAAAGCTCGCAAGCGGGTCTGATGTCTCCAGCAGGGATTAATGGTCCAACCTTTTTGGTCTTTAAAAATTTCGATGCTATATATAGTTATAATGCAGCAGAAAGTTATGCATTGGCGATTGCGCATTTGTCAGATCGAATGCAGGGTAAACCTGTGTTGAGTAAAGCATGGCCAACCGATGATGCAGGCACATCACGGGCAGAGCGTCGTGAAATTCAACAGTTCCTGATTAACCGTGGCTATGACATTGGGGCTGTGGATGGTTTGATTGGTGACAAAACCCGTCAAGCGATTCAGCGTGAACAAACCCGTTTGGGCTTAAGTCCAACAGGTCGTGCTGGGCAAAATATCTTGCGTGCATTTAGAAATGAAAATGCCAAACTGATGTTGCAGCAATAATCATGTTGAGCGCAGATCGACGCTTTCTGGCTTGGGTCTGCTGTGCTTGATCTAAATCTAAGACATAAAAAGGTCTGCTTGATGCAGACCTTTTTAGACTTTGCAACTGAGATTGATTAAATCGAAGAGGTATCTAGTTTTACTGCATCAAGTAAATCAAAAATAACATGGGTCACGTCTTGGCAGAGTTCACGATCATTAAAGATTTCATGCGCAGTAATGGTGATATCGGTATCGCTTGGCAGTTGTTTCTGCTCTTCTTCGATCAAGTCTTGAATCGGCAGTAAAGTCTGTTTGACTTCAAGATGTAAAACATCTTCAAACTTGATATTTTCTTCTTCAAGCTCAATCAGCTGCTGATTAAAATAAGGCAATAAAATAGAGTATAGATAAGGTTGAATTTCGACGATATCAAAGATTTCAATATCACGAGTTTCTTCAATCGTGCTGATATGATCATTTACTTCTAAAATAAGATGATAATAACTCACGGCAATCTCCTCTATATAATCAGTTCACACCATAACATGAATTATGAAAAATAGAATTTCTAAGCTTGAAATACTTAAAAAAGTATGGGTTTTCATTTACCATAATCACAATGTTAAGGTCTATTTTCAAGCAAGGCTAAATCTGCTGTGGTTAAGCTAAAGTTTTTGAAATCCTGCTGTTCAAGCACGGGATACATTAAAGAGTGAGGTTCTGCACTGTGATTGAGTCCTAAGGCATGTCCAAACTCATGAGCCAGCGTTAATCTCAAATCATCGTCTGATTGGAATTCGTAAATATTAATTTCAAGACCATTAAATAAACCTTTATCGAACAATCTGGGTTGAAAACGATGATTGAATTCATCGACGGATTGATTGAATTGTTGATTCATTTGATTGACGTTATCGACTTGAGTATTCAGCACAGCGACCTTCTGATTAAATCCTTCAATTTGCTGTTCTAATTGTTGCTGATCATACTGCAATTGTTGTTTTTGAAAATTTAAATGGCCTAAGTTTGCTTGTGAGCGTGGCTGCTGAGATTGATTAAACTTTTCAACCTGCTGGTTATAGTGATTTAATTTATCTTGATAGTTGATTTTGAGCTGGTCAATCTGCTGTTTATAGACATTTAAGTCAGATTCGAGCTGATTTAGCTTGTGTCGTTCGTTGTCTGTATAAGTACGATGTTGCTCTATATGGGTGATTTGAGTATTTCTGGCTTCTGTATCCGCTTGTCTTTGGTCATAAATCAAATTAATACTCAGCCGAGCATTGGGGTCATAAACAAAAAACTGCTTTTGCGTACCCAAAAACCAAATGTCAGTGGCTTGCTGAGCTAAATTTTGAAGCTGTTCAGGAGAAATATTAAAGCGGGGATCTACATTACCAATTCTATAACGCAAACGTGTATCTAAAGGATGCTGTAAACGATCGGTCACAGCGTTGTGATTCAACTGAGGATTGAACATCCGCTGAGAGGCGAAAAAAATCAAAACGATCACAAGTGCACATAGAAGCAGAAATCGCATAACAAGGATCTTAAAAACTATTCAATCTCAAATAATGTATAGGAAATTATAAAATTGACAATAATATGAACACACTGATTGTTGATGCTTATATAGCGCTATAGAGAAGATGATCTCAACTCGTGTCTGATACTTTATATAGAAAGAATGAAGATGGTTTAAAGACAAAATGCTATTTGAATGTGTTTTTCAAATTAAAAATGATCAAATGTGTGGAAGTAGGATGTTTTTATAGCTAAAGCCTTGCAAAAGCACATCTAGAAATGAAAAATTGAATGTAATTCAAAATAAATAATGAAAATAAAACTGCAAAATGATTAAAAAATGAGTGAAAAATCATTTATTTTATCGAAATGGTAGAAAAAACCATCACCCAGTGTAATTCAATGAAATAAGGGGTTGCGCTAGAAATAAAACTGTATAGAATACGCTGCATACCGACGAGATAGACGGAAGCGAACGAAGCTGATTGGCTGAGTTGTTAAGTTTATTGAAGTCCAGCTTCTAGCACTGACGAGGTGTTAGAAAGATCATTAAGAGATTATGAAGAACAACTTGTGTGGATTTTTACTGATTGATCGATCGAAATTATTTTCATTGATTTACTGGTAGAAATTACTCGAAGTTTATTTGAGAAATATTTGTCAGAAGATTGATGAGCCAAGATTGGTACCCTTTAAGGTACTAAGCAATATTAAACTGAAGAGTTTGATCATGGCTCAGATTGAACGCTGGCGGCAGGCTTAACACATGCAAGTCGAGCGGGGGAAGGTAGCTTGCTACCTAACTTAGCGGCGGACGGGTGAGTAATACTTAGGAATCTGCCTATTAGTGGGGGACAACAGTTGGAAACGACTGCTAATACCGCATACGCCCTACGGGGGAAAGCAGGGGATCTTCGGACCTTGCGCTAATAGATGAGCCTAAGTCGGATTAGCTAGTTGGTGGGGTAAAGGCCTACCAAGGCGACGATCTGTAGCGGGTCTGAGAGGATGATCCGCCACACTGGGACTGAGACACGGCCCAGACTCCTACGGGAGGCAGCAGTGGGGAATATTGGACAATGGGGGGAACCCTGATCCAGCCATGCCGCGTGTGTGAAGAAGGCCTTTTGGTTGTAAAGCACTTTAAGCGAGGAGGAGGCTACTTGGATTAATACTCTGAGATAGTGGACGTTACTCGCAGAATAAGCACCGGCTAACTCTGTGCCAGCAGCCGCGGTAATACAGAGGGTGCAAGCGTTAATCGGATTTACTGGGCGTAAAGCGTGCGTAGGTGGCCAATTAAGTCAAATGTGAAATCCCTGAGCTTAACTTAGGAATTGCATTCGATACTGGTTGGCTAGAGTATGGGAGAGGATGGTAGAATTCCAGGTGTAGCGGTGAAATGCGTAGAGATCTGGAGGAATACCGATGGCGAAGGCAGCCATCTGGCCTAATACTGACACTGAGGTACGAAAGCATGGGGAGCAAACAGGATTAGATACCCTGGTAGTCCATGCCGTAAACGATGTCTACTAGCCGTTGGGGTCTTTGAGACTTTAGTGGCGCAGCTAACGCGATAAGTAGACCGCCTGGGGAGTACGGTCGCAAGACTAAAACTCAAATGAATTGACGGGGGCCCGCACAAGCGGTGGAGCATGTGGTTTAATTCGATGCAACGCGAAGAACCTTACCTGGTCTTGACATACAGAGAACTTTCCAGAGATGGATTGGTGCCTTCGGGAACTCTGATACAGGTGCTGCATGGCTGTCGTCAGCTCGTGTCGTGAGATGTTGGGTTAAGTCCCGCAACGAGCGCAACCCTTTTCCTTATTTGCCAGCGGGTTAAGCCGGGAACTTTAAGGATACTGCCAGTGACAAACTGGAGGAAGGCGGGGACGACGTCAAGTCATCATGGCCCTTACGACCAGGGCTACACACGTGCTACAATGGTCGGTACAAAGGGTTGCTACCTAGCGATAGGATGCTAATCTCAAAAAGCCGATCGTAGTCCGGATTGGAGTCTGCAACTCGACTCCATGAAGTCGGAATCGCTAGTAATCGCGGATCAGAATGCCGCGGTGAATACGTTCCCGGGCCTTGTACACACCGCCCGTCACACCATGGGAGTTTGTTGCACCAGAAGTAGGTAGTCTAACCTTAGGGGGGACGCTTACCACGGTGTGGCCGATGACTGGGGTGAAGTCGTAACAAGGTAGCCGTAGGGGAACCTGCGGCTGGATCACCTCCTTAACGAAAGATTGACGATCGGTAAGAATCCACAACAAGTTGTTCTTCATGAAGATGTATCTGAGGGTCTGTAGCTCAGTTGGTTAGAGCACACGCTTGATAAGCGTGGGGTCACAAGTTCAAATCTTGTCAGACCCACCAATCTAACGAACGAAGATGAAGCAATTCATCGGAGTGAAGGATAAGAAGATATATCGAATCTATATGATAAGCTGGGGACTTAGCTTAGTTGGTAGAGCGCCTGCTTTGCACGCAGGAGGTCAACGGTTCGACTCCGTTAGTCTCCACCAAATTTCAAGACAAGAAAAGCATGCTTTTCCTTGAAATTTAAAGCAAGAAGCTATGCTTCGCGCAGGCTTTAATCAAACGAAGCGATGTTCGAATGCAAAACAAGCAAACAGCTAGATAGCTTATAGAGATTAACAAGTACAAGCATTAAGATATGCGGACTTGGTAATCTCTGTGATTTATCACAGTTTCTAGACCTGACGAAGGCTAGAGCAATCATTAACAGAATATATTTGAGTTGAAATAAATTGTTTAAGGCTCAGAACTAAATTGACATTGAATTGTTACACGCAAGTGAAACGATTGAATGAAAGTGAAGTGATGAGAAACTAGCGATTAACTGAATCAAGCGTTTTGGTATATGAATTAGATTGAAGCTATATAGTGTTTAAATACACGAAACAACGAACTGTATGAAGTAACGTAAGTGACTTCTGTCCTAGTACTGCTTGTAAAGTACTACGACTGTTTGGGGTTGTATAGTCAAGTAATTAAGTGCATGTGGTGGATGCCTTGGCAGTCAGAGGCGATGAAAGACGTAATAGCCTGCGATAAGCTCCGGGGAGGCGGCAAATATCCTGTGATCCGGAGATTTCTGAATGGGGAAACCCACTTACCATAAGGTAGGTATTGCAACATGAATACATAGTGTTGCAAGGCGAACGAGGGGAAGTGAAACATCTCAGTACCCTTAGGAAAAGAAATCAATTGAGATTCCCTTAGTAGCGGCGAGCGAACGGGGAAAAGCCCATTAAGTCATATAAGTTCTAGTGGAATGCTCTGGGAAGTGCAACCGTAGTGGGTGATAGTCCTGTACACGAAAGGGCTTATATGATGATGTCGAGTAGGGCGGGGCACGTGAAACCTTGTCTGAATATGGGGGGACCATCCTCCAAGGCTAAATACTCCTGACTGACCGATAGTGAACCAGTACCGTGAGGGAAAGGCGAAAAGAACCCCTGTGAGGGGAGTGAAATAGATCCTGAAACCGCATGCATACAAGCAGTGGGAGCCGGCATTGAGTCCGGTGACTGCGTACCTTTTGTATAATGGGTCAGCGACTTACATTCAGTAGCAAGGTTAACCGAATAGGGGAGCCGTAGAGAAATCGAGTCTTAATAGGGCGTTTAGTTGCTGGGTGTAGACCCGAAACCAGGCGATCTATCCATGAGCAGGTTGAAGGTTGGGTAACACTAACTGGAGGACCGAACCCACTGTCGTTGAAAAGCCAGGGGATGACTTGTGGATAGGGGTGAAAGGCTAATCAAGCCTGGTGATAGCTGGTTCTCCCCGAAAGCTATTTAGGTAGCGCCTCGGACGAATACCATTGGGGGTAGAGCACTGTTTCGGCTAGGGGGTCATCCCGACTTACCAAACCGATGCAAACTCCGAATACCAATGAGTACTATCCGGGAGACAGACTGCGGGTGCTAACGTCCGTAGTCAAGAGGAAAACAATCCAGACCGCCAGCTAAGGCCCCAAAATTATAGTTAAGTGGGAAACGATGTGGGAAGGCATAGACAGCTAGGAGGTTGGCTTAGAAGCAGCCATCCTTTAAAGAAAGCGTAATAGCTCACTAGTCGAGTCGGCCTGCGCGGAAGATGTAACGGGGCTAAAACTATATGCCGAAGCTGCGGATTTGCAATTTATTGCAAGTGGTAGGGGAGCGTTCTGTAAGCCGATGAAGGTGGATTGAGAAGTCTGCTGGAGGTATCAGAAGTGCGAATGCTGACGTGAGTAACGACAAAACGAGTGAAAAACTCGTTCGCTGAAAGACCAAGGGTTCCAGTCCAACGTTAATCGGGGCTGGGTGAGTCGACCCCTAAGGCGAGGCCGAGAGGCGTAGTCGATGGGAAATTGGTTAATATTCCAATACTTCTGTGTAATGCGATGAGAGGACGGAGAAGGTTAAGTCAGCCTGGCGTTGGTTGTCCAGGTGAAAGGTAGTAGGCATGCATCTTAGGCAAATCCGGGGTGCTCTATGCTGAGAACTGATAGCAAGCTAATTTATTAGCGAAGTGGCTGATACCATACTTCCAGGAAAAGTCTCTAAGCTTCAGTTACACAGGAATCGTACCCTAAACCGACACAGGTGGTCAGGTCGAGTAGACCAAAGCGCTTGAGAGAACTCTGCTGAAGGAACTAGGCAAAATGGTACCGTAACTTCGGGAGAAGGTACGCTGTCGACGGTGATGGAATTTACTTCCTGAGCTATTGATAGCCACAGAAACCAGGCCCCTGCAACTGTTTATTAAAAACATAGCACTCTGCAAACACGAAAGTGGACGTATAGGGTGTGATGCCTGCCCGGTGCTGGAAGGTTAATTGATGGGGTTAGCGTAAGCGAAGCTCTTGATCGAAGCCCCAGTAAACGGCGGCCGTAACTATAACGGTCCTAAGGTAGCGAAATTCCTTGTCGGGTAAGTTCCGACCTGCACGAATGGCATAATGATGGGGGCGCTGTCTCCAGCAGAGACTCAGTGAAATCGAATTCGCCGTGAAGATGCGGTGTACCCGCGGCTAGACGGAAAGACCCCGTGAACCTTTACTGCAGCTTGACATTGAACTTTGATCTTACTTGTGTAGGATAGGTGGGAGGCTTTGAAACTTGGACGCTAGTTCAAGTGGAGCCAATCTTGAAATACCACCCTGGTAATATTGAGGTTCTAACTCTGCTCCATAATCTGGAGCGAGGACCATGTCTGGTGGGTAGTTTGACTGGGGCGGTCTCCTCCTAAAGAGTAACGGAGGAGTACGAAGGTGCGCTCAGCGTGGTCGGAAATCACGCGTAGAGTATAAAGGCAAAAGCGCGCTTAACTGCGAGACCCACAAGTCGAGCAGGTACGAAAGTAGGTCTTAGTGATCCGGTGGTTCTGTATGGAAGGGCCATCGCTCAACGGATAAAAGGTACTCTGGGGATAACAGGCTGATACCGCCCAAGAGTTCATATCGACGGCGGTGTTTGGCACCTCGATGTCGGCTCATCTCATCCTGGGGCTGAAGCAGGTCCCAAGGGTATGGCTGTTCGCCATTTAAAGAGGTACGCGAGCTGGGTTTAGAACGTCGTGAGACAGTTCGGTCCCTATCTACCGTGGGCGTTGGAAATTTGAGAGGATCTGCTCCTAGTACGAGAGGACCAGAGTGGACGAACCTCTGGTGTACCGGTTGTGACGCCAGTCGCATCGCCGGGTAGCTATGTTCGGAAGGGATAACCGCTGAAAGCATCTAAGCGGGAAGCCTACCTCAAGATTAGATTTCCCTAGGACTATATGTCCTCTAAAGAGCCGTTGAAGACTACAACGTTGATAGGTTGGATGTGGAAGCATAGTGATATGTGAAGCTGACCAATACTAATTACTCGTGAGGCTTGACTATACAACACCCAAACAGTTGGTGTTGTTGATCTAATTGATACAAAAACCTTGATTTAGTAATCGCAAGTACCTAAACTGCAACTCAAATATTATTCTGTTAATAACTCTTTTGGTAGAACGCCTTGGCATCTAAATAAGACCAATGCAAGTATCCATAAACAGTTGTGCTGGCGACAATAGCAAGAGTGAACCACCTGATCCCTTCCCGAACTCAGAAGTGAAACCTCTTCGCGCTGATGGTAGTGTGGGGTTACCCATGTGAGAGTAAGTCATCGCCAGCTCATTAATTCCTAAAACACCCCCTTCATCTTAATGATGAAGGGGGTGTTTTTTATTGGGATTTTAAAATATGAGGATAAAAAGCTTGCTGAAATTGAGGTTCATTCACTCAATCGACATGATTTCGACATGATTTCGACATGATTTCGACATGATTTCGACATGATTTCGACATGATTTCGACATGATTTCGACATATGAATGTCATCCAAATGCCCTACAAAGAATAAGATGAAAATAAAAGATTAGATAAATCATGAGATTGTTTAAATATTCAGCACTAGTACTTTCGTTAACTGCACTTTTAGGTTGCAATGATTCTCATTAAGATGAAGTAGAATCAATCAAGCCGATCACAGCACCAACTTTAGTGGGATTTTCAAAATTAGACGTCACAACTTATGCTGAAGGACCTGATTCAGGTAAAGATGTGAAAGGTGCCAATGGCATTTTTCCAATGTTTAAAGGGCAGCCTGTGCAGGGTTTTTCTGCAGCATTAAAGAATAAAGATGGTACCTATTTGGTGATGTCGGATAATGGTTTCGGTGCACAAGATAACTCGTCTGATTATTTGCTTCGTCTTCACTATATTTCTACTGATCTCAGGACAAAGCATAGCGGGCAGGGTCAAGTTCAGCATTTGTCGTATATCCAACTGAAAGATCCCAATAAACTGATTCCCTTTGATATTGTGCAGGAAGGCACACAGGAACGCTTGCTTACTTGGGGCTGATTTTGATCCTGAATCAATGCAACGTGCGCCTAATGGAGATATCTGGATAGGCGATGAGTTTGGCCTCTATCTGCTACATTTTAATGCAGAAGGCGTTTTACAAAGTCCTCCAATTTCGCTTCCCCATCCAACCTTAGCAAATGCTGAATTAAGATCGCCTCAAAACCAGCTGAATAAAATAGCGAATAATATTGTAGAGCCTTTGGTCCAGCGTAGCGGTGGTTTTGAAGGGATGGCGATTTCAACAGATGGTCAATTTTTATATCCCCTTATTGAAAAGCCTTTGGTGAATGAACTTCATGCACGATTACTCATTTCCGAGTTCGATATACAAAAGAAAGCTTAGACAGGCAAAACCTATTATTTTGATTTAGACAGTAAGGCAACAGCCATTGGTGATTTTCAGCTTTCTAATGCAAATGAAGGCATCATTATTGAACGGGATGACACTGAAAATAATATCGCGGGCTATAAGAAGTTAATTAAAATCAAATTTCAAGATCATAGAACATCAGTACAGCGTTCAGAATTAGTCAATTTAATGGATATCGTAAATCCTGATTTATTGTTTGGCACGCCTCGTCAGGGCGATATTGCAACAGGTGAGCGCTTTGGATTTCCATTTCAAACCATTGGAGATATTATTATTGAAGGTCCAGATTTGATTACTGTGTTGAATGATAATAATTTTCCGGGTTCAAGTGGCCGAAATAAACATTTGGCGGATGACAATGAAGTGATTCAAATTAAACTTCCCGCTAAATTATTTTAATGGAATCAGTTGAGTAGGGCCCTAAGCATCTTAATAAATTACTCTTATCAATCGCTATCGCATTTAAGTAAGCAAGAAGGTTGCCAGTGTAAAAGCCATAGTAGCTTTTTTAAAAAAAATCTAAATGCTCAAGTATTAAGATTTTTGGAAAATTTTAAATCTGTTTAAAAACCAAAATTCTATTCAATCGCATTTGCCATCAAGTTACCTTGAGCAGCTTCCGCAATCAAACGATCATGGGTTGCTCGATCTCGCGTTAAACCAGGTAGACGGTATTCAGTATGTCCATAGTCATGGATTTTCGTCCATCGCCCCCCCCAAACCAGCCCTACAGACTCAGCAGTTTGACCATAAAGCTGATAGCCTCTCATTGCCCATGGATCACGCTCTGAAATCACCACTTTGCCATCACGTTTAAAGGCAACATCTGCTGCAAGCCCAAATTGATGAAAGCTTCGATAAGCCGTTGCTAGGGTTGTGGCTTTATTCTGCGATAAATTATTTTGTCGTGCAGGACTACGATAGCCTTCTAACAATACCAGCTCATAACCATGTTGTTCCTTCATGATTTTAAAGACCATGAGTAAGCGCTGTTTATAGCGCGGATGCATTTTGTCCCATTTACGATTCACCATAGACGTATCAAGATGGCCATTGGAAAACTCGGCATTTTCTACGACATTTGGAATCGCGGTTGAGCCAATGACCCCAGCTTGTGCTGTATATTCTGCTTCAAGACGCACCGCTTCTATAATCGCAGCATCCACCAGTGCTTCTTCTACCACCGGAGGGGGAGAGAGAATATCACCATTCAGTAAGTTATAAATTTGAGGGTCAGAGACTCTTAAATAGTTGGCTTCAACGCGAGTAGGGTCGATAGGTTGGGTAAATGCGAATAGCATAATACTGGACAATAATAAAAAGCCTGCAACCAGAATCCACCACTGTTGTAAATGCCAGTGTGATTGGGTTTGTTCAATGGCTGCCGCATGATTCATCTGCTGGGCGAAATTTTTGGCAGAGATCAGTCTTTTTTTACCGTGCGGAAGTAGGCCATGAATAAAATCTTTCGATTTTGTGCGTAATTCATAGGACATCATCAGTGCCAGTGCAAACACAAGCACAATGAAACTTACGATAATAAAAACAATCACGGAATTTATTCTTTCACTGAACGAGTAACTGCAATTTGCACTGTGGCATGAGGAACCTCATAGTCTGCTTCTTTTTCGGCAGCTTTGGCTTTCTGAGGCTCTTTAGCAGCAGTTTTCGCTGTCATTGGCTCGGGTTTAACCGCAGCTTTAACTGTAGGTTGTGCAGGAACAGACGTTTTGCCTGGTAAAGCTTTCTCAGGGAGGCTAGGTTTAGGTCTAGGTACAGCTGCGGCAGCTACAGGTTTGGGTGCTGGCTTAAAAGTATCAAATGGATTTCCACTGGGTTTCGGTTCAGCTACTGTTGCAACAGGCGCTTCTTTTTTATGTTGGAATACTTGCGTGATTTCATTTAATTTCGGCTGAGGCTGATTAAAACCTTCATGCTCGTCATCCATTTCGACTTCAGGGGCTTGTTCAACGGCTTGATTGTTTTGATCGGTTTGCGCAGTGAGTGTCTCAGTCGTCGGCTTAGGGGGCACGGCAGCAATGGATTCAGCCGATTTATGATTTTGAGTCTGTATCGCAGCTGAGCTTGAATCTTCTTTCAAGAAAGTAAAAAGTAATACCGACGTGGCAATCACACCAAAAGCCGTTCCAATTATGCCAAACAGCATGGGAGAGAATTTTTTCGCCTTTTTGTTCGGTGTGAGTACCCGTATTACTTTTTTTTCTTGAGTCATATTCTTATTCTTTATGGTAAGTGAATGGTGATATGGGCTTGTTCAGCAGGGGCACTAATCACATTATTGTACTGAGCCATTGCCGTTTGATCTTGCTTATTGAGCATATAACGCAGACCACTAAAAGCAAGTAAAGCAAACAAGAGTAAGAACAGTAGAATCCAGGTGAATGGAAGCTCGCGGTGGATGATATTTTTAATCTGATCAGGTAGTGCTGAAAATGGAGAGAATGCCGCTTTCTTACCTTTTAAATAATCAATTTCATCACCGACACGTGCCACGAGATGATTTAAACTTTCAATCGACTCAATGCGATACTTGCCTTGAAAGCCCAGCAGTAAACAGTAATGAAACACTTCGAGTGCGGCAAGACGGTCTTTTCCACGCGCGCGAATATGTTCGAGCGTATCAAAGAAACGATAGCCTGCTAACTGAGAACCAAAAAGACTGAGCTGTAATGGACTAATCAGCCATGCATTTTGCAAATGAAAAAAGCTTGGATCTTGTTGAGTGACAATGGTTTCATCCAGCAAAGCACAATAAGCATATTTGGCATCATGGATATCTTCAGCAGAAAATTGTAGCTTTTTGGCTTGCTGCTCAAAGCGATTCAACTGATCCATGATTTTATTTCTAAACGTTTCAGGATGATCAGGCAAATATTGGTTTTTGATTAAAAACACAATATAAAAACCATCATGCATCAGATCGACCAAATTGGTCGCCTGACTGATTTTGGCTTGACTATGTGGGGTTGAGCCTGCCCCAATTTGACCATCATCAAACAGGGAAGGCGCACCATTCGGTAAATTCATGATTCTCTCCTTATGATCCGTTCATCACAGCGATTAATTCGATGGTGATGTCTTGGAAACCTGCTGGCACATAAATACAGATGGTTTCAGAATCAAGCATGCGTTGGTACAAATCATGATGAGGTTCTATTTCAAAATAATTCACGCCCGAGCGTACAGGAATGGCAGTAGGAACCTGCATTAAGTGATGAATTGGAATCGCTGGAAGTGCTGAGACCACACGCTGTTCAACATCGACCGTGGTACCCACTTTAAAGCGTAACGGTACAATCTGAACCAATTCATGCGTTTGCATCATGGTACTCGACACCGCAATATACAGGCGTGAATCACGCGTGATTTTGTCAGACTCAAGACTACCGACCCAATAAGATGGTCGAATTTCTTTCAAGCCAATATTGATATAACGGCTTGAAATAATGGTATCCAATAAATCACGCAAAATTAGATCCAGCTGACTAAAGCTTTCTTGTAAATTATGATGCTTATATTGCGGTAAATGATCGACTTCATAGGCAGTCGAGAAGGTCAGAAGAGAGCCTGTTAAGCGTAGTAATTCAAAGAATAAACGTTCAGGATGAATCTGAGGATGTTGCAATAAATGGCTGAGGGTTGAATGCGCGGTATTCAGTGCATTGACCAACCAAAATGAAACGATATCGCCTGAACGAAACTCGATCAGTTTCTGTTCATTTTCACGGTTATTGGTTTGAATAGTTTTAATTTTGGCCTTAATCACATTTAAAGTACGTTTTAAATTGCTGACCAGAGATTCACAGGCTTCAATATGCAAAATAGGCGGAATAAATTTAGCATCAATTTCAAAAGAGCCTGAACTTTGACGCTTAATTTTCCCTATGGGTAAATATAAGAAACCGTCCAGATCATGATTTGGATCAACATTTGCATCGAGTAACTTTAATTCTGCACGTCTACGCACTAAGGTGATTTCAGCAGGTGAGGCGTCGGTATACAAATCATGGGTTTCATTGAGATATGAATGATAACGACTTGGCTGAGCCGAACCTTCAAATGCGACGTTCTTTTTATTCGGTTGTAAAATAGAGAGAGCCAAATAAATAGTCACTTCACCACGCAAATTTAAATCATCAAGTTGCACTGGTTCAGGCAACAAATCACGACTGGGCGCAGCATAAATTTCGCCATCTTGCCAAATCATTTCAACGCTTTCTAAAGCCAGCACATGCGTGCCCAGCTGAGTTTCGTCAAAACGAAGCGCTTGAACGCCATAGGCAAACGGGATCATCGAACGAATGGTTTGATTCAGTCGCTGCTCATGATAAGTGTCTTGTAATTGAAAGTGTTGCGGTCTTAAAAATAAACCTTCACCCCAAAGTATTTTTTCCGCTTTAAACATACTTAATTACCATTGATTCGTTTCATTTGAGTTGTTCTGAACGCCAAGCAATTCTTGAACAGACTCGAGAGGGTTATCATTTTTAATCACTTGCGCTAACCATTCATGTAAAGGCATATGGCTCCACTTAATGGTTTTTTGCAGCATATAACTGACCGGACTATGGGGTTCATTGGCCTGAAAATAATCTGCGATATCTTGAAGTACTTTCATCGCCTGTTCACGGTTCTGTAAGTGACTTTGTGGTTGTGGCTGAAACGATTGCTGGTTTTGATTATTATTCATGATCAGCGGCACATTTTGAATGTCATCAGCATGTTCAATAGCACTTTGCTCAACAGCAGCAGATGGACTTGCAGCTGCGGTATCGAATGCATCCGCTTTATAAATTTTTCTGAGCATTTTTTGAATGCTGTCGAGCTGCGAATCGATACTGGCAAAACTAGGGGCATCAAACTCCATCAGTTGATCAAGAACTTGCTTTAAAGTATTCCAATGCACCAATATTTCAGTGAAATGTTGATAATTTTGAAATTGAAAGCTTTTTGAGCTATTGAAAAGTGCTTGGTCAAACTGTTCTAAATCTACAGATTGATTCACATGATTAGAATCATCCGTATTTTTTAAGCGATTGTTTTGTTGATGTAAAATTTTCTCATAATCGAATAATGAGTAAAAGGGCTGGGTATTTAAAAGCGGCACTTGCTTAATCAATGCAGGCAGCTGAGTGGTTAAACCTTGCAATAAACCTAAACGCTGATCTAGATCATCATCTTCAATTTCGGGATAGATTTTGAGCCAATATTGTTCCAGCATTCGATGCGCCAGTTCTAAACTCTTGGCAATGCCTTCAAAACCATACAGATGACCCCACGACTCGCTTAACCACGTCAACAAACGAATATCTTTGGTTTTATGAATCAAAAGTTCGCTAGACTTATTGGCGACGAAGTGCCAATCGGCTTGCTTAGGCTCAGCCACCCAATCGCCTAAATCTAACAGTGGATCATCTTGGATTTTCGCCTTTTTAATTTCATGAAACTCGTTAGAAAATGAAAGATCATCTCCGCAGATGTCATCAGCTGAAACAGGCTGTAATAATGTTTCGAGTTCTAAACTCATAATCATACTAATCTCGTCATTACGGATTAAGCTTCCGTTTCTTTCACTTTTTTGGTGGCGCGTTTTTTAGCCGGCTTGTCGACTGGATCCAAAACGTACTCAATATCATTGTCTTTGCTGTCAATCTTGATCAGCTTCGGTAATTTTTGATCTGCTAGAGCGATTAAAATTTGAGTTGCCAATTCAGGCAAAACGCTTGAACTTAAGATGTGATCAACATTACGTGCACCACTGTCGACCTCAGTACAACGACTCAGTAACAGCTCCACAAGGTTGTCACTGTATTCAACTTTGGTTTGATATTGCTTTTCAATTCGCGCGGTAATTTTGCCCAATTTGTGATGAATAATACGCACTAACAAATCATCGTGTAATGGGAAGTAAGGCACGATGCGCATACGCCCTAAAAATGCAGGTTTGAATTGTTTATATAAACTTGGCTTTAAGTGTTCCAACAATTCTTCTGCACTTGGCCACTCTTCAACAGGTTGATTGAGACAAGCTTGCATAATCGCACTGGAGCCCGCATTGGAGGTCAACAAAATCGTGGTATTTTTAAAATCAATTAAACGACCTTCACCATCTTCAAGCACGCCCTTGTCAAAGACTTGATAAAACAGCTCTTGGACATCTGAGTGAGCTTTTTCAATTTCATCAAGTAAAACAACGCTATATGGATTACGTCGCACCGCTTCGGTAAGTACACCACCTTGACCATAACCGACATAACCTGGAGGTGCGCCTTTAAGCGATGATACCGTATGTGCTTCTTGGTACTCGGACATATTGATGGTGATTAAGTGTGATTCACCGCCATAAAGCTCATTGGCAAGTGCCAACGCCGTTTCAGTTTTACCGACCCCACTTGGACCCACCAACATGAACACGCCTTGAGGCTTATTCGGATCTTCAAGTTTTGCTTTAGAGGTTTTAATGCCTTGGACCAGTTGATGTAAGGCGTAGTCTTGTCCCATCACCCGCTGTTCAAGTTTTTCTTCCAAACTTAAAATTTGTTTGATTTCATCACTGACCATTTTGCCCACAGGAATACCGGTCCAGTCAGAAATGATTTCATTGATAATAAAGGCGTTGACTCGTTCAAACACCAAAGGCGCCTGACCTTGAAATGCAGCCAGTTCAGCACGGATCTTGGCAGTCTCTGCTTGAGATTGCTTATTTTTCTCTAGATCAGCGGGATCGGTCTCTTGCGCTTCAAGTGCCTTAATTTGATGGATTAAAGCGAGCTCTTTTTGCCATCTTTGTTCAGTATCTTCAACATCCTTTGCTAAACGCTCGATACTGTCTTTCAGTTGAGCTAAGCGTTCTTGGTGAATCGGGAAATGTTGATGTTCATTTTCTAAAATATTCAGTTCAAGGTTGAGATTATGCTGCTGAGCTTTGAGCTGATCCAATTTTACCGGTTGTGCATTTTGCGTCAGCGCAACCCTTGCCGCTGCCGTGTCTAACACGCTAATGGCTTTGTCTGGCAGTTGACGACCAGTAATATAACGATGAGAAGAATGCACCGCGGTCACAATGGCTTCATCATCAATTTGTAAATTAAAATGATTGGCCATGACAGGAATCATGGCACGGAGCATATCAATTGCGACGGCTTCAGTCGGCTCTTCCACTTTAACCACTTGGAAACGACGGCTCAACGCGGCATCTTTTTCAAAGTATTGTTTGTATTCCGCCCAAGTGGTGGCTGCAATGGTACGTAGCTCGCCTCGTGCCAGCGCAGGTTTGAGCAAGTTCGCCGCGTCGTTTTGACCTGCCTGACCACCAGCGCCAATTAAGGTGTGCGCCTCATCGATGAAAATAATGATGGGATGTGCTGAACTTTGAACTTCTTTAATGACCTGCTTTAAACGATTTTCAAATTCACCTTTGACACTGGCGCCCGCTTGAAGAAGTCCCATATCTAAGACATGAATATGAACATTTTTTAATGCATCAGGTACTTCGTTGTTGGCAATTTTGAGCGCTAAGCCCTCAACCACAGCGGTTTTACCTACACCTGGTTCACCAGTTAAAATGGGGTTATTCTGACGACGACGCATCAAAATATCCAACATCAGGCGAATTTCAAATTCACGACCAATGACAGGATCAATTTTTCCACTCAAGGCTTTTTCAGTCAGATTAATCGTGTATTGGTCGAGAGCAGGGGTCTTTAAATTGGGCGTTTCAGCTTGATCATCAGAGACCGTTTCACTAATTGTTTCAGCAGGCTCAGAATTCACTTCGTTTTCAACACTTTTAATACAAAGCTCTAAAAACTTATGTTTCATGGTGTCGATAGGAAACAGATCGAACAGGCTCGAAGCGCGAATCGCAATTTGATAAAGATCAGGCGCGGTCAGTAAAGCGACCAACAAATGTCCACTACGAATCACAGGTTTTTGTTCAGCCGAGGCCAATAACCAAGCTTGTTCAAGTAAGCGAACAATGGACTTTGCAAAGATGGGTGTACGTGCATTGCCCTTAGGAAGCTGTGAAATAGTTTCTTTTAAATCATCCACTAAGCCGTCTTTTGAGATCTTGTATTTTTCTAATAAAAGTAACAAATCATTTTTTTGAGCTTGATTGAGAAGCTCATACAGCAAATGTTCAATTTCGATTTCGTAGTTTTGTTGATTTATACAGAAATTGGCTGATTTTTCTAAAGCAGTTCTTGTTGTTGTCGATAATTTTGTAATTAAAATTTTCAAATTATTCATTTGATCTCTCAATAAGATTATTTATATTTTACTTAACAATAAACAAAGTAACCGGTTTATATTTTGATTAGCAAATTGCTAAACATATAAAAAACAACGGTTTTTAATATTAGCTTTTAAAGCCTTAAGTTTTATTCTACATAATTATTTTTCAGAAAAAAACCATAGTTAAGTATCAAACTACAACGAAACTATATAATTTTGTAACTGAAATATGATAATTGTATCACTACAATGACACGAATTACCTTGACGTATATAACGTTTTTCTAGTTAAATTTTAAGCAATATAAATAATACGAATTCTTTTTTGGTGAGTTTGGGGTGGTTGAAATCCTTCAATTCGGCAAAAATTATAGAATCTAGTATTTAAAAAAAAGAGGCATATTTTGAAAAATAGTATCCTATTCACAACATTTTTGTTGTGTTCAACTTTCGGTTCAATGGCCTATGCAGATGAAGTTGAACTTAAGAAAAGCTGTGTGAAAGATAATCCTTTGGTGGCTGGGGAAACAGACGCGACGCTGTTGCAAATTTATGCTCAAGTTTGTGATAAAAAAAATAAAGACAATAAAAATGGTTATTTGGCCCAAGCCGCACAGCAATTCCAAAAAATTGGCAGAAACGATAAAGCTCTTCGATTGGTCAATGAATTGAATGCTAATAATATTCAACACTCGACCTTAACGGATGTGAAATTTTTAGCGGGCATTGGTATTGCTAATGAGGCACTAACTCAAATGCGTGGTGCTGAAGTTCGTTATTTGACAGATGAAACCTATGCGCACGCGATTGCGCTCAATGATGCTGTGAAAAAAGCAAAACCATTAACGGTGATTGAAGCTAAAGTCGAAGAGCCGCCAAAGCCTGTCGAAGTGCGTAGAACACGGACAACACAACGTGCAGCAACAACGCAGCGCCGTAATATAGCAGCAACACGTACGCGTCAAACTCAGCGTAACACCACGCCTGTGCGTACTCAGGCTCCGGCAGCGAAACCAGCTACACAGCCTCAGCGTGCTAATCCATTTGGGTCTTTGTCACAGAAATAAGAAACGAATAATTTAATTTAGGAAAATATTATGGCTAAGCGTGAAAGTGTACAAAAAAAATTACAACGCATCCGACCACCGCGTGTGCAATTGACCTATGACGTTGAAATTGGCGACGGTAAAGAAGTGAAAGAGTTGCCATTTGTGGTCGGTGTTTTAGGGGATTTCTCTGCAGCATCCGAGCTTGAAAAAACCAAACTCAAAGACAAAAAATTTATCAATGTTGATTTAGAGAATATTGATGAAGTGATGGAGTCTTTAGCACCGCGAGCTTCATTTCAAGTTGAAAACACGATTTCTGAAGAAGGCGGTCGCATGGGGGTTGATTTAACGTTTAACTCTATGGCGGACTTCCGACCTGAAAATGTGGTTCAGCAGGTGGATCCACTGCGTAAACTCGTAGATGCACGTGAACGTTTATCGGATTTGCGTAACAAAATTTCGAATAGCGAACGTTTAGAAGATTTACTGGATGAAGTGCTTAAAAACACGGATCAAATTCGTAAAATGAGCGCTGAAGCAGGAGCAGATGATCATGAGTAATCTACAAGCTGCTACAGCATCTAATGTTGCTACTGAAGAATCGAGTTTATTAGACTCGATTGTGGAACAAAGTCGTATTGCACGTAATGATGATGAGCATGTTCGTGCCAAAAGCTTAATTGGTGAGCTTGCCAAAGAAGTCATGGCTGGAACCATTACGGTTTCTGAAAATATGACGGTGTCAATCGATAAGCGTATTGCTGAAATTGATGCCATGATTTCAGCTCAGCTTAGCAAAATCATGCACCATGAACAATTTCAAAAAATTGAGTCGACTTGGCGCGGTCTGTATTATTTCTGCCAAGAAACACCATCAAATCCGCTCATTAAAATTCGGATGTTAAATACAACAAAAAAAGAGTTGGTGAAAGATTTCCAGGGTGCAACGGACTTTGACCAAAGCACACTGTTCAAAAAAGTCTATGAAGAAGAATTTGGCTCATTCGGTGGTGCACCGTATGCCACCTTAATTGGTGACTTCGAGTTTGATCGTACCCCATCAGATATGTATTTGCTTGAGCAAATCTCACATGTAGCCGCTGCGTCACATGCGCCGTTTATTTCGGCTGCGAGTCCATCAATCTTGGGGCTTGAGTCTTTCACCGATATTGACCGTCCACGTGATGTGTCTAAGATTTTCGAGACTGCAGAATACGTGCAATGGCGCTCGTTCCGTGAAAGTGCTGATTCGCGCTATGTTGCATTGACATTGCCACGCGTACTCGGTCGTTTGCCTTATGATCCCAAAGAGGGCTGGGCAACTGAAGGCTTTAACTTTGTAGAGTCAGTGACCGGCGAAAATCATGATGAATATCTATGGATGAACGCAGCCTATGGTTTTGGTACACGCTTAACCAATGCATTTGATATGCATGGCTGGTGTGCTGCTATTCGTGGTGTCGAAGGTGGTGGATTGGTTGAAGGTTTACCAGTTCATACCTTTAAAACCAACGATGGTGAAGTCGTCTTCAAATGCCCAACAGAAGTTGCGATCACCGACCGCCGTGAAAAAGAATTAAGTGACCTTGGTTTTATTCCTTTGGTTCACTGTAAAAATACAGATTATGCAGCCTTCTTTGGTGCGCAATCTGCTCAAAAACCGAAGAAATACGACAGTGATACAGCCAATGCCAACTCTGCATTGTCGAGCCAAATTCAATACATTATGGCTGTTTCACGAATTGCGCATTATTTAAAAGCCATGATGCGTGACAAAGTCGGAAGCTTTGCTTCAGCAGGTAATGTGGAAACATTCTTAAATGAATGGTTATCACAATATGTGTTGCTGGATGATGGTGCTTCACAAGAAGCCAAAGCACAATACCCGCTTCGTGAAGCATCGGTAAAAGTTGTAGAAGACCCAGCACAACCGGGTCACTACAAATCGGTCGTTTTCTTAAGACCACACTTCCAGTTGGATGAGTTGTCTGTTTCTCTGCGACTTGTCACTGAGCTCCCTCAGTCCTCTACTTAAAATAGGGCAACTTTATAATAATGTTAAATAAAACAGGAAATCTTCAATGAAAGATATATATGTTCAATTTCGAGGAAAATACAAAGTTGATGGCGAATCTCGTGACACTGAGCACAAAGATTGGCTTGAAGTAAATTCTTGGTCTCACAACATTCGTCAGCCTAAATCAGCGACTTCTTCAAGCGTTGGTGGTCATACTGCGGAACGTGTTGAACATTCTGACATGATTTTTGTCAAAGATTTGGATGCAACAAGTCCTAAACTTTGGGAAGCATGTTCAGCAGGTTACACATTTGATGAAGTTCAGATTGATTACTACCGTGCAAACGGCGATAAGCGTATCAAGTATTTACAAATCAAATTGAAACACGTTCTTGTTTCAAGCGTAACACCGACTGTAAATGAAGAAGGCGTACCAACTGAAGCATTCGGTCTGAAGTATGCTGCGGTTGAGTGGACCTATAATCAACAAGATATTAACGGTACTGCAAAAGGTGCTGTTACTAAAAAATGGTCACTTTCGAATAACACAGCGTCTTACGCTGCGTAATTTTAGATTGTGGTTCGAGATAGAGGTTAACGTCAAGTTAGCCTCTATTTCTCATGAATTGATGTTTTAAAATAGAATGAATTTAGATCATTTATATCCTTTTGGTTTCAGGTCGACTTTATTTGATCGCTTGATTACCAATGATGACGAACAGCTCAAGGGTTTATCCATACAAGAGCTGCGAGAATCTGTCGCTCACGATTTAGAAGATTTACTCAATAGCCGGATGGCAAAATTAGAACAAATCGATGATTTTCCTTTGGTGAAGAAATCCATTTTACAGTTTGGCATTATTGATTTTGTGGGTCTTTCCACCGCCAACCCCGCCGATCGGGACAAAATCTGTCAATCGATTGAACAATCGATTGCCGCGCATGAACCTCGTTTAACCCAGATTAAAGTAGAGATGTTATTGGATGGACATAATATGGGGTCGTTATGTCTAAGCATTCAAGCCTATTTAAACATCCATCCCTTATATGAACCTGTTGTCTTTGATGCCTTATTAAAACCTACTACACAACAATATGTAATTTCTGCAAGATCTTAAACGATTGGGGATCCCGTGATAGAAGAACTTTTACCGTATTATGAGAAACAGTTACAAGAGTTTGGTCAGCAGTCCCGTGAGTTTGCACAAAAATATCCAAAAATAGCGCAGCGACTGTCACTGAACCAAGAGCAAATTGACGATCCTCATATCGAACGGTTGATTCAAGCATTTTCGCTCATTGCTGCACGAGTCGATAAAAAACTCGCAGACAGCTATGACGTGTTTACACGTGCTTTATTTGAAGTGATGTTTCCTCAGTATCTGCGCCATTTTCCTGGCTGTACGGTGGTGAGCTTTGAAGACCTGAATAAAGTCAAACAGCTGACAGAAGCGCATTTCATTCCGCAACAGACCACGTTGAAGTCGCGGAGTTTTAAGGGTGTGCAATGTGAATTTAACACCACGCAAGACGTCAAACTTTTACCCATTTCACTTAGTCATTTAAACTTTAAGACCAATCCTACGGCGCATATGCATTTGAATCAAAATGCAACTTTGGTTTTGGGTTTTGAAATTTTTAACCAAGCACAGACCTGGCTGGTCAATGAAAAATTGCCCATTTATCTAGATGCAATTTCAAATTTTCCACTGCAAGTTTTAGACAGTATTTTTAAATCCAGCACGGGCTTTTCAATTAAAGTCGGCAATCGTGCAGTTGAAATTAACAACCCATTTACAGTCATGGGTTTTGATGAAACACAAAGTCTATTACCCATTGATCAGCATACTCATCACGCTTATCGGTTATTGATGGAGTATTTCTGTTTTTCTGAAAAATATAATTTTTTAAATCTTGATTTGAGTGTGCTCAAAGGCATCATTAAAGAGCAATCAAACTTCGAAATTCAGATTCATTTTAAATTGAATTTAAATGATCAAGCAGTGATTCGAAACTATTCGGAACTCAACATTGCCAACTTTAAGCTGTTTAGCACACCCGCCATCAATTTATTTGAAAAAAGTGCAGAACCCCAGAAAATTAATCATAAACAGCTCGAATATCCGCTGTTAACAGACGCCCATCATCCTGAGTTTTATCAAGTCTATTCGATCATTGAGATGAACATGATCCGTGAGAAAACCAATCAGGATCAAGTGTTCTTTCCTATTTTGCCTTTTTTTGCGATGAGTCATTATCATGATGAAAAAGTGCAATTTTTTTATGCTTTGAATCCCGCACAATTGCACAGCAAATATGTCGAGACGGGTTATTCGATTATCTCAAAACATTTAACCCCGTATGACACCAAATCTGATTTTATCAGTACCAAATTACTCTGTTCTAACCGTAATCTGCCGCATGAAGCGTTGAGTCAATCCAATAATATTTTGAACTTAAATGACAGTAGCCTTGCGCGCCGTGCTTTGGTGCTTAAGCGTCCGAGCTTACCGCATCAGTTTGAACAAAATCAAAAAGAACAGTGGCGCATTATTTCACATCTATCGCTGAACACTTTGGCACTGATGAAAGGTGATGCGGTCAGTCACGTTAAAGAATTACTCGAGCTATATAACCTGCCTAAAACCAAAGAAAATCATTTGCTGATTGATGCGATTAAACAAGTCGAATTTGGCTTAACGCATAAATTGGTCGAAGCCAAACCTTTCCCGATGTTTGTCCGCGGGGTCAAAGTGAGCTTACATATTGATGAGCAGGTTTTCCGCGGTCACAGTTTATATATTTTTAGTCAGTTATTGAGCCATGTGTTTAATTTGAAAGTTCAAATGAACAGTTTTGTCGATGTGGTAATTTTTGATGTTCATTCTCAGCAGGAGTTATACCAATGCGTTCAGAACGTTGGTGGCAAGAAGCTTCTGTAACGGATGAGTTATTCAAAGTCCCGACAGCATTTGAGCTGGTTCAAAGTACGCGAGTTTTGCGTCATGTGCCTTATCAGCAGCATTTAAAATATTGGGCAGACGAATTTAGCTTTGAGTCCTCACTAGAGCTGAATTTTCCGAAAACTGAGATTGAATCGCTATCGATTGTAGATGAGCGAGTACATTTGACCAACTTAATGGTTGGTCTGACGGGTATGCAAGGTGCTTTACCTTATACCTATACCAACAAAGTCAAACAAGCCTCACGTATCCAGCGTAAAGAAACAGTCAAGTTTTTAGGTCTATTTAATCATAAGCTCACGGCGCAATATGTTGACTCGTGTATGACCTATAACTTGCCTGTTCGATATGAAATTGAAAATGAAAACCATTATTTAAATATTTTACATGCACTCAATGGCTATGTGAGCGAGCAACACCAGCAAGTTGAGTTAGATGATTATTTCGCCGAATTTGCAGGTTTAATGCAGGGACAAAACAATACCGCACATGCGTTGAAAACCATGTTAACCCGTGTATTTAATCAAAATGTGGCTGTGCAGGAGTTCATCGAAGAAAAGTTTAAGTTGGCAGACGAGCAGCGTACCGTTTTAGGCGGCAAAAATCCAAGTTTGCTGGGGATCAATACCTTCTGTGGGGAAAGCATTAAACAGATTGATGGCAAGATTGAAATTCAAATTGGACCCTTAAGCCGCAAAGCCTATTTGGATTTTCTGCCGAACCAAAAAGCCAGTAAAAAGTTGAAAAGTTTGTTGCAGAGCTGGTGTAGTCCAACACTCTTGGTTGATGTGCGTTTAATTTTAGATCAGAAAGAAGTTCAACCGATTTGTTTAAGTTCATCGCAATTCTTTGGTTTAAATCAAGGGGCTTTTTTAATGCTGGATACGCCAAAAGATAATGGTGAAACTCGTTATGCACTACTTGGGGTGGCATCATGATCAAAATTATTTTAGGCGTTTTTGCCACTGTTTTTATTTTAGTGTCCAGCATAGTGGTGTTGTATTGGCGTGATGTCAATTATGACCCCGCGACCCAAGATTTATTGATTTTTTTTGGTTTAATTCCTTTTGCACTGACCTTCCTCATGGTCATGCCATTTCTGATTAAAAAGTGGTATCAAGAACAACAAGAAAAGAAAAATAATCCGACACTGGCAAGTGAACAAGATGACACCGTGCAGCTTGCGCCAGAGCAAATTGAGTGGTTACATTTAAATGTGTTTTCCAGCGGTGCATTGAGTGCTTTAGGTGAGAATGACTCAATTTGGGATGAAATCAAAAACTTTAAAAGTGCTGAATTGGATCAAAAGCTACAAAACGGCTATGGTTTGCCTATTTTAAGTTATCGGATTGCAGATTTAGACGATTTACTGGGTGATGAGAACGAAGACGACTTTACATCGCTTAGCGCTCGTCAATGTCGCATCAGCGCGCTCATAAAACAGCAATTAGAACATCAGAGCCAAACCTTGTGGCAGGTGGCAGAACATCTAAAAAAATCTTCCCTATTTTATGAAGGTCAGTTGGTGCAAGAGTATCGTATGCATCCCGCTTGGATTGATCCTCATGCAGAAGTCGATGATGAGCCGACTTTAGACAGAAGGGCAGAGCAGGTTGCGCGCTTGAACCAGCTGCAGATTCATTTGATTTTAGCTGAAGATGTTTTACATACTTGGGATGAGAGTGATACCCAAGAGCAAATTGAGCAGTTCTTAATTAGCTTGGGTTATATTCCGCAGAAGTTCCACGTGGAGTTTCATTATTGGGGTAAAGAAACCGCCTATAAAAACTGGTTGGACTTGTTACAGCAGATTGAAAAGAGCCCAGATACGGTCAGCTTGATATTGGCGGTGGACTCAGAAATTGATCAAGACATAGTGGATGAAAAAACATGGGTGTCTGAGCATTATATTCCGTCTGAATTTATTGGAAGTTGTTGTCTAGCCGCGACATCAGTGTTAATAAATGAATTGTTGCCACAAAAAATGATAAAAATAGCGTTGAATGAAGCTCAGCTTTCCAATACGTTGCAACACCTAAATTATGAAAAGCTTGAACAATATCAACAAGAACAGCCTTTTGTGATGCAACTGGACGATATCACAGATTTAAAAGTGGTAAAGCATTTAGAGCACAATTTTGCACAAACCCCGATAGAACAGCACCATTATTTATTTATGAAGCAAAGTCTTGGTCAGACGGAAAATATCGCCAAAGTTTTTGGATTTATGCTCGCCCTGCAAGCCCCAGATGACCTCGTCACATTGGTGTATTGCTGTGAACAACAGCATACCCAAAGCTTCATTGAAAAAATAGAAGGTGACATAGAAGGTGACGAAGTTGCTGTTTGATCTAACCTATTTTGTAAAGTTTAATAAAAGAATGAGAAACTCATGTATATAATTTTAGGCTATGTATGGCAGTACGTGACCAATCCAAAGGCAATCATTGCATTGTCTTTGTTTGTTGCGTTGGTCTCTGCCTATAACACCATTCCAAGACAGTATTTTTGGCCTTTGGCGGCCGCTTATGTGATCGGTTTGATCGCTTATGGCATCTATTGGTTTATTCAACGTCGTCGTAATGAACAGCAAGGTGAAGAACTGGCTGAAGCCATTGAGAAAGATACCCAAGCTGAATACGGAAAACAAAAAGATAAAGATGAACTTTCATTAGTCAATCAACAAATGAAAGAATCAATTCAGCTGATTCGAAAGTCAAAACTGGGCGATAAAAAAGGCAACGCAGCCTTATATGAATTGCCATGGTATATGGTCATTGGTAACCCAGCTGCAGGTAAAAGTTCTGCCATTTATAACTCAGGTTTAAAATTCCCTTTTGAAGAGACGCATCAAAGCGCAGTATCTTCTGGTTTAAGTGGTACACGTAACTGTGACTGGTTTTTCTCCACGGAAGGTGTATTGCTGGATACTGCAGGGCGTTATTCTGTGTATTCAGAAGATCATTCAGAGTGGATCGGCTTTTTAAACTTATTGAAAAAAAATCGTTCTAAAGCACCGATTAACGGTTTAATTGTCACGGTCAGTATTGCTGAATTAATCAGTCAAAGTCCTGAAAAATCACTCAAGCTGGCAAAGAACTTACGCGCACGTATTCAAGATTTAACTGAACGCTTAGAGATTTTTGCACCGGTGTATTTGGTCTTTTCTAAAATGGACTTAATTGCAGGGTTCACCGAATTTTTTGACTGTTATGATCAAGACGAGTTTGATCAGGTGTGGGGCGCAACACTTCCTTATAATCCAGATTCATCCAACAATGCGGTAGAGCTGTTCGAGCAGCATTACAATATTTTATATGATGGCTTGAAGAGCGTCAGTACCACGCATTTAAGTCGTCGCCATGCACAAAATATCTCACCGAGTGTGATGACCTTTCCTTTAGAGTTTAAGACGCTTAAACCTGCGCTAAAAACCTTTATTGGGACTTTGTTTGAAGAAAATCCTTATCAGTTTAAACCGGTTTTCCGTGGCTTTTATTTTACCAGTGCACTGCAAGAAGGCGTGATTGAAAGTCCAATGACTGAGCAAATTGCTCAAGAGTTTAATTTAAATAAAATCCCGAACAGTGAACACGGCATCCCGAAAAATTCGGTATCGCAAAACCATGGTTATTTCTTAAAAGGTCTGTTTTCGGATGTGATCTTAAAAGACAAAAACTTGGTCAAGCAGCATATTAATCCGGGCAAAAAGCGTCAGCGTTATTTGAGCTTTATTGCAGCGTTATTGGGCGTGTCGGTGATTTTGGGACTGTGGGTATGGTCCTACCGAAATAACCAGCAACTGATTGCAGACGTTCAAGCAGATTTAAATAAAGTCGTACAAATGGAACAAGCATCGGGTCAAAATCTCTCGACTCAATTGGATGCATTGTTGGTGCTTCAGCAGCGTTTAGAGCAGCTCGATGGTTTTGATGAAAATCGTCCATTGAAATTTGGTTTTGGTTTATATCAAGGCAATGATTTACGCGAAAAATTAAAAACCGAATACTTAAATGGTATTCGTCAAATAGTTTTAGAGCCATCGCAACAAAATATAGCGCAGTTTTTACAACGCGTGAAAGGCAATGAAGCGACCTTAAGATCGAATCACGTGAATGTAGATGTACAACAGGTGGCAGGCGCACGTCCTGCGCAAACCAATCTTGAGCCTTCAGATGCCAATCCGCAAGATGCCTACAATGCTCTAAAAGCTTACTTGATGATGAGTAATCCTCAATATATGGAAGCAGGGCATTTAAGTGATCAAGTCACCCGTTTTTGGCGTTCATGGCTCGATGCCAATCGGGGTCAAATGCCACGCGGTGAAATGATTCAAAAAGCTGAGCAAGTGCTGACCTATGCGATGACCTTAGCCAATGATCAAAAATTCCCGAAACTAGACTCAGATTCGCAATTGGTCGACCAAAGCCGTCAAGTGTTACTTGCTGTGATGAAAGGGATGCCTGCGCGTGATCGTGTTTATAATGAAATTAAAATGCGTGCAGCAGTGCGTTACCCAGCGGTCACTACAGCGCAAATTGTGGGTGAGCCTAACCGCGCTGTGGTGCTGGGTTCATACGCTTTACCGGGCGTATTCACACAAAAAGCATGGAGTGAATACGTTGAAAAAGCGATTGATGAAGCAGCAAACAGCCCAACCGATTCACGTGATTGGGTACTGAACAGCAATCAATCGGATGACTTAACCTTCAGCGGCAGCCCTGATCAGATTCGTCGTCAATTGACCGATGTTTATAAAAAAGAATATATTGCTGAATGGCGTAAATTTTTAAATGGCATTTACTATGCCAAACAAGCTGATTTTGCGCAGCAGCATAAATCGATTGATTTGTTGGGTGAACCGCAAAATTCACCGATTCGTATTTTGATTGAACGCACAGCCAAAGAAACCAGTTGGGATAATCCTGTGGTGTTGGCAGAGCTGGCAGCGCCACAAACCGGCTTTGTGGCTTGGTTTAAGCGCAAAGTCCTGCGTCAAGATGCCGCCAATGTCGCCGAGCGTGCAGCAACCCAAGCGCAAGGTCCAATTTCGAAAGAATTTAATGTGTTCTATCAGTTGGTGCGTAAACGTGATGACCAAGAAAACAAATCACTATTAGATGAATACTTGGCAAGTTTGGCGCAAGTGCGTAGTAAGTTTAATGACTTACGTAATGCCGGTGATATTGGTCCAAATGCGATGGCATTGGTCAAGCAAACCATCAATGAACAAACCTCTGTATTTAATACCACGCAGAAATTGGTCGATGAAAAGTTATCTGTAGGTCTGAATAATATTGACAATAAAATGGTGCAAAAACTGTTGGTGAGCCCACTGACGGCATCTTTTGAAAGTCTCATTCCACCGACGCAAGACGAAATTAATAAATTGTGGACGATGCAAGCGTATCAACCCTTTACGCAAACGTTAAGCCAAAAAGTGCCGTTTAATTCGTCAGCAAGCATTCAAGCCACCAGTGGTGAAATTGGTCAAATCTTCGGTGAGGGCGGTAGCATTGCCAACTTTATTAAAGAGACACTGGATCCCTTTGTGATTCGTCGTGGTTATACCTTGACCTCTAAAACATGGAAAGAGCAAGGGATTATCTTAAATCCACAGTTTGTAATGAATTTTCAGCGCTATGTTGCACCACTCAATGGTGTGGCGACTGGAACATTGGGTCAAGGTACGACACCTGCACCAGCGGCTGCGAATCAGTCTAACTTCCAGTTCTATCCATTGCCTAACCCGCAATTACTGTCTTACACCATTGATATTGATGGACAGCGTTTGGTCTTTGAAAATGGGATTCAACAGTGGGTGAATTTTGTTTGGCCAAATGCAGGTGCAATTCCAGGTGCACGTATTACCGCCGTTGATTTAGAAGGTAAAACGCATACGATTTTTGATGCACCTGGTGAATACGGCATTAACCGCCTAATCGATTCTTCACAGCGCCGCGAGCAAGGTGGCGTGGTCGAGATGACATGGGCCAGTGCACAGCAGCCGTCCGTTGCAGTGAAGGTCAACTTCCGTCTGATCAGTGGCAATTCAGGTCAAGGTGGCACGGGTGTCGGTTCCAACCGTGATTTAAACGGCGTGCAATTGGTGGATAAAGTCACCACCAACAAAGCCACAGTACGTGTGGTATCGGCGCAGCAAGCACCGACCCCAACACCTGCGGCACCTGTTGCCAATCCAAATACAACCGCAGCGCTTCAAAATGCAACACGAGGAGCTGCGAACCCATGATTCAATACCCAGCAGTGACGCGAATGTTGAACCCCAATGGAGTAGCCCTATGCACGTGCTAAAAACCACGCCTTTATATTATGGCAAAAGCCCTGCACGAGGTGACTTCCTCAAAACCAAAGGTCAGTATGCACTGATTCAAGTGATTGATCAGTGGATTACGGAAGCCTTAGAACATGCCATGAAGCATCCTGAATTTGATCAGCGCTATCGTTCATTGGCATCTTTGGATTTCTTTATTGCTAATCCCAAAGAAAATATGTTCTTAACGGCAAACTTAATTACCAGTCAAGACAGCTCAGGTCGTCAATTTCCGATGGTGCTGAGCCACTTAATTGAAGTTAAGTCGCCGTTTCAAAACCTGTTGTTTGCACCTTATAGTTATAAACCTGTATTGATCGATTTATTTCAAAAAAATCGTATCCTTCGCACGGTCAGTGACCCAGATATTTTGCTGGATAAATTGGCCAAGCTCAAAGGTGAAATTCAGGTTTTAGATGCTCAAGAGACCAGTGGATTTTTTGAAAATCACACCATGCATTCTTTTGCGCAGCTGATGAAAATCAGTGTTTATGAGCTTGCCCAAAGCATGATTGGTTTGGGCTTACTGCTGCAACCTGTGCTTAAACATGGCACTGAAAAACTCAATAAAGTGCTGATTTTACCGATTAACAATCCAAGCTATTGTTATGAGTTGGCGGCCTTCTGGGTGAGCTTGATTTCTAGATTCTTGTCTAAACACAATACTGAAGTGTTGATCGGGATTTTGCATTCAGATAATCCCGTCCTGTTGTTTGGTTTTCAAGGTGCAGACATTGAAGCTTTGAGTGATATTTTTACCCAAAATATGCAAAATGAGCATTGGGTGTCTTTGGTTCAAGCACAGTGGATCGATCCGTATTTGGAGCAAAATGCAGGCTTGGCAGCGCTCGAACAAGGTCTGTGCGAACGACAACTCAGTCTGAATCAGGGCATGAAACTGTTTAGACAAACCTTTATAGAAGAATCATAATGAAGATAAATACAAAAATGATCACTGCTTTGAAGCTGAGCAGTCTATGTTTCGCCTTGAGTCTGAGCAGTTTAAGCTTTGCTAGAGATATCGTGGTTGAAGGGGTCGTGCCGAATGAAACCAGTAAACAAGCGATCTTGGTGAAAATGCGTTCGGTGTATAACGAAGACCAAATCATTGACAAGATTCAGGTCAGACCCGTTGCTGCGCCCAATGGTTGGAGTGATTCAGTCACGCGGGTGATTACACCAGATTTGAAAAAAGTGTCTCAAGGTAAACTCAGTGTGCGTGGTACGCAGGTAGATTTGTCTGGAAAAATGTTGAATCAAGCGGAGATTCAGCCCTTTACCAGCAATTTTCAAAGCTTGGTGACGGCGCCTTATCGTTTTAGTTCGCAACTGTCGGTCAACCAAGCTGAGCAGGCGGTGATTGATAATGCATTGAAGAATCGTATTATTGAATTTGAATCAGGCAGTGCTGTACTTTTACCTGCAGGCACACAAATCTTAGACGAGATGGTGGTTGCGTTAAATCGGGTTCAGGGCAAAAATGTCAAAATTATTGGGCATACCGACAGTCAAGGTAATCCTGATAAAAATAAAATGTTGAGTCAACAGCGTGCAGATGCAGTGAAACAATATTTAATTTCTAAAAGCATTGCAGCGACACGTTTGAGTACCGAAGGTTTAGGTGCAGATAAACCTGTTGCAGATAATGCAAGTCCTGAAGGACGTAAGAAAAATCGCCGTATTGAATTTGAGGTGTTATAAGCCCCAATTCATTTATAACAATAAGGAAAATTTGATGGCATTTCCGTATATTACGATGGGTTCGCCCACAACGGGTGGTGGCAAAGTAATTACCGCCAATCAATCTTTTTTGATTGAAGGTAAACCCGTGGCCTGTGTGGGTGATCAAGCTACTTGTCCAAAGCACAAGACCACAGCGACCATTGTAGCAGGTGACAACAAAATGGTCGTAATGGGCAAACCAGCTGCACAGCACAACTCTCCGCTGTCTTGTGGCTGTAAATGTATTGGTAATCAGTCCTTAACCGTTGGACAGAACTAAATAATTCCTAAATGGGTAAATTAAAACTCTAAGTTGAACTTGGAGTTTTTTTTGCACATTTTTTGCATGTTTCTTAACGATGACAGCTTTACATTAAAGTTGAGATTATTGGTTGATTCATACTGCTTTTTGCACGACATTAAATACAGACTTAGATTAGCACTTGAAGTGCAACACCATGTTCTTGGAGTAATACCTGACTCGGACTTTTAAATCCGAGTCTTTTTCTTGGGCGATGATTCAAACGCTTAGTAATCTCTGAAATATATTCATCCGTGTAGTTATTTAGATCACTTCCTTTTCTGATGTATTGCCTGATCAGACCATTCGTATTCTCATTTGTGCCTCTCTGCCATGCACTGTAAGGATCTGCAAAGTAGAATTCTATTTCCAGTTCATTCGCGATTTGTTCATGTAGGCTAAATTCCTTGCCATTATCAGCAGTAATCGTCTTTAACTTCTCTTTGATTGGAGCCAGCAAGTCAACAGTGGCTTCACAAACCGCCTGACTCTTGCGAGTGCTACATTTCTTTAACCAAAGATAGCCTGTTTTCCTATCTACAATTGAAACTAAAGACTGCTGCTGATTTTTGCCCACAATCGTATCTATTTCTAAATCACCAAAACGTGATCGCTTCTCAATGATGTGTGGCCTATCGTGAATGCTTTTACGGTTACTGAGCATCCCACGAGTTTCTGGTTGTCCATACTTTCTTTTTCGTTGATTTCTAAAACGTAAATGAAGATAAAGACTGCCTCCTTTGAGTTTATCTTGCTGAATATATCGATAGATTGAATGCATACTGATAGCTACGTGAGAAGCGATTTGTTCGGGACTCCATTGCAAAGCAAGATAGCTTTCGATCTGTTGCAATAGGGAGGAACTTACAGTTCTATGATTCGAGATATGGCGTCTTTTAGCCAGTTTATGAGCATGTTTAGCAAAGTAGCCATTTCTATTACGATTACGTTTGATCTCTCTACAAATTGTAGAGGGAGCACGAGCCAATCTGAGGGCAATATGACGCGTAGAAAAACCTTCGCGTAGTAATGTATAAATCTGATATCTTTCTTCTTGGGTAAGATGAGTATAGTTCATGATGCAACTTTGACTTTGGTCGGTCTGGAAGCAGAATGCTATCTCATTTTACTTCCTACCTAAAATTAATCTCTGTTGCACTTCGTTTGAGAATCTAAGAGAAATGAAAATAACAACAGGACGTTAGCATGATGAAAAAAGTACCGACCCATATTCAATTGAACAAGCCTTCACTACCACGATTCATTGCCCTGAGTTTGATCAGTGGTTTGTCATCTGTGAGCGTGATGGCTGCAGCCCCTGATCAAGTTAAAAAAGTCATTGAGGCGGAAAAGCCAATCTACTTAAACACCTTAAAAGACTTGGTTCAGATTGAATCAGGCAGTAAGGATATCGCAGGTTTAAACCAGATTGCTCAAATGGTTGCTACACGTTTAAAGCAGGCAGGTGCAGAGGTCAGCGTTAAAAATAGCGAAAATATTTATCGAATGGATGACACGCCAGAGCAGATGGGCCCCATGGTCAAAGCCGTGCTGAAAGGCAAGGGTAAAAGCAAAATCATGTTGATCGCACACATGGATACAGTCTATGAAAAAGGCATGTTAAAAGATCAACCTTTTAAAGTTGAAGGCGATAAAGCTTATGGTTTAGGTATTATTGACGACAAGCAAGGCGTGGCTGCAATCTTGCATGTCATCGATAGTTTAAAGAAATTGAACTATCAAAATTACGGTACGATTACCGTATTACTGAATTCCGATGAAGAAATTAGCTCACCTGCTTCACGTCAACTCATCACTGAGACTGGGCAAGATCAAGATATTGTGCTGTCATTTGAAGGGGGCGGTAAGGAGGGTCATTTAAGACTGGCGACCAGTGGAATCGGCGCGGCTTATTTAGACATTAAAGGCAAGGCTTCACATGCTGGAGTCAAGCCTGAGGCAGGGGTCAATGCATTGACTGAGCTGTCCCATCAAATTGCACAGCTACAAAATTTATCCAATCCTCAAACGGGTTTAAAGCTGAATTGGACGGTTGCACAAGCAGGGAAAACCCGTAATGTGATTCCAGATTCAGCCAGTGCGCAAGCAGACGTTCGTGCGATTCGCGTGGAAGATTTTACTGCTGTTGAGAAAACACTGATTGAAAAGGTCAAAAATAAAAAGCTTTCTGACAGTCAGGTGAACGTGAAATTTGAAGTCCGTCGTCCGCCACTCACGGCAAATGATGCTTCAAAGAAACTCGCAGAAAAGGCCCAACAAATTTATAAAAATGAGCTAAACATACCTTTGACTGTGTCAAGTCAACCAACAGGCGGTGGCACAGATGCAGCCTTTGCAGGTTTGAAGTCTAAGGCAGCCGTTTTAGAAGGTGTGGGACTCTCTGGCGATGGTGCGCATTCAAGCAATGCAGAATACATTTTAATCGACAGTATTGTGCCGCGGTTATATCTTGCAACGCGCTTAATTATTGAAGCCTCTAAGTAAGTAATCGTGATCGTATTTAAGTAGTCATGACCGTTGAGAAGCTGTATTAGACTTATGTTCAATACAGCTTCTTCATAGCGCGACTCAAAATACAATAGACAATAAAAAAAGCCCGAACATCCTGTTCGGGCTTTTTTAGATTCGTTATGTCGGTATAACTCCTGTTGTACCTATTTGCTTCCTGCAATTTTATTTTTTATTCGATGTTGAGACATCCTGTCTCTGTATGTCTTTACTATAGTTCGATCATTAAGTGCTGCATAGTCAATAAATGCACCATAGTGTGTACGCCAAAGCGTACATCGCCACTGAATTTAAGCACTCACATATTGAATCAGTTTTTTGAATGCACTTTCTAAGGCTTTTTCATCAAATTGATTGGCACTAAATTCAGGTTCAGCACAGCGTGTGAAAATATCCCGAATTTCAATCACAGCATTGGTATCCACCAAGCCAAGCTGAGTTGCCACTTGACGAATTTGATCAATCGAACGCGAACCATTGGTACCGCCATAACTGACATAAGCAGCAGGTTTACCATTCCACTCTTTACCTAAGTAATCCAAAGCATTTTTAAGCGCAGGGCTATAACCATGGTTATATTCAGGACTAATGAAAATAAAGGCATCGCCTTGTGCGATTTTATCTGCCCAATCTTGCTGTTTGGGTTGATCATAAATGTCGGTAAGGGGTGGATTTACTCCAGCAAAAATAGGCAAATCCCATGTTTTTAGATCGACAATTTCAACCTGTAGAGTGCTGAAATCATATTGTTTGATACTGCTTTCAATCCAACGTGCCACTTTAATGGCAGTACGACCTTCACGCACACTGCCGACAATAATGTGAATTTTCATTCTATGATCCTGATTTTTCTTGTGGTTTTAAATTAACACTGTAAAAATAATTGCATAGAGATAAATTGTATCTTGCATCAAAAAAGCTCCCGAAGGAGCTTTTAAAAATTCAATTTAAATCACATTTAGCGAAGTTGAATACCTTGCTGACCTGCTGGAGTTACCTTGAAGATTTCCACTTCAAAGGTAATGTTTTTACCTGCGAGTGGATGATTAAAGTCTACTTCAGTAATGTCATCACCCACAGTTTTAATCACACCAAATAAGCTCTGTTTAGCTTTGTCTTCAAACTCAATCATATGACCGACTACGGGTGCTGGGTCAAATTTAACAGTATCAAATTTTTGGACGTTCTCTTCGTTCCAAGGACCAAAAGCATCTTCAGGGGGAAGGCTGACCGTACGACGGTCGCCCGCACGTAGACCAAACAATGCTTTTTCAAAGCCGGGTAACAAACTACCATCACCCATCACAAGGCTGACAGGCTCTTCACGGCTACGGGTATTGTCAATTTCTACACCGTCTTCAATCGCAACAGAAAAGTGTAGATCAACTTTAGAACCCGCTTCAATACGAGTATCTTCATTTGGATTAATAAAATCAGTCATTTTGCGCTTCCGCACGTTGAATTCGACCTTTCTCTAAGAAAAAAGTATCGATAAGCATCAAGATAGTTCCGAGTGTAATGGCACTATCTGCAATATTAAATGCAGGAAAGTGACTGTTGTTGTAATACACATGAATAAAATCGACCACGTAGCCCAGTGCCACACGATCGATTAAATTCCCAATAGCACCGCCTAAGATGAGTGCAATTGCGAGCGGTAATACTTTGCTGTATTTCGGCATACGCATCAGCCAAAAGACAAAAATCACAGATACTAAACCTGCCAGTGCGGTAAAGAAATAACGTTGCCAACCACCAGCATCGGACAAGAAACTAAAGGCTGCGCCGTAGTTATGAAGTAATGTCCAATTTAAAAAGGGCAGCACCGGAACAGGATCTGCATAGTTCAGATGTGTCGTTGCAATCCATTTGGTCCATTGGTCGAGAATAATTGCCACAATGGAGAGTCCAAGCCACATTAAATTATGCGGATAGAACTGGAATAAACCCTTTTTAGCGTGTGGATTAGGCATATTTTCTCTCTTCGCCTTGACCTGTAGGAAGGTTAATAATACAACGAGAACAAAGACCTGGATGTGCAAGATGTGTATTTACATCTGGCAGCACATGCCAGCAGCGCGCACATTTATCACCGTCCGCTGCAGAGACTTTGACACGTAGACCATCTACATCTGTCGCTTCACCTTGGGTTTCATCCAATGCATTGACATACACAGTTGAGGTAATGAGAACGAAACGTAATTCATCGCTCAATTGATCAAGTACTGTTTTGAGTTCAGCATTCGCCCAGAGTTCAACTTTTGCAGACAAGTTTGAACCAATCAATTTCGCGTTACGAGCCGCTTCAATTTGCTTGTTAACTGCAGATTTAACCGAAATCATGGTTTGCCAGTCAGCTTCCGAGATCAAGTTGGCTTTTGATGCCACAGGAATGTCATACCACTCAGTGGTAAATACATATTTCTCAGTTTGACCTGGAATTAAAGGCCAAGCTTCTTGCGCAGTGAAGCTGAGGATTGGCGCCATCCAGCGAACGAAAGCTTGTACCAAATGATACAGCGCAGTCTGAGCCGAACGACGTGCTTGTGAGTCTGCCTTGGTGGTGTACTGACGATCTTTAATGATATCGAGGTAGAAGCCACCCAAGTCATTGATACAGAAGTTGGTCAATGAACTTGCCACAATATGGAAGTTCATATCTTCATAGGCTTGTTGAATGGTTTTTTGAACATCGCTTGCACGTTGTAAAATGTACTGATCCAGTGCAATCAAGTCATCAATCGCTAAGCAATCTGTTTCAGGTTTAAAGCCATTTAAGTTCGCAAGCAAGAAACGCAGCGTGTTACGAATACGGCGATAACCGTCGGACGCACGACTAAAGATTTCTTTACCCGCGGTCATTTCATAACGGTAATCTGCAGATGCGATCCAGAAACGTAAACCATCAGCCCCCATATCTTTAATGATATCTTGTGGCGTGATCACATTACCAATCGACTTCGACATCTTACGGCCTTTTTCATCGACCACGAAACCGTGAGTCAATAAGCCTTTATATGGCGCACGTTTGTTGATCGCGATAGAGGTCAAGAGTGATGATTGGAACCAACCACGATGTTGATCTGAACCTTCAAGGTACAAATCTGCAGGGTCAGTCAGGTCTTCACGTTCACGAAGCACTGCATAATGGGTTGTGCCTGAGTCGAACCACACATCAAGTGTGTCACGAACCGCATTGTAGTGTTCAGCATCCGCACCGATAAACTCAGATGCATCACGGTTATACCAACCATCAATGCCTTCTTGTTCAATCAGTTTCGCAACTTCTTCAATGAGTTCAGGTGTGCGCGGATGTAATTCGTTGCTGTCTTTGTGCACGAAGAATGGAATAGGTACACCCCAAGTACGTTGACGCGAAATACACCAGTCTGGACGACCTTCAATCATCGACTGAATACGGTTTTTACCCCAATCTGGGACAAAGCTGATGTCATTTTCAATCGCGTTTAATGCGTCTTGGCGTAAGCCTTTGGCATCCATGCTAATGAACCATTGTGGGGTTGCACGGAAAATGATCGGTGTTTTATGACGCCAGCAATGCGGGTAGCTATGTTTAATAGGGATGTGTGCCCAAAGCTTATTGTTGTCAGCCAACGCTGCAATAATTTTTGGATTGGCTTTATAAATGTGCTCGCCTGCAAATAGGGGCGAGGTAGGTAAATACACCCCATTACCACCGACAGGATTGTCGACTTTTAAGTTATAGAGTAAGCCAACTTTATAATCGTCTACACCATGGCCCGGTGCAGTATGTACTGCGCCTGTACCACTGGTTGCAATCACGTGCTCACCTAAAATCACAGGCACTTGGCGTTCAGTAATTAAAGGATGCTGTAATTGTAAATGTTCAAGCTTAGCGCCTGTAAACTCTGCCAAGACTTCAACCGTCGTAAATCCATAGCGTTCAATCGCAGATTCAACCAAATCTTTTGCAAGAATGAAGTTTTGATCGGCTTTTTCGTCGCCACGCGCTTTGACCAATTGATATTCGATATCGGTATGGACCGAAACCGCTTGGTTGGCAGGAATAGTCCAAGGGGTGGTAGTCCAAATCACGATATCGGTTGAATCTGTTACGCTGACGCCTAAACGTGCAGACAAATCTGCAAGGTCAATGACGTTGAAGCCAACATCAATCGCATCCGATTTTTTATCTTCATATTCAACTTCAGCTTCAGCAAGCGCTGAACCACAGTCTAAACACCAGTTCACAGGTTTAAGACCCGGCTCAATATGACCCGCTTTGGCAATTTCACCGAGTGAACGAACGATATTTGCTTCTTGAGCAAAGTTCATGGTCAGGTACGGATTGTCCCAATCCCCAAACACACCCATGCGCACGAAGTCTTTCTTTTGCAGTTCGACTTGGGTGTAGGCATATTCACGGCAATGTTTACGGAAAGTGGCAGCATCGACTTTAACGCCGACTTTACCGACTTTTTCTTCAACTTTAAGCTCAATAGGCAGACCGTGACAGTCCCAACCTGGAACATACGGTGCATCAAAACCATCCATCACCCGGCTTTTGATGATGATGTCTTTTAAGACTTTATTGACTGCATGACCCAAATGGATTTGTCCATTTGCATATGGAGGGCCGTCATGAAGTACATACTTTTTCTTGCCAATACGCGACGCACGAATCTGCTGATAAATGTTGTCGGCATACCACTCTTCTAACCATTTCGCTTCACGTACTGCCAAATTTGCTTTCATTGCAAATTCAGTACCGGGGAGGTTTAGCGTGGCTTTGTAATCCACTGCATTTTCAGGAGTTTGCTTATCGCTCATGCAAGTTTTCTTCCAATTTAATCAGTCTGATGCTGACGCGTTTTACGTTAAAATTCGGGATATTTAAAAGGGAAATTTGGGGGTGTTTTGACGAAACTCAAGCAGTTTCTCAACATCATCATCTATTCCCGCTTTGAGTGCTTCAAGCGAAGAATAGTTCTTTTCACCATGCAAATAGTTCAAGAATGTGACCCGCATTAACAGGCCATACAGATTAGCAGAAACATCGGGAAAATGTACTTCTAATCGCCACTCGGGATGATCTTGTTGAATGGCTGGGCGCGTCCCCACATGACCTGCACCAAATAGCCCCGTTGAGTCATAGGCCGCGATACCTGGTTGACCTGAAGCGCTTTGTTTCACTTTGTCTTTTAAAGATTCTGTTTCACAAATCACTTCGACGCCATAAATCCCATGTAAACACGGCTTATGACGACTCATACGCACATTAATAGTGGGGAAATTAATAGTTCGCCCAATTTGATCGCCGTATTGCACACGACCCGTAATACTATATGGACGACCCAATAATTGGGCAGCGCGCGCTAAATTTCCAGCTTGTAAGGTTTCACGAATCAAGGTGGAGCTGACCCGTTCACCATCAACTTCGATATTTTGTAAATCGGTCACATGAAAGCCATAATCCCGTAGAAATTGGCTGTTGCCCTGACGGTTTTTACCAAAGTGATGGTCTTCGCCCAACACTAAGCTTTTGGTGTTGAGTTTGTATTTTAAAATATCGGCAAAGGCTTCAGCGCTTAAGCTACGAAATGTATTATCAAACTTGGCAATCGCAATGTAATCGACGCCGAGCTCCGTTAAATATTCGACTTTTTCACGTAGTGAACTGATACGTGGAGGGGCATCGTAACTTTTGAAGAATTCCAGTGGTTGTGGCTCAAAAATCATCACCACTGTTTTTAGATTTTGTTCTGCAGCGAGATCTTTAAGCTGGTTAATCATCGCCTGATGACCCAAATGAACACCGTCAAAATTACCAATCGTGACAGCGGTTTCGGGCAATTTAAAATTTGGCGCTAAAGCATTCAGGCGGAGCAGCTTCATGGGCGATTTTGTGACTAAAATGAATTTGGGCTATATATTGCCATAATCTCGTCGTTACGTCTTGTTGTTGTGTTTTCAACCAAGTTTTTTTACAAATGAATCAATTTTAATATCATTTAAATTTATACTTAAAATAAATATTAATCAATTTTTCTGATTAATGGATTGGTTTATGATCATTTCACAGCCAATATATGAGCTATATGTGATGAATAGACCCTTTAAGCAGTTAGATCGTAAGCAAGACCTGATCCGTCATTTTACCCCAAACTGGTTTACCGTGACCATGGGAACTGGTGTAATTGCATTAATCTTGGCTGAGTTTGGGACTTTTTCATCGCTTTTTTGGCAATTGGGTGTGGGCTTATGGCTATTTAACACCGCACTATTTGTATTTTTCTGTGTGCTTTATAGCTTGAGATGGATGTTGTTTCCGCAAGAAGCCAAACAAATTTTTAGTCATCCCAGCATGTCTTTGTTCTTGGGTGCAATTCCCATGGCATTGGCGACCATTATTAATGGATGTCTCAAATTTGGTATTGAATTCAATGCTGATGTTTTCATTCAAGTTGCACAGATGCTTTGGTATGCCGATGTCCTATTGGCAGTGGGCATCACTTGGGCTGTTGCCCATTTGTATGTATAGCATCCAAAAGCATGCACTTAAAGATATGTCTGCACTGTGGCTACTACCGATTGTGGCCTGTGAAGTGGCAGCGAGTTCAGGTGGATTGCTATTACAGCACATTGCAATGGGGCAGCAGGCAGTGGGTATATTGTTCGGAAGTTATATGTTGCTGGGTATGTCTATTTTACCTGCCTTTGCCATTTTAACGATTTTGATGTTGCGTCTAGCTTTGCATCAGCTTTTACCCAAAGAGCTTGCCATCAGTTGTTGGTTGGCTTTGGGGCCCATTGGCACAGGTGCACTGGCGCTATTGGTTTTAGGTGCAGAAGCACCACAGGTTTTAGCCACTCTTGCCCTGCAAGATTTGGGTGTGTTTTTTTATCACACCGGTATTTTCGGAAGTCTGATTTTACTTGGCTTTGGACTCTGGTGGTGGGGCATCGCGGTTTTAAATACCTTAAAACATATCAAAGACTTACCTTTTAATTTAGGCTGGTGGGGCTTAACCTTTCCATTTGGGGTATTTACATTAGCATTTTTTAATCTTGCCCATCAGACTCACTTTGTAGGATTAAGCCATGTGGCGTTCGGTTTTGCCAGCATATTGATCATGCTGTGGATGCTGGTCATGAGCAAAACCATGCAAGGGTTTTATCAAGGGCACTTATTTTTTTCGCCTTGCCTAAAAGTCTATTTAGACAAGTAAATTTGCCTTTTTAAAGGGATTTTGGGCACAGGTGATCAGTTTGAGACAGGCATGCCCAAATTTCCGTGCAACTTAGTGAATACAGAAGATTATGCTCTCGCTAAAATATGCAAAAACTTAAGTTGAGGCTGATTTCTGTTCAATATATTACAGATAGTGCAAATGACACTGCATATTTGGATTGGGATGAAAACGGCGTATTGGGCGTTCAAAAATGATTGTCATTATAGAGAAGTATTTAATTTTTTTGGATATGATGTGATTTGAGGGTTGGCGACCATAGCATTCTATGGTCGTATGCCAAAATACATATTTAAATGAAAATATCTATTTATTAATGCAATGAGGTTTATTCAGGACGCGGCAAAATGCCATACAAAATCATATGGACTGTATGTTCAATCGTACGTTGGTACATACTGCGATTACGTAAAGTTTTGCCTGTGACCATTTCAATTTGCGTACTAAAGTCCGCATAGTTTTGGGTAATACCCCAAAGGTTAATGATCAGCACTTCAGCATCAATTTTATCTGAAAGCTTACCTTCTTCTTGCCATGTTGAAATCACTTTCGACTTGCGTTTAAAAAGCTTGCGCAGTGGACCTTTCAAAATAGGTAAAATGTGCGGTGCACCTTGAATAATCTCTAAAGCAAATAGCTTTGACGCTTTCGGTTGAGTACGTGACACTTCTATTTTTTGCATCAAATACTGAGTAATGGCTTCTGCAGGTTCAAGCTCTGCCTCCAGCATTTGCAAAGGGGCTAACCACTTTTGCATGACTGTCGTTAAAACTTCAACGTAAAGTGCTTCTTTATTTTCGTAATAATAGAAAATATTCGATTTGTGCATTTCTGCCAATTGCGCAATTTCATCTAGACTTGCACCACTGAATCCATACACAGAAAAAACATCGAGAGCGGCAGCCAAAAGTTGCTGTCGTTTTTGCGTACTTTTTTTCTGTTCCATCTGGTCATTTAACAATAAAAAGGATCTATAAATTGTACGGTAAAATGCATGATTTGTGCACAAGGATTGTCGGATTTCAAGAAGTTTATGAGGATTAATTGTGTTCTTAAGTGATTAAATTGATATAAGCGATTCAATTAAATGCTTTTTATAAACAAGGCTTCAGTTTTACCTGACAAAAAATATGCAGCAAATTTATTTCAATGTTTAATCTTTATACCATTTGAATGCGTGTCAGTCTCCATTACGTAATTTTGAAATATAAAAACTGGATAATTACCTGCAAAATGCTTTCAAAAAAGCACAGTAGGCAACAACTTTTCGATAGGCCATATATACCTTAAAAGTTGCTGCTTAGGATTTAGGTGGATAAAACTGCCTGCAATACTTGCTGTTCTAATGCTGCAAATTGACTATTTTTCTGACGTGGACGTGCAAGATCGACCTTGAATTGTTGTGCGATGCGACCTTTGTCCAGCAAAATAATACGATCTGCCAATTGCACTGCTTCGCTGACATCATGCGTCACCAAAATCGTAGTAAAGCCTTGTTCCAACCATAAACGCTCAATCAATGCCTGCATATCTAAACGCGTGAGCGCATCCAATGCACCTAAGGGTTCATCGAGTAATAAGATGCGCGGTGTATGCGATAATGCACGTGCTAAAGCTGCACGTTGACGCTGGCCACCAGAGAGTTGTGCAGGCCAAAGCTCGGCTTTTTCATCTAAACCCACTTTGCTCAGTAGGTTTTTGGCTTTGTCATGCTGTGAGTTGTCTAAACCCAATTGTACATTTTTCAGTACGCTTTTCCAAGGCAACAGGCGAGGATCTTGGAACATCACACGAATGTCATCTGAGGTAATGCCTTCACGGAAGTTCAGTGCAGACTTAAATTTGATTTCGCCATAACTGGGTTGCTCTAAATCGGCAATTAAACGCAGTAGGGTACTTTTACCACAGCCGCTACGCCCGACAATGGCGACAAATTCACCTGGCGCAATCTGTAAGTCTAAATCTTCAAGCACAGTGACTTTGTCATAAAATTTATACAGCTGCTCAATATTAATTTCCGCACCTATGATTGGGGTGTTGTCCACTGCATTCGATTCATTTATATGGTGATCTGGATACGGGTCTTTCGCGTATTGTTGAATACTTAAATCAGTCATGAGCAGCTCCTATTTTTGATAGCCGGGATGCCAGCGCAGTAAATATTTTTCGAGTGAAACGGCAAGTACGTCTGCGAGTTTTCCAAGCAAGGCATACAATAAAATACCGACCAGTACGACATCTGTTTGTAAAAATTCACGCGCATTCATGGTCATATAACCTATGCCTGCCTGTGCAGAAATGGTTTCAGCCACAATCAGCAGCACCCACACCAGACCCAGTGCAAAACGTAACCCCACCAAAATAGAGGGTAATGCGCCCGGTAAAATAATGTTTTTGTACAATTGCCAGCGGGTAAGTCCGTAGCTTTTTCCCATTTCAATCAATTGCGGATCAACTGAGCGAATCCCATGGTAGGTATTGATATAAATAGGAAAAAACACCCCAATTGCCACCAAGAATAATTTGGCAGTTTCATCTATCCCAAACCATAAAATCACCAATGGAATCAGTGCCAAGGCAGGTATATTACGAATCATCTGTAGGGTGGTGTCGAGTAGGGTCGAGGCAACTTTGGATGAACCATTCAGTAGTCCCAAGAACAGGCCCAGTCCCCCCCCAATCAATAATCCGATGAGGGCACGACCAGCACTGACCTGAACATGTTTCCACAGTTCACCACTCATCAGTAATCCCCAAAATGCCGTCACGACTGCGGTGGGCGCTGGCAGTACGCGACTTTCTAAAATACCCGTTGATGAAGCCATCTGCCAAAGCGCGATGAGAAAAATCGGCACCAACCAAGGCAGCAACTGCTGGCCGAGTTGTTTTGATCCACGTGAAACCAAACTTTGAGTGTGCTGAGTGTGGGTTTTGCTGATAACGATTGAAGTTCTCGTCGGTGTTTCTGAGCGCGTGGTCATGCTGGCTCCTGTTTTTTATCACCCTTTTTGTTCTCTTCTGGGGCGTAATTATTTGCGACGATTTCACCAAAAGGTCCAGTTAAATTGGGCTGCGCCAATTTTTGACGTGTCTCAAGCGGAAGAAGAGGGAACACCAATTCAGCGAAACGAATCGATTCTTCTAAATGTGGATAACCCGAGAAAATAAAGGTATCAATGCCCAAGTCAGCATATTCTTGAATCCGATCTGCCACCGTTTGTGGATCACCCACCAATGCTGTTCCTGCACCGCCACGGACTAGACCGACACCTGCCCAAAGGTTAGGCGACACTTCGAGTTTAGAGCGGTCGCCGTTATGCAGCTCAGCCATACGGCGCTGACCAATCGAATCCATGCTTTTAAACTTGGCTTGTGCAGCGGCAATGGTCGCATCGTCTACATATTGAATCAGCTCTTCAGCAGCGGCCCAAGCTTGTTCATGGGTTTCACGCACAATCACATGCAAACGAATACCATAACTTAAAGTACGACCGCGTGCGGCGGCTTTAACCCGGACATTTTCAAGTTTTTCTTTAACTGCTGCAGGTGGTTCACCCCAAGTCAGGTAGGTATCGACCTGTTCGGTGGCAAGCTCGACCGCATCATCTGATGAGCCGCCAAACCATAGCGGTGGATACGGTTTTTGAATCGGTGGATACAATAATTTTGCATCATCGACATGTAAGCGCTCGCCATGAAAGGTCACGCTTTCACCTGTATGTGAACGGGTTAAAATTTCACGCCAAATTTTGGTGTATTCAGCGGCAGTTTTATATCGCGTCGAGTGATCCTCATAAACCCCGTCACCTTTTAACTCTTCTTCATCTCCGCCAGTCACTAAGTTCAGCAAAACACGACCACCCGATAAACGGTCAAAAGTAGCCGCCATACGTGCTGCCAGTGCAGGTGTGGTCACCCCTGGGCGAAGTGCCACGAGGAATTTTAAGTTTTTGGTGGCATCAATTAAGCTTGCTGCGGTAATCCAAGGGTCTTCACATGAGCGACCCGTTGGAATGAGTACGCCTTCATAGCCTAAATTATCGACCGCTACCGCTATCTGCTTCATGTAGGCATGATCAACTTGGCGCGCGCCTTTACTGGTACCTAAATAGCGACTGTCACCGTGTGTCGGAATAAACCAAAAAATTTTCATCTCAAATGTCCTTGCTGAATAGCTCAAAAATTACTTATGAACGACTGTATGTGGGATGGCATCTTGAATATTGATTTTTTTGGGAATCAATTTCTCTGCATAAAATAAATCTGCAATTTTCTGCTGTGATTGAATATTTTCATCGCTTAATGCACGAATGGGTGAAGGTTTCAAACGACGATCAATCGCTGATTTTGCAACGTCCTTGGTTAACCCAGTACTACTCGAATACAGATCTACCGCTAAGCTTTGGTTGTTTACAATCCACGTGTCTGCCTGATTTAAGCTTTTTAAAATTTTGTCTAAAGCTTGCGGGTGAGCGGTGGTGAATTTTGGATTGGCAATGTAATACGAATAGGTTTTGGGGAAGTCATTTCCATCAATGAGCACATCCACTTTACCCGTCAGTTGTACTGCAGAGAGGTAAGGGTCCCAGATAGACCAAGCATCAATTGAGCCTTTATCCAGTGCCGCACGAGCATCTGCAGGCGGTAACCAAATCGGTTGGATGTCTTGCCAAGTCAAGCCAGCTTTTTGTAAAACTTTGGCTAAAAGTTCATGTGCGCTTGAACCTTTTTGTAGTGCAATACGCTTACCTTTTAAGTCTTCAATGCTTTTAATCTTAGAATGCTTCGGTAAAACCACAGCTAAGGCATGCGCAGGGTAAACTTCATAGCCTGCATAGCTGAGATCTTTGTCAGCTGCTTGTGCAAATATGGGCGGTGTATTGCCAACATAGCCAAGATCTACCGCACCGACTGCAAGTGCTTCTAACATTTGCGGGCCAGCAGGGAATTCGCGCCATTCAATTTTTGCTGTTGGAAATTCTTTTTCAATCAGTTTTTGTTCACGCGCTACCAACAGATTCAATGATGATTTTTGAAACCCAATTGAAATATTGTCGACCGCTTGCTCAGTCGTTTTAGCTTGGCTTTTCTCTGTATTCGTCTGTTCAGTTTTTTGACACGCTGTAAGTCCCAAAGTAAGGGCTGTGAATCCTGAAATAGCGATTGTTTTATAAGTGTTCAGTGTGGTTCTCATTGACTATTCTCATTATTTTTCAGAAGTTGTGCTGAGGATGGCAGCTTGAATATTGATTTGGTTTGGAATGAGTTTTTGCTGATAAAAGGCATCGGCAACGTATTGTTGCTCTTTAGCCACCTGTGCTGAAATTGGGCTCACGCCAAAGCCCATGCGTGAAATCGATGATTTAAGAACATTGAAAGATAAGCCGGTGGGTTTTTCTAAGAGTGTGCTGGCTTGATCTGGGTTTTTTGCCACCCATGCTGTGGTGCTGTTCAGTTCATTGACCACAGTTTTTAAGACTTGAGGATTTTGTTCAGCAAACTTACGATCCACCAAATAAAATTGATGGTTGCTGACTAGATTTTCACCTGTTGCAATTACACGTGCACCAATTTGATCTTCAGCCGCGGCAAAGAACGGATCCCAAATGACCCATGCATCGACTGCACCACGCTCAAAAGCTGCACGCGCATCAGCGGGCGGCAAATACACCGCTTCAATGTCACTCAGTTTTAAATTATTTTTCTCAAGTAATTTGAGCAGCAGATAATGAACGTTAGAGCCTTTATTTAAGGCAACCCGTTTGCCTTTTAAGTCTTGTACGGTTTGGATGTTTGAATCTTTTTGTACAATCAAGGCTTCTGCTTTTGGCGCTGCAGGTTGATTGGCAATGTAGACCAAATTGGAATTTGCTGCTTGCGCAAAAATAGGCGGTGCTTCACCAGCCTCACCAAACACCACACTGCCAACATTTAGACCTTCAAGCAACTGCGGCCCTGCGGGAAACTCCACCCAGCGGACATTGACACCTTGTTCTTTTAACGCAGTTTCAAGCGTACCGCGCTCTTTTACAATGGGCAAAACACCATATTTTTGAAAACCGATATTTAAGGTTAGTGTTTCGGCTTCTTTTTTGCTGCATCCTGAAAGCATCATCACACCAACAACCATTGAAGAGAGGATCAATGTGTTTTTTAAAGATTTTAAATGGCTGGTGTTCATGATTGGTCGCATCCCTAAAGAAAAACAAAATTAAAAAAAGTTGAACAAGTAGATGCATACGCTAATGAATTTTCTTTTGCGGAAAAAATAACAATTGAGGGATTCCTAATGAAGAAAAAAGATAAAATCAAAACAGAAAAGCTTGTCTGATTATCTGAAATAGTATTTGGAATGCTTTATAAATTTTATTTTTTTAAGTTATTGATTTTAAATATTTAAAATTTATTTTCACTGGAGTGTATATGCTTAGTCGATTTTTTGAAAAAGAAAAAAAGAGTAATTTTCTGAGTAGCGTGGAATAAGTTAATGCAAAATAAAGATATAGCCATAAAAAAGTCACGGTTTAAAGTGACTTTTTGCAGACCAAAGAATTTCTTTGAAAATTATACAGGGCTTGTCTCGCTTGAGGCAGATCATCGACACTGGCATGTTCAAAACCCTGTTCTAAGAACCAGTGCGCAGTGCGTGTGGTCAAAATAAACAATTGTTGAATACCTAAGCTTTTGGCTTTTTCTTCTAAATAATGCAGAATTTGACTGCCGCGATTGGACTTTCGATAACTTGGATGGACTGCAACACAAGCGATCTCAGCAGATTTTTGCTCATCTGATGAGGTCGGAATAGGGTAGAGCGCAGCACAAGCCAAAATCATTCCGTCCCGCTCAATCACAGCAAAGCGTTCAATTTCATTTTCTAAACGCTCACGAGACCGATAAACCAAAATCCCTTCTTGTTCCAAAGGACGCAGTAAGCTCATCAGTCCGCCCACGTCTTGAATATTGGCAGTACGTACGTCTTCATAATGCGCATCCGTGATCATGGTGCCATGACCATCACGGGTGAACAGTTCCTCAATCAAAGCACCGTCATGTGCATAAGAAATGAGATGCACCCGATTGACCCCTTTCAGTGAAGCCAATTTTGCATTCTGTAAATGAATCGACAGTTCAAAGTGTGTGTCTTGATATTTGGTAATATGTTGATCGAGTTGATGCGGGGTAATTTCACGCAGCAATTTGCCATATTCATTCAGTAGACCTTGCTGACTGCCCAAGAAAATCAATTTGTCCGCTTGTAAATCAATCGCGGTTTTGGTGGCCACTTCTTCTGCCAGTAAATTATACACTTCACCTGTGGTTGAATAGCCTGAAGGGCCAAGCAAGACAATATTGTGATTATCTAAATGTTTTTGAATCGCCTCGGTATCAATACTGCGCACTTCGCCAGTCAGTTGGTAGTCAATACCACTGCGAATCCCATACGGTTTTGCCGTGACGAAATTACCCGACACTACATCTATACGTGCGCCGTACATCGGTGAGTTGGCCAGGCCCATAGATAACAGGGCTTCAATTTGTAAACGAATAGCGCCGACGGCTTGCATGACAGAGGCTAGCGACTCGCGTGTGGTAATCCGGCGATGATTATGAAATGGCGTCTCTAGATTTTTTTCTTGTAAATTGACATTAATTTGAGGACGAGCACCATGCACCAAAATTAAGCGAATGCCCAAAGAGTGGAGGAGCGCAATGTCATGGATAATATGCTGAAAATTATCATCCAAAACCGCGTCGCCACTAAACATCAGCACGAAAGTTTTATTGCGATGAGCATTGATATAAGGCGCAGAGTTTCGAAACCAATGCACATATTGCTGAGCAGTGCCTTGTGTTGTTTCTTGTGAATCTGGTTGCATACGTCTACCAATGTCAGAAATCGTCTATGTAAAGTCGATTCTAAACAAAAAAAACCAATTCCACACCTTTGATCATGATGCAGCATAAAAAAAGCCCAAAGGAACTTTGGGCTTTGTGCAGGAAAGGTAGAATATTAGCCGATGATTTTCACGATACGATCGTTACGCTCATTGACGAGCACATAGTCACCGCCAACTTTGTACCACTGTTGGTTACGACCTGCTTTTGGCAGACGTTTGACTTGGTCACGATTTGCTTCGAAACGCGCTGAGCTGTATTGGCGAGGCAGGGTTTGTCCTGTGCGCCATTCACGACTTGGATTAATAGACGGTTTATTGCGGTCATTACGCTCGAAACGATCGTCACGATCGAAGCGATGATCCTGCTGTTTGTTGTTCCAATGCGGTGCAGGTTTAGACGATTGATAGCGGCTGTCACGATGCTCTTGATAATGTTGTGGAGCAGCCATGGCAGCAGTCGCCATCAAGGCACTCATAGAAATCGCAATTGCAGTGAATACTTTTTTCATGTCGGTTACCTCTAAGCTTTTATTGCTATATTTCGATAGTTCAAAGGTACGCAATCATTTGAGATAAACCGTGGAGAGATTTAGTTGATTTGTGAAATATGTGGAGACTCTATGGAGGTGAAATTTCAGCACACGCCAATATAGACAATGCTTTGGCTAGAAATTAATCAGGGCTTTACCGATGCATCATTGATATGACATAAAAAAGCCCAAATCGAGTTTGGGCTTTTTAAACAAAAGAATTTTAGTCTTCTTGGATTTTTAAAATGCTGTTGCTTTCAGAGTCGACCAAAATGTAATCATTGTTAATTTTGTACCACTGCTGATTACGAGAGGGTTTAGGCAAATTATGCTCTTTATACTCAGTTTTATAGCTGTTACCACGATAATGCTGCGGCATCACATAACCCGTTTGCCATTTATGCTCTTGTAGACGTTTTACACCGCGTTCTTCTCTGTATTTACGACGGTCTTGATGCTGTTGCTCCGAATCAAAATCACGTTGCGCACGTTTTTCATGGCCTTTACCACGCTCACGGTTGTCATTATTCTGATATTCATTTGAATGAGGTGCGGCGGCAGCAAAGTTTGCAGCAAACATTGTACTGAAAGATAATGTCACAACGGTCAAAATCTTTTTCATATTGCGCCCTCATTTACCTTTAGTGTTTTCATTTTCATACTTTACTGAAACAATGCAGAGAAACTGTGAAGATCAAATGTAAATTCGATTAAAAATGCAGAGATAATAAGAACATATTTTGATATAAAGATAAACCAAGTCAGTGCAAATGCCGTTGTCATCTATATTTCAGTGGTTTTAAGGCTCAGACAGCCCAAAGTAGAAAAGTGTAAATCTTTATTTAAAATACACCATTAAAGTAAAGTATTTTCCAAAGTGCCCTCCTTTAGCCAAGCTGAATGCTATCTAAACCCAAAGGTCTACCGCTCTTGAAGTGAACTGCTTAGTTCCAATTTAGTTCCAATGTTCAGCATAACGCATCAATTCATTGACTGCATTTTCAACAGAAGCCGCAGTTTTTGCATGATCGAGTGCTAAAATCAGTGCATTGGAGAGTTGAAGGTCTTGAATCGAGCGAATCATTGCATTTTTACGCTGTTGATCTGACATGAGAAATCCTTTTTTAATCTTACTTTAAAGATGCATAGATCATAGTCTAAATTTTGTAATCTGAAAAACCGAATAAAATAATAATTATAATTTGTATTTACGATTTATTGGTACTCACAAAGTGCTATATTCGATGAGATGAGGATATTTTATTTGAATTTTAAAGGCGGAAACTTAGCGTCTGATCTTAGTTTTGCTATAGTAAGGACAATTTTAAGGCAACATTAGGAATATGTTATGTCAGCAGCTCCACGCATTGGTGTACTAGGTGCAGGCGGTCGTATGGGACGCATCCTCATTCAAGCGGTTAAAGAAGCAGGATATCAACTGGCAGCAGCGGTTGAACGTCCAGAAAGCAGCTTGGTGGGTGCAGATGCAGGCGAACTTGCAGGCATTGGTCATGTTGGCGTAAAAGTGGTTGGCGACTTAAAAGAAGTTTTGAAAGATTGTGATGTGGTGATTGATTTCACGGCTCCAGAAGCAACACAGCAGCATTTAAAACTCTGCCGTGAAGCGGGTGTTGCGATTGTCATTGGTACAACGGGCATGAATGATGAACAAAAAGCCTTCCTCGATGAGTCTGCAACTGAAACGCCAGTGGTCTACGCTGCAAACTATTCGGTGGGTGTAAACGTTTCAATCAAACTGTTAGAGCTTGCGTCTAAAGTCTTTGGCGACACGGTGGATATTGAAGTGATTGAAGCGCATCACCGTCATAAAGTAGATGCGCCATCCGGTACAGCCTTAATGATGGGCGAGGCGATTGCAGATACTTTAGGTCGTGACTTAAAGAAAGTCGCGGTGTATAGCCGTGAAGGGCATACTGGTCCTCGTGAGCGTCAAAGTATTGGCTTTCAAACCATTCGTGGTGGTGACATTGTCGGTGAGCACACGGCGATGTTTATTGGTGAAGGCGAGCGCGTTGAAATTACCCATAAAGCCACCAACCGTATGAATTTTGCGTCTGGCGCTGTTCGTGCTGCGGCTTGGGTCGTCGGAAAAGAAGCAAAAAAATATGACATGAAAGATGTTTTAGGTTTTAATGATATTCAGATTTAATCTGTCCATCTAAACATGAGATGCGAGTATTCAGCCTCGGCATCTCGATCATGGTTATGATCATTGATAAAATAATTAAAAAAGCAGATTCAGTATATGGAAAATAAAAATACAGTGATGGCAATTGTTGTCAGTGGGTTATGCCTGACCACCGCTGCTATCGCAGCCGATACCGCTAAACTCCGTATCGATAAAAACAACATCAAAGTCTGGACGGTACAAGACCCACAAAATCCAGTTGTTTCCTATCGGGCAGAAACCACACTAAATACCAGCTTAGAACGTGCGGTTGGGATTGTCTTAGATGTGGAAAATGCCAAAACATGGATTCCCAACGTTGCATCGACCCAAGTGCTGTCTCAGGACTTAAGCAAAGGGGAGTTCAAATTGTATATGGTGCTTGATTTTCCATTTCCCTTAAAAGATCGAGATTTGATTATTCAAGGTACACTGCGTAAAGATGCCAATGGTCATATTCAAATTAAAAATAAAGCCATTCAACAAGGCAAAGCCAAAAATCCAACTTATATTCGTTTGCAAAAATACCAAGGAGATTGGGTATTTAGCCCAGTGGGTGAGGGAAAAGTCAAAGTGGTGACTACAGGCTATGCGGATCCTGAAGGGGTAATCCCGCAAAGTGTGACCAATATGTTTGTGCAACAACAGCCTTATCAAATGCTACAAAAAATGAAAGTGGAACTCGCAAAGCCCAGTAGAAAAAATCCTCAGTTACCTGCGATTTTGAAAGAATAATAAAACCAAGTATAGGCAAATAAAAAACCTGCAAATATGCAGGTTTTTTATTTTAAGATGGGAATAATGAATGATTCACAGCCAAGTCTTAAGCCACTTTAGTTACTGTACTCAGTTTAATTTGAATCAAAACCAAGATGAGTCCTAGTGCTGAGAGTACTGCACCTGTGATTGAGACTGCAGCATAAGTCATACCCATGCTCAAGACCGCACCACCGGCTGCTGCCCCTAAAGCATTGCCCAGATTAAATGCACCAATATTGACGGATGAAGCCAGTCCCGGCGCTTCATGTGCAACCGACATCACCCGCATCTGTAAGGGAGGCACTACAGCAAATGCTGCGGCGCCCCAGACCACTAACGCAATCCCTGCACCAAGTGCAGTTTTAGCCAAAATAGGGAACAGCAACATCATCAGCATCAGCAAGATTAAAAAACCGATTAGCGTTTTGTTTAAGGATAGATCGGCAAACTTGCCACCAAAATGATTACCGATGGAGAAACCAACACCAATCAAAACCAGCATGAAGGTAATCGTCGTCGGCGTGGCCTGTGTGATATTTTGCAAAGTCGGTGCAATATAAGTATAGAGCGTAAACATGGCGCCAGCGCTCATGACGGTGGTGAGTAAGGCTAAAACCACGGGCAAACGTGCCAAGACTTTGAGTTCAGCTCTAACATCAGGTTTTTGATTGAGCTTGTCTTCTGGAAGCGCTTTCCACAGTGAGAGCATGGTTATGATACCCAGCACCGCAATCAAAGCAAATGCCATACGCCAACCAATATTTTGTCCAATCCATGTCGCGAGAGGCACGCCACCAATATTGGCAAGGGTCAGTCCCATAAACATCATAGCAACTGCACTGGCTTGTTTATCTTTAGCGACCACACTGGTTGCAACAATTGAACCAATCCCAAAGAATGCACCGTGATTTAAACTGGTGATCACTCGCGCAGCCATCAACCCCCAGTAATTGGGCGCAATCGCAGCCAATAGATTTCCTAAGGTAAAAATTGCCATCAAAATAATGAGTGCTTTACGTCTTGAAAAACGTCCAAACCCTAATGTGATGAAGGGTGCGCCAATCATCACACCCAAAGCATAGGCAGTGATGAGCATGCCCGCAGTTGGAATTGAGATGGCTAAATTTTCTGCGATTTGGGGGAGAAACCCCATTGGAGAGAATTCTGTGGTACCAATGGCAAATGCACCGATAGCCAGTGCCAGTAATGGAAAATTTATTTTCATGATGGTGTCTCTTTTTGGGACATATCAGAGTCTTCGCTACTAAATGATGATTGGGGTTATTGTGTGTTTTTAAGGGTTGTCTAAACAGCCTAAAACTTGCAAAATATTATTGAATAAAAATCAAGAATTGCAGTGAGATAATAACTTTGAAATCAACATTTGACGAATTAAAAAATTTTGTCAGCATCGTAGATAGTGGTTCAATTGTTGCAGCAGCCGAGCATCTTTCTCAAACCAATTCAGCTATAAGTCGATCTTTAAGCCGTCTAGAAAGTAAGTTAAATGTGACCTTGCTTGAGCGGACTACACGTTCCTTGAAACTGACACAAGAAGGAGAACTGTTTTTAGACAAAACGCGTAAAATCTTAAATGATCTGAATGAAGCTGAAGAAAGTTTACTCAAATCGGATCGTGATCTTTCAGGAGTTATTCGGATAGATTCAGCCACGCCTTTCGTATTGCATGTGATTGCCCCATTAATGAAAGAATTCAATCAGCTTTATCCAAAGATTGAAATTGAATTAAACAGCCATGATCAGGTGATTGATCTGTTACAACATAAAACAGATATTGCGTTTCGTTTTGGTGAACTCACAGATTCAAGCCTACATGCTAAATTGATCTGTAAAAGCCGTCTTTATATCGTGGCAAGTCCAGATTATTTAGCCAACAATGGTCATCCTCAGCATCCGCAAGACATTCAAAATCATTGTGTCATTGGTTTTAGTAAGGTACAACACCTCAATACGTGGCCACTTCATATCGCTGATGAACCACTTAGGGTGCAACCAAAACTCAAGGCCTCAAATGGCGAAACGGTTCGGCGCTTGGCACTTGAGGGCTTAGGCATTACCTGTTTGTCTGCTTTTATGATTGCTCAAGATCTTAAAAAAAATCGTTTGGTTGCTTTGTTTGAGGATCAAATTGAGCACGATTACCAAAGTATTCATGCGGTGTACTATCAGCAAGAGCATCTACCCAAACGTGTTCGGATTTTTATTGATTTTTTAGCGCAAAAGCTGTCAGTGTTTGAATAGTGTTTTGCGTTGGAAGATCAAGACTGATCAAGTTTTCTGAGCGTTGATGTTCTGGGTTAAACAACTGCACTGTATAGCGTTGAGTACCCTCATATTGACAGTTAAACTTGAGCTTTTGCTGACGAGGAACGTTTAGTTTCATTAAGTAATCATCTGCTACAGCGTAGACATATGCTCGTTCTGTCGCTGTATCATTCAGTGTGGGTTGAATTTTTTGTAGCGTATAGTGTCCTAAATTTCCCGCTTTAAGAAACCCATCAATTAAAGACTTGCAAACAAAGTGCTGTTGTTGCGCTTGTTGATTCGTTTGCTGTACATCACAAGCACTCAGTAAACCGATCACCAGAACCAAAAATGTGCATAAAATTGTATTTGTTGGATATGCATTTTTTTCTTTAAAATCGTGTTGCATCGTATTCTCCTTATCTGTTTGATCGTGCCAAAGAGCATAAATCTGTTATGCTGATAGATACAGATACACAATATTTAAAAAAATGAGTACAGATGATGTTCCATTATCAAAGTTTGGCCGAATCGATAAAAGATAAAATCGTTCAAGGGGAGTTGAGTGCCGGTCAAAAACTGATTTCTTTACGTCAATTTGCCAAGCTCAATCACGTCAGTCTAAACACAGCAACACGTTGCTACGAATTACTCGAAGCACAAGGATTTGTTTCAGTAAAAAATAAATCAGGCTATTTCGTGAATCTGCTTAAGAAACATCAGCATGATGCTGATTTGCCACAGCATCCAGATTTTAATGCCTCACCCAGAGAAATTAGTAACTTAGAATTACAGATGGAAATTCAACAAGCGTCCATCAACAGCCGTCTGATTCATTTAGGCTCAGTCCAGATCTCGCCGAATCATGTACCTGTCCAGGCTATTCGAAAATCTATTCAACGTGCGTTAAAAAACAGTAAACCTGAGGATTTTTTATATAGTGATAAACAAGGACATTTGCATTTAAGACAGGCATTGTCGGATCATTGGGCGGAAGATGGTTTTTATCTGAGTCCTGAAGATATTTACATTAGCAATGGCTGTATGCCTGCATTGTCCGTTATGGTACAAACCTTGACGGAGGTGGGGGACAGTGTGATTGTCCCTACACCCAACTTTAATGGACAGTTGCAATTGCTGGGCAGTCTCAAGCGAAAAATTGTTGAAATTCCTGCTGATACTCAAGGGATTGATTTAGACAGTTTAGAGCGAGCGATGCAACAATCAGAAGCCAAAGCCTGCTTGATTACAGCGAATTTTCAGAATCCTTTGGGATTTTGTTTGAGCCATGCTGAAAAAGAAAAAATTGCGCAATTGGCTGCCAAATACCAATGTTATGTGATTGAAGATGATATTTATGCAGAATGTAGTTTTAGTTTACAACGCCCCTTACCCATTAAACATTGGGATCAAGACGGTTATGTGATTTTTTGTGGATCAGTGTCTAAGTCATTGTCTTCAGCATATCGGGTAGGATGGTTCTGTATACCCAAATCATTAAACGCCCTTAAAGCGCAGTTAATTTCTAAAAATGTCAGTGTCAATACACCCTTGCAACTTGGTTTGGCAGATTTGATATACAGCAGAGCCTATCGTGACCATTTGCTTAAATTGAAACCCAAGATCAGTCTTCAGGTTGAGCAGTATCGGGATTATTTATTTAAAGCATTTGAGGGCATTAAAATTGGCTTAAGCCAACCACAAGGGGGCTATGCACTTTGGATGCAAATGCCTACTCATATTGATGGCTTAGCGCTGTATTACTATGCGAAACAGCAGGGAATCAATATTGTGCCGGGTGAAGTGTTTGGTGAAGAAAGTCGCTACAAAAACTGTATTCGTTTAAATGCAGGTCATGAGCTTTCTGAGGAATTAAAAAAAGCCATTGATGTTTTGGCAGACTGGGTGAGGGCTCAATGCGTGGTTTAGATCAAACTGAGAGCGCTTTCATGCATCGCTTTTATTTCTCGCTTAAGAGGAGAATAAATAGGGGGTATATCATTATAAAAGAGCGCTATGAAAAATTAAAATTCTAGACCAAGCGCTTAAAAATATGAGCAGAGCATAATGTTAAAGATAGAGCATAATTTTTATTTTTGAGCGCAATGGTTTTCATGGTCATTGACCATACCCACGGCTTGCATAAATGAATAGACGGTGGTTGGACCGACAAATTTAAAGCCATTTTTTTTTAAGGTTTTGGAAAGCTTAAGGCTTAATTCGGTTTGAGCAGGGGCAGTTTTATAATCAGCTACATGATTACACATGGTTTTTTGTTCAACAAAATCCCAAAGCCAGTTGACTGGATGGATGCCTTGGCTTTTCATTGCTTCCCAAGCAATCGCATTGTCACGAATGGCTTTTAGTTTTCCGATATGACGGATCAAACCCGTATCTAAACATTTTTCAGCCAAATCTTCATCTGAAAAGCCTGCAATGTCCGCAATCGGATACTTAAAAAATTGCTTGCGATAAGCATCCCGTTTTTTTAATACCGTAATCCAAGACAATCCTGCTTGCTGACCTTCTAGGCAGAGCATTTCAAATAAGTGCTGTTCATCGAAACTCGGTTTGCCCCATTCCATATCATGGTAAGCGATATAAATCGGATCGTTGGAGCACCAACCGCAGCGCTGTATTGTCAAGTTAGTACTCCAGTATTTTCATGTTCATAGACAAAAAATCTATATTTTAAATTCAACCCATAGATCGTTCTGATTGTCCCAGAAATACAGTTCAGCTTGGGTTAAATCTTCAAATTTAAGCCATGCATCATGGCCTGATTTTTCTGCAAAGCCGGTACTGATCATGAGGGCTTCCTCACTAATTTCCATGATCCAGCCTTGATGGGTGACTCCATTGAGTACAATCCTTTGCTGATTGCCGGACTCTGCAAACTCAACGAGACGATTGATCAACGCTTCTGACATGAATATTTCCTAAAACTAAAAATGAATGAACGAACACATTAACGTAAATACGGGTAAGGATTGACTGCGCCGCGCCCCCGACCTGAGAGATAAAGACCATAGTGCAGATGAGGTGCAGTATGACGTGCATTTCCCGTATTGCCAACATAACCGATATGCGCGCCTTTTTTGACAAAATCGCCTTCTTTTAAGCCACGTTTGTGACCCTCTAAATGCGCATAATAATGCCAAGTGCCTGCAGGTCCCAAAATCCAAATGACTGTGCCACCCAGATTATTGTTTTTCATACTGCCAATCAGACCATCGGTTGTACTATAAACCTTTGTGCCTTTCGGTGCCAAAATATCAATGCCTTCATGAATACGACCACTGCTCCGAGACGCACCCCAGGTATCTTTCAGCTGTTTGTTTTTAACTTGATCTACAGGAATGGGTAAGCGAGCAGGTAATGGCATGCTTTTCAAGCGTTGCGTGATATTTGGATCTAGGGGCTGAGACTTTTTGGGTGCTGTGGTACACGCCGAGATCAAAAGTACAAAAAAACTGATGAAACAAAAGCGGAATAACATAGTCAGCACTCAATCCTTAAATTAGACAATACAAAAAATTTCTCACTTGAATATGTCACAGATCAACAGCTGAGATCAATTTTTTCATCGCGGTGGGAATCCCTAAATCTGCCGCATTTTGCGATGTAATCCATTCACCACCCAATTCGGTTTGAATAAATTCTTGTTCATCTGCATCAATGCTAAAAATATATACCTCTAAAATCCAGGTGAAATGGGTAAAGCTATGTGAGATTTGCACAGGTTTGAGCTGTGTTTTAAGTTTAAACTCTTGAACCTGACGCTCAAATTCTAGATCATTTTCGATAATAGGCAATGTCCACAAACCACCCCAAAGTCCCGAATGCGGTCGTTGTTGCCATAACCAGCTACGGTCTGGCGCTTGGATTAAAAGTACTTTCGCATGTTTGATTGGCACCGCTTTTTTGGGCTTCTTAAAAGGCAGCTCTAGCGTTAAACCCTGTTGAAAGGCTTTACAGTGCTGTTGCATAGGGCAATACAGACACAGCGGTTTTTTCGGGGTGCAAATGGTGGCACCCAAATCCATAATCGCTTGGGTATAGTCATGATTACGCAGGGTCGGGCAGAGCTGTTCTGCAAGTTGCCACATCACACGTTCATGTATCGGTTTACTTAAATCATCTTCAATGGCGAAAAAACGTGACAACACCCGTTTAACATTGCCATCCATAATCACGCCGTATTGGCGTAAACCGAGTGACATCAGCGCACCGCCTGTTGACGGGCCAATACCCGGCAGTTCTATCCATTCAGCCAGTGTTTGAGGAAATGCGCCTTTTTGGCTGACTAGGCCTGCCGCTTTATGCAGATTACGTGCGCGAGCGTAATAGCCTAAACCTGCCCAATAGGGTGCAACATCATCCCAACGAGCTTGACCCAAATCATGGACGGTTGGGAAGCGCTGAATAAATCGTTCATAATATTGCAGCACTGTTTTCACTTGAGTCTGTTGCAACATAATCTCTGAAACCCAAACCTTATACGGATCATCAGCAATTTGCCAAGGCAGATCATGGCGTCCGTGTTGATCAAACCAAGTTAAAAGCGCATCAGAAAAAGAAAATGGGGACATGAGAACTCAGGAAAATATGAAGGCGTCTAGTATAACCAATCCCATCTATGAGCATGGCAATAAAGTCGATACATAAAATGATGCAGATAAAAAAAGATGCCAAAGCATCTTTTTTTAACAAGTATTCGATTTGAATAAACTTATTCGCTGACCACGCCCCAACGCCCATCCAGCTTCAAGGTTTGGTTTTCATAGCGCGGAATAATGTGAATATGCAAGTGATCAGAACCCTCTTCACCAAACACATGACCATCATTAAATGAAACATGAAAACCCGCAGGTTGATGGCGAAGTTGCAATTCATTGCGTGCCAATTCCAGTAAAGACTGCAAACTCTTGCGTTCTTTATCGGTAATTTCGAAGAAAGAACTCACATGTCTGAGTGGAACAATGACAGAGTGTCCTTTAGTCAATGGTTTCTGCTCAGGCAAAATTACGCCAAAATCATTTTTATCAATGACATCATATTCATCATGATCGCAGTAGACACAAGTAGCTTCAGTCATTATCTTATCCTCATTATTTATTTATGTTTCTCAATTGATTTTAACCAATTTTTGTGTGAAAAGTATATTAGTCTAAATGACGAGCCAGTAATGCATACATTGCCGCCAAGCTGTGCTGTTCTGCTTCTGCGT